>NZ_CP016294.1:105000-405000 GCF_001704155.1 Stenotrophomonas rhizophila | reverse complement strand
CCCCAGTGGTCGGCCACGATGCCGGCGATCAGGCGCCCGCTCATGCCGCCCACTGCATTGCCGCCGATGTACAGGCCCATGGCCAGGCCGAGCGCGCGGCTGTCCATTTCTTCGACCAGGTAGGTCATCGCCACCGCCGGCACGCCGCTGAGTGCGATGCCGAGCAGGGTGCGCAGGATCAGCAGCGTGGTCCAGTCGTCGACCATGGCGCTGGCGGCCGAGAGCACGGTGGAGGCCAGCAGCGCGGTGATCATCACACCACGGCGGCCCACCCGGTCGGAGATCAACCCGGCCACCAGCATCGAAACGGCCAGCAGGCCGGTGCTGAGCGACAGGGCCAGCGCGCTGTTGGCGGCGGAGACGCCGAAGTGGCGGCTGAACTCCGGCAGCAGCGGCTGCACGGTGTAGAGCAGGCCGAAGGTGGAGAAGCCGGCCAGGAACAGCGCCGCCGCCGTGCGCCGGAACGCGGGGGTGCCCTGCTCGATGTGCTGCGAGGGCGCGGGCGGATGGGGGGTGGAACTGCGCTCGGGCAGCGCTGCGGTGTCGCCGTTCATTGCGTCTGGGCCCGTGGGGGCGGGCCGGTGCGTAAGGATCAGCGCTCAGGATAGGCAGCGGGTACGGGTCGATCCATAACCTGACCGGTCTGGATTGAGACGTTGTACGTATCGATCAAGGTTTTGCGAGGGCCGGCCAACGGCCGGCGCTACCCGTGGATCACGGTTTTGGGCGACGACCCCGATCGGGGTTTTGGGCGCCCGACCCCGGTAGCGCCGGCCGTTGGCCGGCCCCCGTGATCTCACAGCGCCTGCCAGGTAAAACCCTCTCCGCGGCGGTAATACACGCGCGCCGCCTTCCCATACAGGGCCTTGGCGTCGACCAGGCCGAAGTAGCGGCCATCGGCGCTGTTGCCACGGTGGTCGCCCAGCATCAGCACCTTGCCGGCGGGTACGGCCAGCCCGGTGATGTCCGGGCCGCCGCCCTGGCCCAGGTCGAGCTGGGCCAGGGTGCGGCCGAAGTCTTCCACGTCATCGGTTCCCACCTGGCCGAGCGGATGGCCGTTGATGCTGAGGTGGCCTTCATGCAGGTCCACGCGGTCGCCGCCCACGGCGGCGATGCGCTTGATCAGGCGGGTGCCGTCCTGCGGGGAATCGAACACCGCCACCTCGCCGCGCTGTGGCACGCCGGTGTGCAGCAGTTCCACCGAGGTGAACGGCAGGCGCAGGCCGTAGGCGCGCATGTCCACCACCACCCGGTCGCCGGGCATCAGGGTGTGCTGCATGGAGCCGCTGGGCACCTGGTAGTGGTTGGCCAGGCTGTCGCGCGCGGCGGCGAGCAGGCCGAGCATGACCAGCAGCGGCAGGGCTTCCTTCTTCAGCCAGTGGAGCAGGCCGTTGGAGCGGGGTTCGGCGGCGGCAGCGGTCATGGTGGCGATCCTTGCGGGCGTTGGTTGGGGTCTGACCATCAGGACGTTCCGGAGTTCCCACCGTGACGACCAACGGTCGTCCCCGATAAAAAATCTACGCGTTGTTTACGCGCCCCGGGCATGCGGGTGATCGCCCCTTTATGGCCCGCGCGCGCATCGTGGCGACACCGCGCCTCCGGGCGCTTTGTCGAGGTGTTCCATGACCATCCTGTTGCTCCGGCAGCCGTCGCCGGACCCGCTGCCGGTGCCGGCCCAGCTGGCCGGCCACGCCGTGCACTGCCAGGACTGCGCCACGCTGCCGGCGCTGCTGCAGTGCCTACGCCAGGCCCGGGAAAGCCAGCCGGCGTGGGTGCTGATCGAGACCGGCGCCGCCGAGCCGGCGCAATGGGCTGCGCATGGCCGCGCGCTGTGCGCAGCGCTGGAGGCGTTGCCGGCGCCGTATATCGAGATGGCGGCCGACGATGACGATGGGTTGGATGCGCACCTGCACCCGCTGCATGCGCCGGTGGCGCGGGTGGTGTGCAGCAGTGGCCGCGAGGATGCATGCCGGTTGTCGCTGGCGATTGCCGCGCGCCGGTTGCAGACCGTTGCCGGGAGTGCCTGAGCCATGTCGATCTTCATCATTCGGGGCCCGGAAGCGAGCGGGCAATTGATCCGCACCGCGCAGCCGCTGCCGGCGCCGGTGCTCAAGGCGTTGGTGCACCGGGCGATCGATGCGGGCACCACGGTGGCGATACGTGCGTGTGGGTCGGAGCAGGAACTGCTGGATGCGTTGCGCGTGGCCGATCACAGCCGCGGTGAGGTCACGCTGCTGGATCCGGGGGCGTGCGTGGGCAGTACGCGCTTGCAGCGGTTGTTGCCGCATCTGCACAACGTGTACGTGGAAGTGCATGACGATGATGCGGGCGCGCCGGAGGATTGCCTGCCGGCGGACGTGGGCCAGCGCATCGGCGTGGCGCACGGGTATTGCGCGCAGAGTTACATGCATGCGTTGGAGATCGCACTCGATCACCTGGGATGCAGCGAGGTCGGGTGTCGCGTGGGAACGTAGGCGGTAGAGCCGACTGTTAGTCGGCTGCCGTTCGCGCGGCGATCGAATGTCCGTGGACCGCGCTTTGCCGACTAACAGTCGGCACTACCGGTTGGGCGACCGGCACCGGCCGGCCCCGGCACCGGATATGCGAACGGCGGGGTTTCCCCCGCCGTTCGTTGTTACATTGGCCGCATTACTTCAGGCCGCGGTTGACCAGCAGCGGTTCGACCGACGGGTCCTTGCCGCGGAATTGGCGGTACAGGTCCGCCAGTTCCACGCTGTTGCCGCGCGAGAGGATCTTGTCGCGGAACACCTGGCCGTTTTCAGCGGTCAGGCCACCGTGTTCCTTGAACCACTCGAACGAGTCGTGGTCCAGCACTTCGGCCCAGAAGTAGGCGTAGTAACCGGCCGAGTAGCCGCCGCCCCAGATGTGGTCGAAGTAGGTGGTGCGGTAACGCGGCGGCACCTGGGCCAGGTCGACCTTGTACTTCTTCAGCGCAGCCGCTTCAAACGGCGCTACGTCCTGCAGCTTGGCGTCGGCCGGCTGGGTGTGCCAGGCCAGGTCGAGCAGCGCGGCCGACAGGTACTCGGTGGTGGCGTAGCCCTGGTTGAAGGTACGCGCCTTGAGGATCTTGTCGACCAGCGCCTGCGGCATCGGCTCGCCGGTCTTGTAGTTCTTGGCGTAGTTGGCGAACACCTTCGGGTCCAGCGCCCAGTGCTCGTTGAACTGCGAGGGGAACTCGACGAAATCGCGCGAGGTGCTGGTGCCGGCGATGGACGGGTACTTCACGTTCGAGAATATGCCGTGCAGCGCATGGCCGAACTCATGGAACATGGTGGTGACGTCGTCGAAGCTCAGCAGGGCCGGCTGGCCGGCGGCGGGCTTGGTGAAGTTGCAGACGTTGTAGACCACCGGCTTGGCGCCGGTCAGGCCGTTCTGCTCGACGAACACGTCCATCCAGGCGCCACCGGACTTGCTGTCGCGCTTGAAGTAGTCGGTGTAGAACAGCGCCAGCGAGGTGCCGTCCTTGTCGAACACTTCATACACCTTCATGTCCGGGTGGTAGGTCGGAATGTCGGTACGCGGCTTGAAGGTGATGCCGTACAGCTGGGTGGCGGCGTAGAAGACGCCGTTCTGCAGCACGTTGTCCAGTTCGAAGTACGGCTTGATCTGCGATTCGTCCAGGTCGTACTGCGCCTTGCGCACCTGTTCGGCGTAGAAGTCCCAGTCCGATGCGGCCAGCTGGAAGCCACCCTTCTGCGCGTCGATCACCTTCTGCATCTCGGTGATTTCGCCGCGTGCCTTGTTGGTGGCGGCCGGCACGGTGTCGGTGAGCAACTTGAGCGCGGCGGCCGGGGTCTTGGCCATCTGGTCGGCCAGGCTGTAGGCGGCGTAGTTCTCGAAGCCGAGCAGCTTGGCCTTCTGCGCACGCAGCTGGGCCAGGCGCTGCACCGTTTCTCGGGTGTCGTTGCCATCGCCGCGCTCGGCGCGGGTTTCCGAGGCCTTGAGCACGGCGGCGCGCTGCTCGCGGTTGCTCAGCGAGGCCAGCACCGGCTGCTGGGTGGTGTTCTGCAGCGGCAGCAGGAACTTGCCTTCCAGGTTGCGGGCCTTGGCGTCGGCAGCGGCGGTGTTGATCTCATCCTCGCCCAGGCCGGCCAGGTTGGCCTTGTCATCCACCACCACGGCAGCGGCGGCGGTCGCGGCGACCAGACGGGTATGGAACTGGGTGGCCAGCGTGGTTTCTTCCACGTTGAGCTTGCGCAGGGCGGCCTTGTCGGCGTCGTTCAGCTGCGCACCGGCGCGGACGAACTCCTGGTAATCGCGTTCGACCAGGCGGGTCTGCACCGGGTCCAGGCCCAGCGAGGCGCGCTGGTCGTAGATGGTCTTGATGCGCGCGAACAGCTTCGGGTCCAGGCTGATTTCATCCTGGTGCTCGGCCAGCTTCGGGGCGACCTCTTCCTGGATCTTCTGGCGCGCTTCGTTGGTATCGGCCTGCACCAGGCCGAAGAACACGCGCGACACGCGGTCCAGCGTTTCGCCGCTGCGCTCAAGCGCTTCGATGGTGTTGTCGAAGGTGGCCGGTTCGGCGTTGTCGGCGATCTTGCGCACTTCGGCCAGGTGCTGCTTCATGCCTTCGTTGAAGGCCGGCAGGTAGTCACTGTCCTTGATGCGGTCGAACGGCGGGGCCTGGAACGGCAGCGTGCTTGCGCTCAACAGGGGGTTGGTGGAGGCGTCGGCCGGCTGCTGCGCGGCGGGGGTCTGGGCGTCGGACACGGGGGTGGACTCCTTGCCGGAACAGGCCGCCAGCGCCAGGCTGATGGCGGCGGCCAAGATAACGGTACGCGACATGAAACGGGCTCCTGGAATGAGGTGAAGCGGCACACAACCGCAGCCGGTCACCCTACTCCCATTGCCCGCGCCCGGCATGTGCCGGACGTGGCGCCTGGGCTTGCTTCAAACGGTGCCGCGGTTCTTGCCCTGCCAGGGGCGGTAATACTCACGGATGGCGGCCATGTCGGCCACGTCATCGCCGGTGGAGTAGAACAGCGGGCCAATGCCGATGGTCTTTTCCGGGTAGTGGAAATAGCACGCCAGCACCGGCACGTCGGCCATGCGGGCGATCTTCAGGAACCCGGCCTTCCAGTGGGTCACCGCTTTGCGGGTGCCCTCGGGGGTGATCGCGTACCAGAGGCGGTCGGACTTGCGCAGCAGGCTCACCGCTTGCTCCACGGTGCCCTGAGGCGAGCTGCGGTCCAGCGGGATCACCCCGAGGGTACGCAGCAGCGGCGACAGCGGCCACCAGAACAGCGAGGCCTTGCCCAGCACCTTGACCTGCATGCCCAGCGCGATCTTGGCGGCCATGCCCCAGAAGCCGTCCCAGTTGGAGGAGTGCGGGGCGACGATGAAGACCAGCTTGGGCACGTCCGGGAAGGTGCCGGTGACTTTCCAGCCGCCCAGGCGCAGCGTGCAGCGTGCCAGCCAGCGCAGGAAGCGGTTCGGTTTGACCTGCGGCATGTTGGGCGGCACGGCCGGCAGCAGCGGACTTCGGTTGTTCAAGCAATCACTCCCAATTGCGTGTGGTGCGGCCGCGCTTGATCTGCGCGCGGCCCTTCTTTTCATCCAGCCGGCGCAGCTTGGAGCCATGCGAGGGCTTGGTGGCCACGCGCGGCTTGGGCACGCTGAGGCTGGCCTGGATGAAGGCGGCCAGGCGCTCGCGTGCATCGTCGCGGTTGCGGTCCTGGGTGCGGAAACGCTGGGCATCGATGACCAGCACGCCGTCGCCGGTCATGCGCCGGTCGCGCCGGGCCAGCAGGCGGGTGCGCAGCGGCTCGGGCAGCGAGGGCGAACCGGCCACGTCGAACCGCAGTTCAACGGCACTGGAAACCTTGTTCACGTTCTGCCCGCCCGCCCCGCTGGCGCGCACGAAACGTTCGACGATCTCCGTGTCCGGAATCGCCAGGTGCGCGTTGATGGTGACAGGCCCGTTTCCCATGGGCGGCATTGTAAGGGCAGGATCGCCGCCTGAGGTGACCGTAATGTTCACCAATACCGCCGATAAGGGGCATAAAAGCCGGGTACGGGCCGGAACCGTCGCACCGGACGCGGCAATGCGACGCGCGCACGGCTGCTTGACCGGATCGCAGGTATGCTCGGGCTTCCACGCAACGCAGGATGCACTTACATGATGTCGACCCGTTCGCCGGCCCGCCGTGGCCTGACCCGCCTGGCCCTGACCCTTGCGCTGGGCCTGGCCGCCATTGCCCCGGCGCTGGCCGCGCCGCCGTCGGATGCGGACATCAACCGCCTGCTGGCGGCGTCGCGCGCGCAGAGCATGCTGGACACCATGCTGCCGCAGATCGAGGCGATGCAGCGCCAGCAGTTCCAGCAGGTGGCCGAACAGCGCCAGCTGGATGAGGCCAAGAAGGCGCAGCTGCAGCGCATTGAACAGCGCACCAACCAGACCATCCGCCAGGCGCTGTCGTGGCAGCAGCTGCGGCCGATGTACGTGGACCTCTACAAGAAGACCTTCAGCAAGGAAGACGTGCTGGCCATGGCCGAGTTCTACGAGAGCTCGGCCGGGCAGAGCCTGCTGGACAAGACCCCGGCGCTGATGCAGAACGTGATGGTGGCCATCCAGGACAAGATGCAGCCGCTGTTCGTGGACCTGCAGAAGGACCTGGAGGCGATCGTGAACGAAGGAAACGCACCGGCGGCAGCCCCGGCTCCGGCCAAGAAATAACGCCCCATCGGTAGCGCACGACCGTTGGTCGTGCGCCTCACCGCTACCACCCAAACAGATCCATTGCCTTGCGGAACTCGCCATCCACCGGCGCGCTGACATCCATCAGCGTGCCGTCCGGGTGCGGGAAACGCAGGCGTTCGGCGTGCAGCAGCATGCGGTGGATGCCCTGCATGCGGAAGCTGCGGTTGTGGCGGCCATCGCCGTGGCTGGTGTCGCCGATCAGGTGATGTGAGAGGTGCTTGAGGTGCCGGCGGATCTGGCGGAAGCGCCCGGTCTGCGGCTGGCAGCGCAGCAGCGCGTAGCGCGAGGTGGCGAACTCGCCGACCGGCACCGCGATTTCACCCACGGCCACGCGCTGGAAATGGGTGATGGCGGGCTTCTTCACCGGCTTGCCGGGGCCGCCATCCAGGTCGTGGTTGACCGTGAACGCTTCTTCGGCCGGCCAGCCACGGCAGATGGCCAGGTAATCCTTGGTGACATCGCCGCCCATCAGCGACTTGCCCAGCAAGCTGGCGCTTTCGCGGTCGAAGGCCAGCAGCAGGCAGCCGCTGGTGGCGCGGTCGAGGCGGTGGACCAGGAAGATCGGCTTGCCCAGCTGCTCGCGCAGGCGGTCGGCGAGGAAATCATCTTCGCCGCGGGCCAGCTTGCTGTCATGGACCATCAGCCCGGCCGGCTTGTTGACCACGGCCAGGCGCTCGTCCACGTGCAGCAGCTGCAGCGGCGGCAGCGCCACCGGCGCCTCGACCGTGGCGTCGGCGGACATCCCGATATCGGTCACCGGCGCCACCAGGCGCTGGCCAGCGAGAACAATCCCGCTGCCCCGCTCACCCAGCTCCACACCGGCGCATCGCCGAAGTACCAGCCGCCCGGCTGCATGCCGTACAGCACCGCCGCCACGATCAGCAGGCCGACGCCGGCAATGGCGGCCACGGCGCGCTTCTGCAGCTTCTGCAGGTTGCTGTTGAGTGCCACCAGATCCTGCGAGCGCATCGACAGCTCATGCCCGCCTTCCACCTGCTGGCGCAGCCAAGCGTGCACCAGGCGCGGCATGTCGGGGGTGTGGGTCATGATTTCCGGCAGGCGCTTGCGCAGTTCCTTGAACACGCGGCGCGGGCTGTAGCGTTCGCGCAGGATGCGTTCCAGCACCGGCCGTGCCACCGCCCAGATATCCAGTTCCGGATCCAGCTGGCGGCCCACGCCTTCGATGTTGAGCAGCGTCTTCTGCAGCAGGATCAGCTGCGGCTGCAGGGTAAGTTCGTAACGCTGGGCCACGCGGAACAGCTTGATCAGCACTTCGGCCAGCGAGATCTGCGACAACGGGCGGGTGAAGTACGGTTCGCATACCGAACGCGCGGCGGCTTCGAGTTCATCGATGCGCACGTTGTTGGGCATCCAGCCGGCTTCGACATGGAGCTCGGCCATGCGCCGGTAGTCCTTGTTGAAGATGGCCATGAAGTTTTCGGCCAGGTAGTACTGATCTTCCTCGGACAGCTGGCCCATGATGCCGAAATCCAGCGCGATGAAGCGCGGGTTGTCGCGGCGCGCCGGATCGACATCGACCCAGATGTTGCCGGCGTGCGCGTCGGCGTGGAAGAAGTTGTCGCGGAACACCTGCGTGTAGAACACGCGCACGCCCTTGGCCGCGAGCGCCTTGCGGTCGATCCCGGCCTTGTCCAGCGCGGCGATGTCATCCGACGGGATGCCCCACACCCGTTCCAGGGTGAGCGCGCGTTCGGCGGTGTGGCTCCAGACCACCTCGGGCACGTACAGGTCGTCCGAGTCCACCCAGTTGCGGCGCAGGACGCTGGCGTTGGCGCCTTCGCGCTGCAGGTCCAGCTCGGCGGCCAAGGTGTTTTCGACTTCGGCCACCACTTCGCGCGGGCGGATCTTGTCGGCGCGCGGGTGGGTGCGTTCGACCAGCGCGGCGGCCGATTTGAGCAGCGCGATGTCGGCGTCGATCTGCTTTTCGATATCCGGGCGCAGCACCTTGACCACCACCTGGCGGCCATCGGCCAGCGTGGCCGCATGCACCTGGGCGATCGAGGCCGAGGCCAGTGGTTCCAGCTCGAAACTGGCAAAGGCCTCACTGACCGGGCGGCCAAGCGCGGCTTCCACGATGCGCTGCGCGGTGGCGCCATCGAACGGTTTGACCCGGTCCTGCAGCAGCGTAAGTTCGTTGGCGATGTCGGCCGGGATCAGGTCGCGGCGGGTGGACAGGATCTGCCCGAACTTGACGAAGATCGGGCCGAGATCCTGCAGCGCCAGGCGCAGGCGCGCGCCCCGCGACTGCACGGCGATGTCGGCCGAGGCGCGCGGCACGAACGGCTTGGCCAGGCGCAGCCAGCCTTCCAGCGGGGTGCCTTCGAGCAGGTCGTCGAGGCGGTAGCGCAGGATCACCCGACCAATGCGGCTTGCCCGGAACACCGCCTTCATGCGCGCACCTGGGCAAGGCGCTGCACGCGGGCGGCGATGCGTTCGACGTCGTCGCGCATCACATCCACATCGTCATGGAAGGCATCCAGTTCGGCTCGGGCTACCACGTCGCGCGACTCCTCGGTGACAAAATCGGCGGCGCTGTGCGCCAGGTCGGACGCGCCACGGCGCGCATGCTGCAGGGCCGAACGCAGGGCATTGGCGATCTGCACACCCAGCACTTCGCCGAACACCCGCACGAACGGCTGCTGCCAGTCCGGATCGAAGCGGCTGGCCAGCTGCTGCAGGCGGCGCGCCAGTTCGGCGTCGCCGGACACTTTGACCCGCCCGGCCGGGGCGTCGCCGCCACGCCGTGCATTGGCCAGGAACGGCAGCTGTGCCAGTACCCCGCCCAACGTGCTGCGCACGGCAAGGTCCGGTTCCTGCTGCGGGTCCACCGGGCCCACCGTGAGGCGCTCGCCCTCGACACCGATCCGCATCGCCAGCGCGGGCGATTCCAGGGTCAGGGCGATGTGGCGGCCATCCAGCGCGACCAGCGCGCGGCGGGTATCGGGGTCCAGCGCCAGGGTGCGGTTGAGCGCGAGCTGCAGCGCGTTGCCGGCCAGGGGCTTGAGGGAGGAGAGCAGGGAGCGTGCCATTGCGTCATTGTACCCGCCGCCTTGATGGGTAGAGCCACGCCCTGCGTGGCTGAACCATCGTCGGCCGCTCCAGCCACGCAGGGCGTGGCTCTACAATATCCCTCACACGCATGGCAGGAGCGGCAGCAGCATGGGCAGGATCCGGGTTGGCATCATTTTCGGCGGCCGTTCGGCCGAACACGAGGTCTCGCTGCAGTCGGCGAAAAACATCCTGGACGCGCTGGACAAGGAGCGTTTCGAGGTCACCCTGATCGGCATCGACAAGCAGGGACAGTGGCATGTGAGCGACCCGGACGGCTTCCTGCTGCACGCCGACGACCCGGCGCGGATCGCGCTGAACCGTTCCGGCCAGGGCGTGGCGGTGCTGCCCGGCGCCGAACGCCAGCAGCTGGTGCCGGCCACGCCGGCGGCCGCGCTGGCCCAGATCGACGTGGTATTCCCGATCGTGCACGGCACGCTGGGCGAGGACGGCTCGCTGCAGGGGCTGCTGCGCATGGCCAACCTGCCCTTCGTGGGCTCGGGCGTGCTGGGCTCGGCGGTGGCGATGGACAAGGATGTGGCCAAGCGCCTGCTGCGCGATGCCGGGCTGGCCGTGGCACCGTTCGCCTGCTTCACCCGGGCCACCGCAGGCGCAGCCGACTACGCCGCGCTGACCGCCCGGCTGGGCAGCCCCCTGTTCGTCAAACCCGCCAACCAGGGCTCGTCGGTGGGCGTGAGCAAGGTGCGCACGGCGCAGGAATTCCAGGACGCGCTGGCATTGGCACTGGATTACGACCACAAGGCACTGGTGGAAGCGGCCATCGACGGCCGCGAGATCGAATGCGCGGTGCTGGGCAACGCGTCGCCCGAGGCGAGCGTGTGCGGCGAGGTGGTGGTGCACGACGAGTTCTATTCGTACGACACCAAATACATCAGCGAAAACGGCGCCGATGTGGTGGTGCCGGCCGACATCAGCGAGGGCGATCAGCAGCGCATCCGCGAGATCGCGGTGCGCGCCTACCAGGCGTTGGACTGCGCGGGGCTGGCGCGGGTGGATGTGTTCCTCACCCGCGATGGCGAGGTGGTCATCAACGAGATCAACACCCTGCCCGGTTTCACCCGGATCAGCATGTATCCCAAGCTGTGGGCGGCCAGCGGGCTGGATTACACCGCGCTGATCACCCGGCTGCTGGAGCTGGCGCTGGAACGGCACGCCAGCGAGCGCGCGCTGCGCAGTTCGATTACCGTCACCTGAAGCAACGACGGCCCGGCGCTCTTGCGAGCGCCAGGCCGTCGGAGACTGCGCTGGATCCTGGTTGCCCGGAGAGAGGGGGCGTGCAGGATCCTGCGCTACTACCCTCGCTTACGGAACATCGAGATGATGGCCAGGATCAGGAACACCACAAACAGGATCCAGGCAATGTTGCTGGCAGCGCCGGCGATGCCGGAGAAGCCGAGCACCGCCGCAATGATGGCGATGACAAAAAAGATTACGGCGTAGTGCAGCATGTCGATCCTCGCGTCGTGCGTGCCGGATTGGCGTGCTGCCATCTTCACCAACCCCCGGTGTTCAGGAAGTGATGGATTCCTCGCCGCGCGATGAAGCCTTCAGCCTCGTGAGCCCTTCGTCAATGCTTACCTGCGGCACGTAGCCGAAGTCGCGCCGCGCCGGTTCCATGCTGTACCAGTGCGGCGTGCACAGCTGCTCGGCGAGGAAGCGGGTCATCGGCGGTTCGCCGCGCAGGCGCAGCAGCGGCCACAGCCGTTCGGCCACCGCGCCGATGCGGTACGCGGTCTTGAAGCTGATCGATTTCTCCACCGGCGGCGCGCCTACCGCGGCCATCAGCTTGTTGAGCAGCTCGCGCATCGGCAGCGGTTCGCCGTTGGAGATGAAGTACGCCCTGCCGGCGCACGCCGCGCCCGGGGCCAGGTGTTCGAAGGCCAGGAAGTGGGCCAGCGCGGCATTGTCGATGTAGGTGGTGTCGACCAGATTGCTGCCATCGCCAACGAAGCGCAGGCGGCCAGCGCGCGCGCGTTCGGCCAGGCGCGGCACCAGCTGCTGGTCGCCCGGGCCCCAGATCAGGCGCGGGCGCAGTGCGACGGTGGCCAGGGTGGCGTCGTTGGCGGCCAGCACGTGCTGCTCGGCGATGGTCTTGGTCGCCGCGTACGGGGCCTGGAAGTTCTCGCCATAGGGCACTTCATCGGCGCCCAGGCCTTCCACCGGGTGGGTGGCGCGGTGGGTGACGCTGGGCGTGGAGGTGTACACCAGCGTGCGCACGCCGTGGCTGCGGCAGGCGGCGATGACGTTGTCGGTGCCGACCACGTTGGCCCGGTGGTAGCTCTCGTAGCTGCCCCACGCACCGGCCTTGGCGCCGTTGTGGAACACCGCATCCACCCCGGCCACCGCGTGACGCACGGCGTCGGCGTCGGCCAGGTCGCCGCGGATCTGGCCCACGCCCATCGCGGCCAGCGGCGGGTAATCGCCGCGGTTGAAACTGAGGACCTCGTGGCCGCGCGCGACCAGGCCACGGCACAGCGCCTGGCCGAGGAAACCACCACCACCGGTGACAAGGATCTTCATGCGGGTTGTTCCATTCGGGTTGCCGCCCAGGCCGCGAGCTTCTCGCGGCCGATCTTGGCGTTGTGGCGGATATCGACCGGGAAGCCGGGGTGCAGCAGGAAGCGTTCGATGCGCAGCGTGCCGGCATGCGCGGCCGCTTCATCGCGCAACCGCTGCTGCAGGGCCGGCGAATCGGCGCTGCCCGGCTGCAGTTCATAGCAGAGCACCGGCAGCTGCCTGCCAGCGGGGCCCACGCCGACCAGCGCGGTGCGCGCGATGCCGTCGAGTGCGTTGAACACCGGCTCCACCTGTTCGGTGTACAGCGGGCCGTGCGCGGTTTCCAGGCGCTGGGTCTTGCGCCCGCAGAACCACAAGCGGCCGTCGGCATCGAAGTAGCCGACATCGCCCATGCGGTGCACCACGCGGGTGCTGCCGTCGGCGCGCGTTTCGGTGATCTTGGCCGCGGCGGTGGCCTGCGGGCGGTTGAAGTAGCTGTCGGTGGCGGTCGGGCCGGCCACGGTGATTTCGCCCAGCACGCCCTGGGCCACTTCGCGCGCCTGCGACCAATGCGGCAGCGGGGCGTCGTCGATGGCGATGATGCGCACCTCGTTGGGCGCCACCACGCGGCCCACGCAGGTGCCGGCGCCGGCTTCGGTAGCCTGGCGGGTGCTTTCCAGCTCGCGGCCTTCGATCACCGCCACCGGCAGGCACTCGGTGGCGCCATAGGGGGTCCAGAACTGGGCATCGTCGGGCAGCAGGCGGCGGATGCGGGCCACCACATCCGGCGGCACCGGCGCGCCTGCCGAGGTCACCCGGCGCACGCCGGGCAGCGGCTGGCCATGATCGGCCAGCACCCGGATCAGTGCGGGCGAGCCGAACAGCTGGGTCACGCCGAAGCGGGCGATGGCGTCGTGCAGCCTGCGCGGGTCGGCCTTGGCCGGGCGGGTCGGGTCCATGTCCGGAATGACCGAGGTCAGCCCCAGCGCCGGGTCGAACAGCGCGAATGGCGGGAAGGTGGGCAGGTCGACCCCGCCGGCCTCCATGCCGAATGCCGAGCGCAGCAGGTCCACCTGGCCGACGAAATGGCGGTGGCGGTAGACCACGCCCTTGGGCACGCCGGTGGAGCCGCTGGTGAACAGGATGGCGGCGACATCCTCGCCATCGGTGGCGGCCATCGGCTGCGGCTGGCGTGCGCCCTGCGCTTCCAGCTGGTCCAGGGTGGTGCCGCCCCAGCCCCAGCGGCGGCCGACCGTGACCAGGCGCGTGGCGGACGGGCACCAGCGCAGCACCAGCCGCGCCACGTGGGCCAGGCCGATGCCGATGAAGGCTTCCGGCTGGGCCTCGTCCAGACACTGCTTCAGCGCGCGCTTGTCGATGCCCGGGTCAACCAGCACCGGCACTGCGCCGTTCTTGAACAGCGCGAACATCAACAGGAAGAACTCCGGCGAGGGCCGCACCATCACCACCGCACGCACGCCGCGGCCGATGCCGTAGGCGGCCAGGCCAGCGGCCATGGCGTCGCTGCGGGCGTCCAGGGTGCGGTAATCGAGGGTCACGTCGTAGCGCGCCATGCCCCCGGGGCCGGGCCGGCCGGGGCAGCGGATGGCGATCTGGTCGGGGCGTTCGCGGGCCAGTTCGGGCAGGCGCGCGGCGATGTTGATCGGGCTGTTCATCCGTTCATTGTCGCCGCTGCAGAAAATTCTTGCGCGGCGGCCGCAGGCGTGGAAAATTCGCCCCCTTCGCCTTTCCATCCCCCTGCCGCCCGGGGCGGCACGCCCATGTCCCATCCCTGCATGACGTGCGGCGCCTGCTGCACCCAGTACCGCGTGGCCTTCCACTGGATGGAATCGGACGAGGTCACCCCCGGCGGCGTGCCGCACCAGCTGACCGAGCCGCTCGACCCGCACCGCCTGTGCATGCGCGGCACCCATTCCAAGCCGGTGCGCTGCGTGGCGCTGGATGCGGAGATCGGGGTGTATTCACGCTGCAGCATCCACCCCAACCGCCCCAGCGTGTGCCGCGAGGTGGATGCGTCGTGGGAGTTCGGCAAGGCCAGCCCGCAGTGCGACAAGGCGCGGGCGATCCATGGGTTGCCGGCGCTGAGCCTGGAAAGCTGGGCCTGGCGCGATGGCGCGGACCACCCCGACGCGGCGTGACCGGTAGGTACCGACCGTTGGTCGGTACTCCGTCAAATCGGGTTCTGGTCCAGGAACGCGCGGATCTCCGGCACAAGCACCTCGTGCTTGTCTTCCAGCACGTAGTGCCCGGCGTCCTCGAACGCGTGCACCTGCGCCTGCGGCAGCGCCGCCTGGAAGCCTGCCAGGAAGTGGTGGTCGAACACGAAATCGCGCAGGCCCCAGCCGATGAAGGCCGGGCGGTCGGCGAACGACGGCAGCGCCCTGCCGGCGCGTTCCAGCAGCGACCAGGCCTTGTCGGCCGGGCTCAGCGGAATGTCCTGCATGAAGCGGATGGTGCTGATCCGGTTGGCGTAGCTGTTGTACGGCGACACATAGGCACGGCGCACGTCCGCCGGCATCTTCCGCTCCACGCCCAGCCACGACGCGCCGGACGAGAACGCGTTGAAGGTGCGGATGATCCACTCGCCGATCTTCCAGTGCCGGCCCAGCGCGATCTGCCACGGCATCTGCTTGGCCGCCGGCATCGGGAAGGCGGCGGTGTTGAGCACCACCAGGCGCTTGACCTGCGCATGGTGCGACAGCGCCCAGCCAAAGCCGATCATGCCGCCCCAGTCGTGCACGGCCAGGGTCACCGGGCCGGTGATGCCCAGGTGCGCCAGCAGCGCGTCCAGGTCGTCCACGCGCGACTGCAGGGTGTACTCGTAGTGCGCGTCATCGGGCTTGTCCGACAGGCCCATGCCGATGTGGTCGGGCACGATGCAGCGGTAGCGGTCCGACAGCCCGGCCACCAGCGTGCGCCAGTAGTAGCTCCACGACGGGTTGCCGTGGACCATCACCACCACCTCGCCATCGCGCGGGCCTTCGTCGAGGTAGCCCATCGTCAGGCCGGGGCGGACTTCGAAGCGCTGCGGATGGGTGGGGTAACCGGGAAATTTCATTGGATTTGACCGTATAGATGGCATCGCATCCCAGTGCGGGGGCGCGGCCAGAGGTCGTTGTCGCAGATAACCGACCTAAGGGTGTCGTGGATACGACTCATGTCGATCTCATCCACGTGATGCCCATTACATGTCGACATTCGGCAAGAGATCGACATGAATGGGCAATGTTGGGATCAGCAATGGCCGGGGCAAAAACTACCGGGGAGTGCGGTTTACCAGACCACTTCGGCCATCGAGCAGTTCAGGCCCGAACCGATGCCGAGCAGCGCGATGCGGTCGCCCTTCTTCAGGCGGCCCAGCTCCTTGAGCTTGCTCAGCACGATCGGCACCGAGGCCGGGCCGATGTTGCCGTGCTCACCGAAGATGGTCATCACCTTCTTCGGGTCGATGCCGAAGTTCTTGATGAAGGCGGCGGTGTGCGGCTGGCTGACCTGGTGGATGACGAACTGGTCCAGTTCCTCCACCGCCCAGCCCAGTGCTTCGCGGGCCGCCACGAAGGTCTTCTGCGCCAGCTTGATGCCTTCGATCAGCAGCATGCGGGTGTCGGTGACCATGCGGTCCAGGTTGCCGCGGCACAGCTGGTTCCACTCGGTGGCCGAACGGGTCACACCACCGCGGTAACGCGGCGCGTCGGGCACCAGTTCGGTGCGCGCCATGACCATGGCGGCAGCGCCACAGCCCAGGGTCAGGGCGGCCATCTCGTTGCGGAAGTCGTCGGCGGTCACACCCGGCAGGGCCATGCGCTCGAGGGTCTTCTCGTAGACGAGGTTGGCGGTTTCGCCATCGACGATCAGCGCATAGTCGATCTCGCCGCGTTCAAGCATGCGGGCAGCGATATCCATGCCGTTGATGAAGGCCAGGCAGGCATTGGCGACGTCGAAGGTCATGCACTGGTCGCTGACGCCCAGGTTGCCCGAGACGATGCTGGCCGTGGACGGCTCCAGGTAGTCGCGGCTGACCGAGGTGTTGACCAGCAGGCCGATCTTGTCAGCGCCGATGCCGGCGTCGTCCAGCGCCTTGCGGGCAGCCAGGGTCGCGGCGTCGGAGGCGAGCATGTCCGCGTCCCACAGGCGGCGGGCGTGGATGCCGGCGATATCGCCCAGCACGTCGGTACGGATGCCCAGGCGATCCAGCGTCGGCTGCAGACGTTCGTTGATTTCCTTGGACGTCAGCGTGTGCGGCGCGTCGATGTGCGCCAGGCCGGCGATCGATACATTCTTGAAGAGCATCAGTTAGCGCCAAGGCTCAGGCAAAGGGGGCGCTATTGTAAGCCCCCTGCGCCTTCACCGCACCTTTACCAATTCACGTTCGGGCGTATGGTTCCGGCCCGGACCTGACGGGTTCAGCGTGGCGGGCACTGGAAGGCGGCAAAGCGCTGGCTGCCATCCGCCGGCAGGCCCGACGCCTGGACCGCATTTGCGCCGGCGCTGGGCGCCTCGTTGCGGGCCAGGGTTTCCAGTTCTTCCTGCACCCGCAGCGGGTTGCGGTTGTAGAAGCCGACCTTGTCCTTCACGGTGACCACCACCTCGCCCTTGGTGACGCAGCCGGTGGGAACCGGCCCGTTCGGCAGCACCCGCACGGCCTTGCCCACCGGTTCGATCGGCACCCAGGTGCAGGCGGTGGCGCTGAGGGTAAGAAGGGAGAGCAGCAGAATGCGCATGGCGGAGGGCTCGTGAAGATGAGAAAGGCAGTGTGCCTGAACGGGCTGAATCGCGGGTAGATGGACCCCGAGGGCCGGCCAACGGCCGGCGCTACCGGGAACTGCCGTTGGTTGATTGATCCAGATCCCAACCGCCACGTAGCAATTCGTAGGTCCGGCCGTTGGCCGGACACCGCGCGCAGCGCGGCCAAAGCGTCCGACGCGGGAAAAACGCCGGTCGAATCAACCCGACCGGCGTTTACACCCACCGAAGCCACCCGGTCGCCCGTTACGGAACCGGCTTGCCATCGGCATCGATGATGGTCACCTCGCCCAGGTTCAGCGCACGCACCGGGGCTTCGGTCTGCTTCAGGTCGCCCACCACCACCCAGGTCAGGGTCTTGGGATCCAGCGTGGCGGCGGCCTGCTGCACCTGGGCCGGGGTCATCGCTTCGATCTCGGCCTTGCGCTTGAACACGTAGTCGTCCGGGCGCTGGTAGCGGACGATGCCGCTGATGGTGCCCAGCACCGCGCTGGCGGTCTCATAGGCGCCCGGCAGGCTCAGGTTCTGGATGTTGCGGATGCGGGTGACCTCGGCCGGCGTGATGGTTTCGGCACCGGAGGCGAAGTCGGCGATTTCCTTCTGCATCTCCTTCATTGCCTCGGCGGTCTTGTCGATCTGGACCGGGGCCACGGCCATCCACGGGCGCTGGCCCAGGGTGCTGCTGGCCATGGTGCGGGCGCCGTAGGACCAGTGCTTCTCCTCGCGCAGGTTCATGTTCAGGCGCGAGGTGAAGTCGCCGCCGAGCACGCCGTTGGCGATGTCAAAGCGCGTGGCACCGGCGTCCATGGTGGAGGGCACCACCTGGCCGGCGAACAGGTTGGCCTGCACCGCGCCGGGCTGGTCGATCAGGTACACGCGGGCCTTGGCCGGGCGCGCGACATCCACCGGCGCCTTGGCCTGCGGCGCCGGGGTGCTGCTCTTCCAGTCGCCAAGCTGGCGCTCCAGCAGCGGCACGATTTCCTTCAGGGTGGTGTCACCAACCACGATCAGGGTGCCCTGCTCCGGGCGCAGCCAATCGCGGTGGAAGTCGACCAGGTCGGCGCGGGTCAGCGACTGGATGTCGGCTTCGTTGCCGCTGCCGGTGAACGGAATGGCGTACGGATGGCCAGCCCCATACAGCAGGGTGGGCAGCACCCGCATGGCCGAGGCGTTCGGGTTGACCTTCTCCTGCTGGATGCCGGCGATCCAGGTGGCCTTGACCCGGTCGATCTCGGCCTGGTCAAAGCGCGGCTGGCGCAGCATGTCCGCGTACAGGGCCAGCGACGGGGCCAGGTTTTCCTTCAGCGCCGACAGGTACACGGCGGCGCTGTCCAGGGTGGCCGATGCACCCAGGCTGGCGCCCAGTGCGTCGGCCGCATCGGCGAACGGCAGTGCGCCCAGCTTGCCGGCGCCCTCGCCCATCAGGTCCATGGTGAAGTTGGCGGTGCCGGACTTGCGGCCCTGGTCGGCAGTGAAACCGCCGGGGAATTCATAGCTGAACTGCACCACCGGAATGTCATGGCGCTCGGCCAGGATCACCTGGGTGCCGTTCTTCAGCGTGGCGCGGTGCAGCTGCGGGAACTTCAGTTCCGGGAAGGTCTTGGTCTGCGGCACGCCGGTGCTGCGGTCCACCACGGTCGGGCTGGTGCTGAACCTGGGGTCCACGCCCGGCACGGTGAACGGCTTGGGGGTGGCCGACGGCAGTTCCGGCAGCGCCACGCGCGCGCCCGGTTCCACCACCAGGGTGTGGTCGCCCACGCCCAGCCACTTGGCGCCGGCCGCGCGCACGTCGGCGGCGCTGGCGGCGTCGATGTTGGCCAGCGAACGGCGGAAGCAGCCCGGGTCGCCTTCGAACACGGCGCACTCGGCCAGTGCGTCGGCCTTGCCGCCGAACCCGCCGATGCGTTCGATGCCACGGATGAAGCCGGCGCGGAACGCGGTCTTGCCGCGGCTCAGCTCATCGGCGGTGGGGCCGTCCTTGACCAGGCGGCGCACTTCCTCATCGATGATCGCTTCGACCTTGGCCGGGTCCACGCCCTGCTTGACGGTGGCCATGATCACGAAGTTGGACCCCAGCTGCGAGGTGTAGGCACCGGCGCTGATGTTGTCCACCAGCTTGTCCTGGTGCAGCAGGCGCTGGTCCAGGCGCGAGGACTTGGCCCCGCCCAGTACCTGCGCGAACAGCTGCAGCTGGTCGATGTCGGTGGTGCCGGTCTGGGCGACGTTCCAGACACGGTAGATGCGTGCCTGCGGCACCTTGTCGGTCATGGTTTCGCGCGTGGACTTCTCGCGCTTGGCCACGTTGACCGCCGGCTGGGCCATGCTCGGGCCGGCCGGGATGTCGCCGAAGTACCGGGCAACCTTTTCCTTGGCGGTGGCCACGTCGATATCACCGGCCAGCACCAGCACCGCGTTGTTGGGGCCGTACCAGGTGCGGAACCAGTTCTTGACGTCGTCCAGCGAGGCCGCGTTGAGGTCGTTCATCGACCCGATCACGCCGTGGTGGTACGGGTGGCCTTCGGGGTACATGGAGCGGGTGAGCTTGTCCCACACCTGCCCGTAAGGCTGGTTCTCGCCCTGGCGCTTTTCGTTCTGCACCACGCCGCGTTGTTCGTCGAGCGCAGCCTGGTCGATCGCGCCGAGCAGGTGGCCCATGCGGTCCGATTCCATCCACAGCGCCATGTCCAGTGCGGTGGTGGGAACGTTCTCGAAGTAGTTGGTGCGGTCGGTGTTGGTGGTGCCGTTCTGGCCGGTGACGCCGACCTGCTTGAAGGGCTCGAAGTATTCGCCGTTGTGGTTTTCGCTGCCTTGGAACATGAGGTGTTCGAACAGGTGCGCGAAGCCGGTGCGGCCGGCCGGTTCGTCCTTGCTGCCCACGTGGTACCAGATGTTCACCGCCACGATCGGCGCCTTGCGGTCGGTATGCACCACCACGCGCAGGCCGTTGGGCAGGGTGAACTCTTCAAACGGAATGTCGACCTTGGCGACCTGCGCCGGCCTTGCCATCACCGGGGCCGGGGCGAAGCTGCCCAGGGCGGCGGAAAGCGCTACAGCCAGCAGCGCGGCACGCGGTCGAAGTCGGGAGGTCATTCCGTTTCCTTGGTCATGAAAGTGAAGGGGGATGCTAGCCCGGGAGTACGGGTAAAGGCATCGGCCAACAGTCACTCCCTTTGTCAGGGAACTTTCCGGGCGCGCCGCTGACCGCCACGGCGCCTTCTGCCGCCACCTGAACCCCTGTCCGGACAGTCGCGCAGCCCTGGATCGGACAGGTGTCCGGACAGCGGACACTCTGCGCATCCGACAAAACCCTTTCAAATCAACAACTAAAAGTTGGCACGGGGCCTGCTTATATCCAAGCGCGGAAAGGACGCGATCAAACCAAAGCTGACTGCTCGCTGAACACAACACGGAATCTGAAAATTTCTCTTGCACTCCCAGATTCGGTGTACTACCTTACTACCACACCACTGCTCACCAACACTAAACAGGCCCCGTCATGAACACCAAGACCATCGCAATTGCCATCGCCCTCGCTGCCGGCTCCGCGTTTGTTTCGAACGTGCATGCCGCTTCCGCCATCACCACCCTGCCGACCGTGCAGGTCCGCCCCGCCGCCGACCAGCTGGCCCAGGCCGAAGTCGAACGCACCAGCAGCATCCCGACCCTGGCGCTGGTGGAAGTCCGTCCGACCGCCGGCCAGATCGCCGAATACCGTGCCGAACTGGCCAGCAGCCAGCGCGTCACCACCCTGGCCGCCGTTGAGGTCCGCCCGACCGCCGAACAGCGCGAAGCCCTGGCTGCCGAGCAGGACACCCGCAGCACCGATTACATGGGTGCCCTGGCCTCGGCCGCCGGCACGATCGCCCGCGATGTGATCATCAACCTGCCGACCCTGCAGGTGCGCCCGTCGCCGAACGACCTGCAGGCCTTCGCGGTTGAAACCGCATCGGTCCTGGTTCGTCCGTAACCGCAGGTATCGACCGACGGTCGATACCTGCCAGGGGGTCGCGGCGTAAAATGCACGAATGACCGCCAACCCTACGTTCCATGTTGTGTTGTTCCAGCCGGAAATTCCACCGAATACCGGCAATGTGATCCGGCTCTGCGCCAACACCGGCGCGCGACTGCACCTGATCGAGCCGCTCGGTTTCGACCTGAGCGACAAGCAGCTCAAGCGCGCCGGCCTGGATTACCACGAATACGCTCGACTGCAGGTGCATCCGGACCTGGATACCGCCCTGCAGGCCATCGCGCCCAAGCGCCTGTTCGCCCTGAGTACCCGCGGCAGCGTGCGCTATGACACCCAGCAGTTCGAAGACGGCGATGCGTTCCTGTTCGGCCCGGAAACCCGTGGCCTGCCGCAGGACGTGCTGGATGCGTTGCCGCACGGCCGCCGCCTGCGTTTGCCGATGCAGCCGGACAACCGCAGCCTCAACCTGTCCAACACGGTCGCCGTGGTGATGTACGAAGCGTGGCGCCAGAGCGGATTCGCCGGCGGCGCTTAAAACGCGTTGATCCCCGTCAACTCGCGCCCGATCACCAGCTGGTGCACGGTTTCGGTGCCCTCGTAGGTGATCACCGATTCCAGGTTCAGCGCATGCCGGATCGCCACGTGTTCGGTGGTGATGCCAGCGCCGCCGAGCAGGTCGCGGCACTCCCGGGCGATGTCGATCGCCATGCGGCAGTTGTTCCACTTGGCCAGGCTGACCTGCTGCGGCTGCAGCTGGCCGGCATCCTTCAACCGCCCCAGCTGCAGTGACAGCAGCTGCGCGGTGGTGATGCGCCGGGCCATGTCGGCCAGCTTGATCTGCGCGCTCTGGGTGGCCGCCACGGGGCGCCCGAACAGCACGCGTTCCTTGGTGTAGTTCAACGCCTCGTCCAGGCAGGCCACGGCCGCGCCGATCGGGCCCCAGCTGATGCCGTAGCGGGCCTGGTTGAGGCAGCCCAGCGGGCCTTTCAGGCCCTGCACGTTGGGCAGCCGGTTGCGCTCGGGCACGCGCACGTTGTCGAAGAACAGCGCGCCGGTGAGCGAGGCGCGCAGGCTCATCTTGTGCTTGATTTCCTGGGTGGTGAACCCGGCCATGCCCTTTTCCAGCACGAACCCCTGGATGCCGTCTTCGGTATGCGCCCAGACGATGGCGATATCGGCCACCGGGCCGCTGGTGATCCACATCTTGCTGCCGTTGATCACCCAGTCGCCGCCGTCGCGCACCGCGCGGGTCTTCATCGCGGCCGGGTCGGAACCGCCGTGGGCTTCGGTCAGGCCGAAACAGCCGATCACCCGGCCGGCCGCCATGTCCGGCAACCAGCGCAGCCGCTGTTCTTCGCTGCCGTAGGCGAAGATCGGGTACATGCACAGCGAGCTCTGCACCGAAACGAAACTGCGCAGGCCCGAGTCACCGCGTTCCAGTTCCTGGCAGATCAGGCCGTAGCTGACCGCGTTGAGGCCGCCCCCGCCGTATTGTTCCGGCAGGCTGGAGCCCAGCAGGCCAAGGGAGGCGATTTCGGGAATGAGTTCATCCGGGAAGCGGCCCTCGTCAAACGCGTCGCCGATGATCGGCAGCACGCGTTCGTCGGTGAAACGCGCCACCGTGGCCTGCACTGCGCGCTCCTCTTCGGTGAGCAGCGAGCGGACATCGAACAGATCGTACGGATTGAGGGCCATGGGCGGCGACATCGGGGGCAGCAGCAGGACCTCCATTGTGATGCCTGGCCATCAGGGCGGCCAAGGCCGGGCGCAGCACGCTGCCGCCAAGCCACGCAGGGCGTGGCTCTACCGTCTTTGGTGCGGCGCAGCATGAAGTAGCCAACGTCGGCGAACTAGGCGGAAACGGCGTCTACCGGTACCCTGATGCACTGATCCAGCCGTTGCGCAGTGACACGTCGCGCGCGATTCCCAGGCAACCGCCGCCGGCTCCGGCCGGGACGGCACTACCCACGAGTTACGCACCCCCATGAGCGAAGAGACCACTGCCCTGCCCCCGCGTGAAGCCATGGAATTCGACGTGGTGATCGTCGGCGCCGGCCCTGCCGGCCTGGCCACCGCGATCCGCCTGCGCCAGCGCGCCATCGAGGCCGGCCGCGAGCTGTCGGTGTGCGTGCTGGAAAAGGGCTCCGAACCCGGCGCGCACATCCTGTCCGGCGCGATCATGGATACCCGCGCGCTGACCGAACTGTTCCCGGACTGGGCCGAACGCGGCGCGCCGCTGAAGCAGAAGGTCACCCGCGACGAATTCCTGTTCCTCAGCCCGGAAGGCGCGCGCAGCACGCCGCACGCGCTGCTGCCGGAATGCTTCCACAACGAAGGCAACTACATCATCAGCCTGGGCGAGGTCACCCGCTGGCTGGCACAGCAGGCCGAAGCGCTGGAAGTGGCGATCTTCCCCGGCTTTGCCGCCGCCGAAGTGCTGTACGACGAGAACGGCGCGGTGATGGGCGTGGCCACCGGCGACATGGGCATCCGCAAGGATGGCTCGCACGGGCCCAACTTCGAACGCGGCATGGAACTGCATGCCAAGTACACGATCTTCGCCGAAGGCTCGCGCGGCCACCTGGGCCGCCAGCTGATCGCCCGCTTCCAGCTCGACGCCGGCAAGGACCCGCAGGCGTATGGGATCGGCATCAAGGAGTTGTGGCAGATCGACCCGGCCAAGCATGAGCCGGGCCTGGTGGTGCACACCGCCGGCTGGCCGCTGGACAGCGATACCTACGGTGGTTCGTTCCTGTATCACGCCGACGGCGGCAAGGTCGCGGTGGGCTTCGTGGTCGGGCTGGATTACCGCAACCCGTGGATGAGCCCGTTCGAGGAATTCCAGCGCTTCAAGACCCACCCGTCGATCCGCAAGCACCTGGAAGGCGGCAAGCGCATCGCCTACGGCGCGCGCGCGATCACCGCCGGCGGCCTGTTGTCGCTGCCCAAGACCGTGTTCCCCGGCGGCGCGCTGGTCGGCTGCGAAGCCGGCTACCTCAATGCCAGCCGGATCAAGGGCAGCCACGCGGCGATCAAGACCGGCATGCTGGCCGCCGATGCCGCCTTCGACGCGCTGGCGGCCGATCGCCAGCGCGACGAGCTCAGCGCCTACCCGGCCGCGTTCGAAAGCAGCTGGCTGCACGATGAGCTGAAGCAGTCCAAGAACTTCAAGCAGTGGTTCAAGAAGGGCCGCAGCGTGGCCACGCTGATGACCGGTATCGAGCAGTGGCTGCTGCCCAAGCTGGGCATCCGCAACCCGCCGTGGACGCTGCGCCACAGCAAGGCTGACCACGAGTGCCTGGAACCGGCATCGCAGCACACCAGGATCGTGTACCCCAAGCCGGACAACGTGCTCACCTTCGACCGGCTCAGCTCGGTGTTCCTGAGCAGCACCAACCACGAAGAAGACCAGCCTTCGCACCTGACCCTCAAGGACGCGAGCGTGCCGGTGCGGGTCAACCTGGCCGAGTACGCCGGGCCGGAAGCGCGCTACTGCCCGGCCGGGGTGTACGAATTCGTCGGCAGCGAAGGCCACGAGCAGCTGCAGATCAACGCGCAGAACTGCGTGCACTGCAAGACCTGCGACATCAAGGACCCCACCCAGAACATCGTGTGGGTCACTCCGCAAGGTGGCGGCGGGCCGAACTACCCGGCGATGTGATGCGGTTACCGCGCCGGTTGCTGGTGCTGCTGTGCTGCCTGCTGCTGGGCGCGTGCGCACGTACGCCGCAGACGCCCGAGCAGGCGCGGCAGCAGGAACGCCAGCGTGCGTTCGCGATCTGCGGCGGCTGCCACACGGTCACCGCCGGCGGTGTGCACCGCTTCGGTCCCAACCTGCACGGCGTGCTGGGGCGCCGCGCGGGCAGCGTGGCCGGCTATCCCTACTCCCCTGCGATGCAGCGCGCCGACCTGGTCTGGACCGAGCAGACCCTGGATGCGTTCCTTCGCTCTCCGGCCACCGTGGTGCCGGGCTCCAGGATGGTCAATGCAACGGCGGATCCGGAGCGCCGGCGGCTGGTCATCGAATACCTGAAGGAACAGCCGTAGCGACACCCCATGGGTGTCTGCGCTTTGATCAGGTATCGCGCGGACACCCATGGGGTGTCTCTACGATTCGTCCAGGCTGGCCAGGTATACCTGCAAGGCGTCCTCGAACGCGCGGATGTCGTCGGCGCTGGCCGCCAGGCCGTGTTCTGGAATCCGCTGCATCAGGTCGCGCGCCTGGGTGGCCAGTGCTTCGGCGCCCAGCGTGCCCAGCCCACCGACAATACGATGCAGCACCTCCACCGCGGTGTTGCTGTCGCCCATGTCGCGCGCTTCCCAGCCGCGCTGCAGGTCGTCGGCGGTGGCCTGGCGCATGCTGTCGATCAGCACCGTGGCCACGTGTTCGGAACCGAAGCGGCGCACGATCGCCGCGCGCGTGGGCGCCGCCGCAGGCGCGGCTTCCACCGGCGGCGTGGCGTCACGCACAGCGTCGTCCGCATCGTCCGAGGGCAGCCAGCGGCGCAGCGCCTGGCGCAGCGTGGCCAGCGCCACCGGCTTGGCCAGCAGGTCATCCATGCCGGCTTCGCGGCAGCGCTGCACGTCTTCGGCCAGCGCGCTGGCGGTGAGCGCCAGCACCGGCATGCGCTGGCCCCTGCCACGTTCGCGCTCGCGGATGCGCCGGGTCAGGGTGTAGCCGTCCATCACCGGCATGCGGCAATCGGTGATGACCAGGTCGAAATGCGAGGATGCCAGCAACGCCAGCGCGGCTTCGCCATCCACCGCCAGCTCATGCTGCAGCCCCAGCTGCTGCAGCCGCCAGCGCATCAGGGCCTGGTTGGTGGGATGGTCTTCCACCACCAGCACACGGCGCCGTGCCTGGCCCGGTGGCAGCGGGTCGACGTCGCCGCCGGGGCGCTGCTCGTCACGCACGGTTTCCTCGCCGGGCACCAGCGGCAGGCTCAACAGCACCTCCACGCGCGTGCCCTCGCCCGGCACGCTGTGCATCTCCAGTCGCCCGCGCATCAACCCCACCAGGCGCTGGCAGATGCTCAGGCCCAACCCGGTCCCCCCGTAGTGGCGGGTGATCGCCACATCGGCCTGAGCAAACGGCTTGAACAGCCGCTCGCGCTGCTCGGGTGAAATGCCGATACCGGTGTCGGCCACCGTCAGCCGCAAGGCCTGCGCCATCTCATCATCGCGCTCCACGCTCAATGCGATGGTCACCGCGCCTTCGTTGGTGAATTTGATGGCGTTGCTGAGCAGGTTGAACACGATCTGGCGCAGCCGCATGCCATCGACCAGGTGCTGGTGGGCGACGGCGGGATCGACCTCCAGGCTGAGCGAAAGGTTCTTGCTGGAGGCCTGTGGCGACAGCAGCTGCTGCACGTTGTCGAGCAGGCTGCGCAGCATGACCGGCTGCGGCTCCAGCGGCAACGCGCCGGCTTCGATGCGCGAGTAGTCGAGGATGTCATCCAGGATCTGCCGCAGCATCTGCGCCGAATCCTCGATGACCGCGATGATGCGCCGCTGCTCGCCATCCAGGTCGGTGTGCGACAGCGCTTCGACCATGCCCAGCACGCCACTCATCGGCGTGCGGATTTCGTGGCTCATGGTGGCCAGGAAGTTGGATTTGGCCGCGGTGGCCCGTTCGGCGTCGGACTTGGCGGCGGCCAAGGCATCGGCCTGTGCGCGCGCTTCGGTCACGTCCACCCAGTAACCGCTCCACAGCACCACGCCGTGTTCGGCGGCATACGGCAATGCGCGGGTACGCACCCAGCGCACCGCGCCGTGCGGGCTGGTGCGGAACTCCATGTCCAGCGCGGAGAAATCGCGCGCGGCGTCGTGCAGCGCGCGGTTGACCGCCTCGCGGTCGCGCGGGTCGATCTGGTCGACCAGGCGGGTTTCATCAGCGACCACTTCGGCGGTGCTGACCCCGAACATCGACTGCAGGTCGCCGGTGATGTACGGGAACGTCACCCGGCCATCGCTGTCACGGCGCGCCTGGTAGACGATCGCCGGCAGGTTGTCGGTCACTTCCACCAGCCGCTGTTCCAGCCGGCGCCGCATGCCGACCTCGCGGCGCAGCCGCCAGTAGCCCCATCCATGCACGATGATGCCGGTGAGCAGCACCAGCGACAGCGGCACCGCCCAGCGCGCGACCGAGCGCCAGTCCAGCCCGGTGCGGTATTCGGCCAGCAGCCAGTCGCCCCGGATGGCGGCGTGCTCGCGTGGGGTGAGGTTGGCCAGTACCCGGTCGAAGGTGGTGGCCAGCGGTGCGTACTGGCGTTTGACGGCCAGCGACAGCTGGTCGCTGAAGCCCGCCGGCGCGGCCACGTGCAGCTTGGCCGGATACACCTCGCGAACCACGCGGTCGACCATCGCCAGGTTGCCCACGTAGGCATCGGCGTCGCCATTGGCCAGTCGCGACAGTGCCTGCTCCACGCCGCGCGCCGGCACGATGCGCGCCTTGGGCGCGTACTGGAGGATGTAGCCGCGCAGGCGCTCGGGGTCGGAGAGCAGGATGCTGCGCCCGTCCAGGTCGCCCAGCCCCAGTACCGAACGGCTGTTGTTCGGGGTGACGATCACGTTGGGCACGCTGATGAAGGGCTGGCTGAAGACCCAGTCATCGCCCAGGTAATGCGCATCGTTCGGCATGCCCATCACCACATCGACATCGCCGCGGCGCATCTGCTCGCGCACCTCGAACCAGTCGTGCGCGGGCACGCGGTTCAACTGTGCCCCAACCATGCGCAGCTGGCGCAGGTAATCGCCGGCCACCCCGCTGGGTTCGCCGGCCGCATCGATGAACGACAGCGGCGCCCCGTTCGGCGCATAGCCCATGCGCAACGGGGTGGCCAGGATGCGGCGTTCGGCCTCGCCCAGGATCAGCCGCGACTGCGCCGACCACTGCAGTGGCGGCAGCCAGCGCTTGTACAGCGCCTCGCGCTGCGCGGCGGTCACGGTGGACAGCGCGCTGTCGAGCGCTTCGGCCAGCGGCTGGCGGGCGTTGGGCACGCCGAAGTGGAGGCGCTCGGGCGGCAGGTCGCTGGGCCGCAGCAGGGCGATACCGTCAATGTCCTGCTCGCGGATCAGGGTGCTGGCGACGTGCGCATTGCCGATGTACACATCGGCCTTGCCCTGGGCCACCATCGCCAGCGCGGCCCGGGTATTGGGCGCAGTCACCTGGCGGGCGGCGGGGAAGCGTGAACGCACCTGGTTGCTGGTGAGGAATTCCTGCTCGGTGACCACGCGCAGCCCGGCCAGGTCCGGGTCGCTTGAGGTCCGGGTATCGCCCACCCGGCCCACCAGGGCCAACGGCGCGTCGGCGTAGGAGCCGGTATAGACCATGCAGCGGGTGCGGTCCGGGGTGAGGGTGATGTTCATCACCACGTCGACCTCGCCCCGGCATGCCGCATCCAGCACGTCTGCCCAATCGCGATACACCCGCACCTTCACCCGCACGCCGAGCTGCCGGGTCAACAACATCAGGTAGTCGTAGCCGAGTCCGTCGGGGCGGCCGTTGTGCATGAATTCGAATGGTGGCCAGCCGCTGTCGTACAGCCCCAGTAAGATGGTAGGGTTCCGGTCGATCCATTCAGCCTGGCGCGGTGACAGCGACGGTGCAGGCGCCGGAGCCGCGATGGCGCCCAGCGCGATCACCAGGCCCAGCACGACCAGCCAGCGGACAACCGAGGTACGCATGCTGTCAGTTCTCCCAGGAGTGATCCGCCCACCGCGACGTGCCCCGAGGGGCCGCTGCCTTAACGGCCATACTATTCCATGAGCTTGCGCATAATCATCGCCGACGACCACCCGGTGGTCCGCATCGGCACCAAATCCGTGATCGAATCCAGTGGCGTGGGCCACGTGGTGGCCGAAGCCAGCAGCGTGGATGAGCTCTTGGCCGTGCTCAAGGTCAAGGAGTGCGACGTGCTGGTCACCGATTACTCCATGCCCGGCGGCGGCCAGCCTGACGGTTTTGCCATGATCGGCCAGGTCCGCCGTCACTATCCGGACCTGCCGGTGCTGATGCTGAGCGTCTCCAACAACCTGGCGATCCTGCGCATGGTGGTTGGAACCGGCGTGCTCGGGCTGGTCGACAAGACCTCGTCGATGGAAGAACTGCCGGTGGCGATCCAGACCGTGCACCGCGGCCAGCCGTATGTCAGCCGCACCCTGAAAAAACGCATCGACAAGATCGGCACGGAGGGCATGGGCGACGATCGCGCACGCGCGCTGTCGCCCCGTGAGGTGGAAGTCCTGCGCCTGCTGGGCAGCGGCCTGATCGTCAAGGAAATCGCCGCGAAACTGCACAAGAGCGTGAGCACCATCAGCCGGCAGAAAGGCGATGCCATGCTCAAGCTTGGCCTGGACAATGACGCCGATCTGTTCGATTACATCAAGATCCACCGCTTCTGAAAGTGTGTCACCGATCCATGCCCTGTTTGCCGACACTACCGTTTCAATGACGAACCCCGATCACCGCGTGCAGGGCCTGGACAACGATGACGTCGCCGCAGATTGGCCTGCAATCGACGACGCCGAACTTGCCTGGCTGCGCGGGCAGCATCCGGCGCTTGAGGGCGACTGCCACGTGGTGTGGCACAGCCCGCGACCGTTTTCAGCGGCCGCGCTGGTGGAGTGCGGATCACGGCGCTGCTTCATCAAACGCCACCATCGCCGCGTGCGCACGGCCGACGTGCTGGCCGAAGAGCACCGTTTCATCGCGCACCTGGCCGCTGCCGGACTCCCGGTCGTGCAGGTGCTGCAGGCCTGCGATGGCGCCACCGCGATCGCCCATGGCGACTGGACCTACGAACTGCACGCGCAGGGTGACGGCCATGACCTGTACCGCGACAGCCCCTCCTGGACACCGCTCGGCGATGCCGCGCAGGCGCGCACAGCCGGTGCGATGCTGGCCCGCCTGCACCTTGCATCGGCCAGCTACGCCGCGCCCCAGCGCAGCACGCACCTGCTGGTGGCGCGCGATGACCTGATCCGCGCCCCTGATCCGCTTTCACTGCTGAAGCGTGAGCTGCTCGACCGACCGGGGCTGGCCAGTTACCTGTCGCGCCAGCAGTGGGAACACGACCTGCAGCGCGCGGTGCTGCCCTGGCACGCGGCCCTGGGCGAGCGCCTGGCCGCCGAGCCGGTGCTGTGGGGGCACAACGACTGGCACGTCTCCAACCTGCTCTGGCACGGCCACGGCGCCACGGCGTCGATCGCCACCGTGTTCGATTTCGGCTTGGCCTCGCCGACCAGTGCCCTGTTCGACCTGGCCACCGCGATCGAGCGCAATGCCATCGCCTGGCTGGATGCAGACGGCGATGGCCCGGTGGCGCATGCCGATATCGCGCTGGCGCTGCTGACCGGCTACCGCCAGGTACGGCCGCTGGGGGCCGCCCAGGTGCACCTGCTGGCCGACCTGCTGCCGGTGGTGCACCTGGACTTCGCCCTTTCGGAAGTGGAGTACTTCCAAGGGGTTACCGGCTCCCCGGCCAACGCCGACGTGGCGTACCGCACGTTCCTGCTGGGCCATGCCGACTGGTTCGCCAGCCGCCCGGGCCGGGCCCTGCTGGATGCCCTGCACGCCGCTGCCTGAGCCACCGGGGTCGCAACGGCGGCCGATTGGTGTGAAACTAGCCACTGAAGCGGGGGTGCCTGGCGTTGCCAGGCTGAGAGAGTCCCTTGGAACCTGATCCGGTTTGCACCGGCGTAGGGAGCTTGAGCAGCGAGCGCATCCCCCATTGCGGGCCGGTGCGCCTGCGCGCCGTCGCTTCGTCTCCTCTGGCTGATGACGAATCGAATGAACCGCTGCTACCGCCTCACGCTGTTGACCGCCGCCCTCTGCGCCGCCCTGCCGCTGTACGCCAGTGACGCCGACAGCGCCGCAGGCGAGCGCTCGCCCACCGACCTGGCCGGCATCCGCGTGCAGGCGCGCAAGCCCGCCGCGCCGCTGGCACCGTCGAGCAGCTTCGGCAGCGCGGACTGGAAGAACACCCCGGCCTCGGTCAACGTGCTCGACAGCGCCTTGCTGGACCGCCTGCAGGTACGCACGCTGTCCGAGCTGGCCCGGCACGACGCGTCGCTGGGCGACAGCTACGCACCGGTGGGCTATTACCAGAACATCGCCATCCGCGGTTTCGCGCTGGACCCGGCCACCGGCTACCGCTTCAACGGGCTGTCCATCGCCGGCGAACAGCGGCTGGCGCTGGAAAACGTGCAGCAGGTGGAAATCCTCAAGGGTGAGGCCGGGCTGGCCGCGGGCGTGATGGCCCCGGGCGGGATCATCAACTACGTCGGCAAGCGCCCCGCCGATGTGCGCACCGTCACCCTGGCCACCGATTCGGAGGGCTCGCGCTACGCGGCGGTGGACCTGGGCGGCTGGCTTACCCCGCGCTTCGGGCTGCGCTTCAACGCGGCCTGGGATGACACCTCGTCCTATATCGAGCATGCCGACGGCCGCCGCAACTTCTATTCGCTGGCCGCCGACTGGCTGATCGGCGAACGCGGCAAGCTGGAAGTGGATGCCAACTACCAGACCAGCGCGCAGCGTTCGGCGTCCGGTTACCAGCTGCTGGGCGGCAGCGAACTGCCGCGCGGCGTGGACCGCAGCCGCATGCTGGGCCACCAGCCGTGGCAGCAGCCGGTGGGCATCGACAGCACCAACCTCACCGCGCTGCATACCTACGATTTCAGCCCGGCCTGGCAGTCGCGCGTGTCGGTGGGCCACAGCCGCTCGGTGATCCAGGACAACGTCGCCTTTGCGTACGGCTGCTACTACGCTGCTGGCTGCGCCGATGGCAGCGTACCGGGCAACTACTTCGCGCCCAACGGCGACTACGACATCTACGATTACCGCAGCCCCGACGACGTGCGCCGCAATGACGAGGCACGCGGCGAACTGCGCGGCCGCTTCAGCACCGGCGCGGTGGAACACGAACTGTCGGTGGGGCTGAGCGCGTTCCACCGCACCGTGGACAAGCGCCAGAACGTCAACGAGTACGTGGGCACGGCCAACATCGGCGATGCGCAGGTACCCGTGTTCGATCCCTCGCCGCTGCAGCCGGGCCCGTCCGCGCGGCGCCTGGACAGCTGGCAGCGCGCGGTGTTCGCGCTGGACCGCATGCACGTCGGCGATGACTGGCAGTGGCTGGCTGGCGGCCGCTACGTGCGCCTGGATGAGCGCGCCTACGACAAGCGCGGCACCCCGGAACGGCACAGCCGGCTGTCGCAGTTCCTGCCGCAGACCGCACTGGTGTGGCAGGCCACCGAACAGCTGAACGTGTACGCCAGCTACGTGGAAGGCCTGTCGCTGGGCCAGGAAGCGCCGTTCTGGACCTCCAACGGCAGCACCTTCCTGCCGGCCATGCAGTCGCGCCAGCGCGAGCTGGGGGTCAAGTACGCCGCCACCGACGGCCTGATGCTGGGCGCGGCGGTGTTCCGCACCACCCAGCCGTTCCAGTACGCCAAGCCGGACGCCAGCGATGCCGGCTTCACCTTCGTGCAGGAAGGTACCCAGGCCCACACCGGGCTGGAGCTGACCGCCAATGGCCAGGTCACCGAGCGGCTGGCGCTGAACGCCAGCGCCAGCGTGCTGCAGGCGCGCGCGCGCGATGCCGGTACCGCGTTCTACGACGGCCAGCAGCTGGTCAACGTGCCCAAGGTGCGTGCGGCCGTGCACGTGGACTATGCCCTGCCGTTCGTGGCCGGCCTGGCGGTAAGTGGCGGCTGGCGCTATGCCTCGTCCAATGCGGCCACGGTGGATGGCAGCGTCAAGGCACCCTCGTATTCGGTGTTCGATGCCGGTGTGCGCTTCCAGCACGCGCTGCGCGAGCATCCGGTGACCTGGACGCTGTCGGTGGACAACGTATTCGACCGCTTCTACTGGCGTGACACCGGCAGCAGCTATGGCGATTACTACCTGTTCGCCGGTGCGCCGCGCCAGGCGCGCCTGTCGGTCACCTTCGGCCTGTGAGCGCGCTCCTGCTCGAATGGAGCGCCGTCGCCGCCAGCCTGCTGGGGGTGTGGCTGATGGCCAAGCGCCGCGTGCTGGCGTGGCCGGTGGGACTGCTGGCGGTGGGCCTGTATGCGGTGGTGTTCATCGAAGCACGGCTGTATTCGGACACCCTGCTGCAGGTCGCTTTCGGCGGTTTCCTGCTGTACGGCTGGCTCAGCTGGCACCGGCATGCCGAGCAGGATGGCGCGATCGTGATCGTGCCGCTGCCGCGACGGCGATTGCTGCGCGACCTCGGCGTGGGCATCGCCTTCGGCATCGCGTTGGGCGCGGCCATGCACACCTGGACCGATGCCGCGCTGCCGTGGCTGGACGCGATGCTGGCCGCCCTCAGCCTGGTGGCGCAGTGGTGGCAGGCACGCCGGCACGTGGCTACTTGGTGGCTGTGGATCGTGGTGGACGTGGTCTACGTGGGCATGTACCTGGCCAAATCGCTGGACATCACCGCCGGGCTGTACCTGGTGTTCGTCGGCCTGGCCGTGATGGGCCTGCGCGCGTGGTCGGCCGCGGGCCATGCCGGGGCGGCACTGAAAGCGCGCTAGGCGCGTAATGCCTCAGTCGAGCAGAAAACGCATCGCCCCGGTGCCCAGCGCCGGGTCGGTGCTGCCCGGCCGGCCATCTTCGATGCGCCCGGCCAGGCGCTGCATCACGCCGGGCTGCTGGATCTCCAGGTCGTACCAGCCTGCCGTGGGAGCGGCGTTCCAGCGGATCTCCATGGCCTGCCCCGGCGCCAGCTGCAGCTCACGTTCCGGCATGCGGCCGGCGTGGACGGCGGCGCGTACGCTGACGGCCTGCGCGGTGGCCGTGGTGTTGTGCAGCTGAAGCGTCAACTGCCCGCCCTCCCCGCGCAGTGACGCCTGCACCGGTACAGCGGCGCTGGCAGCGCCACGGAACTGCCGGTGGAAGCCGTTCGGGCCCAGCAGCCACAGGTCGTAGCCTTCCCCTGCGTGCAGCGGCCAGTGGTCCTGCAGCGGCGCACCGGGCGCTACGGTGTAGCGGCGCGGAATCGCCTCCAGCCGCAGCCGGTCGTAGACATGCAGCACCGCGGCGGCGCCTTCGCACCCCAGGGTCAGCTGCACCTTGGTGTTGCCCGCATCCAGCGCGATCTCCGCCTGCGGGCGGTACGGCAACGCGCGCGCCGGGCGCACACCCGGTTCCTGCCTTGCCGGTTCAAGGCCTGCCGGCAGCGCCGGCACCGTGCGCCCGGGCAGGGCCGCCGCCCGCGCGGCGATGGCAGCGGTCGCCGGCAGCGACGCCACGAAGGGCCGCGTATCGGCTGCGGTGAAATCGAAGGCACCGGTGAGGTCGCCGCACACCGCGCGGCGCCACGGCGACAGTTCGGGTGCAGCCACCCCGAAGCGGCGCTCGATCAGGCGGATCACCGAGGTGTGGTCGTACACCTGCGAATCGACCCAACCACCGCGGCTCCACGGCGAAACCACGTACAGCGGCACGCGTGGGCCCAGCCCGTAGGGCCGGCCACGCAGGTCGAGCGGGTCGGCCTTCTCGTTGCCCGGCGACGGATGCAGGTGATACTCGCCGTCGGTGGACACTGCGGAAGCACCTGCCCAACCCCCTGTGGCGGTGGGATCTCGCGACGGCGGTGCAGGCGGCGGCATGTGGTCGAAGAAGCCATCGTTCTCGTCGAACATCAGCAGCAGCGCGGTGCGGCTCCAGACGTCCGGGTCCGCTGTCAGCGCATCCAGCACGCGCGCGGTATAGGCCGCGCCCTGGGCAGGGCTGGACGGACCGGGATGTTCGCTGCCGGCGGCATCGGCAATGATGAAACTTACCTGCGGCAGCTGCCCTTTCAGCACGTCCTCGCGCAGCTGCGCCAGGCCACGGGTGCTGACCCCGCGCTCGCGCAGCGCTGCGTCATGCCCGGGCGCGCCGCGCCACGCCTGGCGGAACGGCTCGAAGCCGGCCAGCGGGTTGTCGGTGAAGTTGTCGGCCATGTCCTGGTAGATCCGCCAGTCGATGCCCGACCGTTGCAGGCGCTCGACGTAGGTGGTCCAAGTGTAGGAATCGGGGTTGCCGCCCAGTTCCGGGAAGTTGTCGTGCGAGTTGGCCACGGCCGGCCCGCCGCCGCGTGCGTGCGGATCGTTGTGGCCGGTCCACAGGAACAGCCTGTTCGGATTGGTGCCGGCCTGCATTGCGCAGTGGTAGGCATCGCACACGGTGAAGGCCTCGGCCAGCGCGAACTGGAACGGCATGTCATCGCGGCGGTAGTAGCCCATCGCATGGTCCTGCTTGGCCGCCGGCCAATGCGCCATGCGCCCGTGGTCCCACGCACGCTGCGCATCGGGCCAGGTGTGCGGGGTGCCTTCCACGCGCATGTAGCCGAAGTGCGCGGCGGTATCCAGCGGGAACGGGGCGATGCCGTGGGTGCCGGCCGCGTTCGGCTGCAACCAGATGTTGCGGCGTGGCTGCCCGGCGGCCAGCGGGGCGGCCGGCACCACGAACCGGTCGCCGAAGCCGCGCACGCCGGGCAGCGTGCCGAAGTAGTGGTCGAAGGAGCGGTTCTCCTGCATGAACACCACGATGTGCTGCACATCCTCAAGGCTGCGGCTGCGCGCATGCGGCGCGATCGCCGCCGCGCGCGTGATGCTGGGCATCAGCGCGCCGATGCCGGCGGCCAGCCCGGCCTGCAGCAGCCGTCGCCGGCCGCCATCAGGCAAGGACGGGCGCGCAGGGCTCACAGGTCGACCCGGACCGAGAAGCCCACGGTGCGCGGCGCACCGATGAAGGCCGAATCGCTGCCGTCCACGCCGGCCAGGTAGCGGCGGTCGGTGAGGTTGCTGACCACCAGGTTGGCGCCCACGCCCTTCAGCTTCGGCGACAGGCCCTGCAGGTCGAAGCCGATGTTGGCGTTGAACACCGTGGCCGACGGCAGGCGGTTGTCGTTGGCCGCATCCAGGTAACGCTCACCGAGGTAGCGCCCGGACAGGCCGACGTTCCAGCTGTCGCCCTGCCAGTCGGCCGAGACCACCAGCACGTGCTTGGGCTGGCCGATCACCTGTGCACCGTCGACGATGCCCAGTTCGGTGTCGCGCGCCACGTTGCCGCTGCCCAGGTACTTGGAACGGTTGTAGGTGTAGGCACCATTGATGCGCCAGCCGTTGTCCCAGCCATAGCCGAGCGCGGCTTCCAGGCCGGTGCTTTCCACGCCACCAAAGTTCTCGTAGACGCCATCGGTCTCGTCCAGGTAATCGATGCCGTCGGCCAGCCGCGCGGGCAGGTAGACGATGCGGTTGTCGAACTTGATGTTGTACAGGGTCAGCGAGCCGGTCAAGGGCCAACGGCTCACGCGCAGGCCGAGCTCGATGTTGTCGGCGGTCTCCGGCTCCACCCGCGAGAAGCGCTGCGCGTCGGTTTCGCCAAGCACGCCGGAGGGAATGGCGGCGAAGTTCTGCGAGAAGCCACCGAACAGTTCCAGCCCTTCCACCGGCAGGGTCCAGGTGCCGCCGACGGAAATCAGCGGGTCGGACTTCGAATCCGAACGCACGTTCTCGGCGCTGCCTATCACGCGGTTGCGCTTCTGGTCGACGAAGAACTGCTTGACGCCCACGCGTGCGCTGAACGGACCGAAGCGCGCCACGTCCTCCACGTAATACATCTGCTCATCGGTCTTGTAGCGGTCTTCGAACTGCACCCAGTACGGCTGGTGGTCGAAGCTGATGTCGGTGCCGACGTTGAGCAGGCGGTGCCAGTCGCGGCGCACGCTGCGATCAAACTGCTCCAGCCACACACCAGCGCGCACGGTGTTGTCGACCGTGCCCAGGGTCTGCTTCCATTCCACGTCGGCGGTGAAGCCGGCGCGGTCGTTGTCGTAGTGCGAATGGCGGTAGGACTGCACGCCCTGCACGCCCGGTGCGTAGCAGTTGGGGTCGTACTCGGCGCTGAAACCAGCGCGCGGCACGCAGCCGGCGCGCATCTGCGCGGCGCTGCCATCGGGATTGACGAAGTAGAACTGGCCCAGCGCGCTGCCGCCGTACACGGTGCTGCCGCCGAGGTATTCCGATTCCGGCGCGCCCGCGCCATCGTTGCGCGCCTGCACCAGGTAGGGCGGCAGCCAGTCGCCACGGCCTTCCATTTTGTGCGCGTAGCCGGTGAGCGAGAGCTTGAAGCCATTGCCGCTGTCGAACGCACCGCGCAGGTAGCCGAAGGTGTTCTCGCGCAGCGCGCGCGAGCCGGAACGGAAGTTCTGGTCCAGGTAGGGAATGCCGGTGAGCGTGCCGGTGAGCCCGTCGCGATCCGGGTTGGTCGCGAACGCTTCCGGGGTGACACTGGTGTATTCGGGCTCGTCGGCATCGTTGTACGAGGCGTAGCCGCTCAGCGTCCAACGGCCGAGCTCGGAGATGAACTTGGCAGCCAGGTGATCGTTGCTGACGTGGCCGCTGCCGTCGATCCAGTCGTTGACGCGGGCCGAGGAGGCGCTGACCCACGCGCGGGTGTTGCCACCGAGCACGCCGGTGTCATAGCGCACGTAGTACTTGCGCGCGTCGTTGTCGCCGCCACCGACGACCATGCGCAGGCGCGCGTCCTGCAGCGGGTCGCTGGTAAGGAAGTTCAGCGTGCCGCCGAGCGCTTCGTTGGAGCGCGAGGAGATGTCCGCCGTGCCCTGGCTGACTTCAATGGTCTCCAGGTCCAGCGTGTCAATGTAGCGGTTGGCCAGCGAACCGCCGCCGTAGCCGGAGCCACCATTGGGCAGGCCATCGATGGTGGTGCCTATCTGCTGCGTGTCGCGGTTGGTCACGAAGCCGCGCATGCTGATCTGGGTACCCCAGACCGAGGAGCCGGTAACGTCGGCTTCGCTCACCACCACGCCGGGCAGTTCATTGAGCGCGTTGTTGACGCTGCCCAGGATCTGCTGGCGCTGCAGGGTTTCCTGGCTCACGGTGGTCTTGGCGAAGCTGGTGGCCTGCCCGATGACCTGTACCTGGTCGAGCGTGCGCGCGTCATCGGCGGGTGCCGGTTCGGCGGCGATGGCCTGGACGGAAGCAGAAAGCAACAGGGCGAGCAGCGAGACACGGGGATAACGGCCAGCAGTGGGCATCGGTCATGGGCGCGGCAGTGGGGTCGGCCGGCAGTATTGGCAGCTGGAGTTACGTGCCCATGACATGCGCGCGACGGGCGTTCCGTCGCGCGCACGTGTCATTCCCTCAATGCGCGCCGTGCGTGGAGCGATGGCGGAACCTGCGCGACATCCATTCGCCGAGGTCATCCATCACGGTGAATGCCGCCGGGATCACGATCAGGCTGAGCAGCGTGGAAGTGATCAGGCCGCCGATCACGGCAATCGCCATCGGTGCGCGGAAGCTGGAATCACCCGCGAAACCCAGCGCGATCGGCATCATGCCGGCGCCCATCGCCAGGGTGGTCATGATGATCGGCTGCGCACGCTTGCGGCACGCATCGATGAGCGCGTCATGCTGGCTCATGCCCTGTTCGTCTTCGGCCATCACCGCGTAATCCACCAGCAGGATGGAGTTCTTGGTGGCGATACCGATCAACATCAGCAACCCGATCAGCGCCGGCAGCGAGAGCATGTTCTGGGTGATCAGCAGCGCACCGAACGCACCGCCGGCACACAGCGGCACCGCCGCCAGGATGGTCACCGGCATCAGCGCGTGGTTGAACAGCAGCAACAGCACCATGTAGATGCAGATCAGGCCGGCGGCCATCGCCAGCATGAAGCCGATGAACAGCTCCACGAACACTTCGGCATCGCCGGTGTTGAGGAAGGTCACGCCCGGCGGCAGCTGCTTGACGCTGGGCAAGGCCTGCACTTCGGTCATCACATCGCCCAGCGGGCGGCCGTTGAGTTCGGCGGTGAGGGTCACGTTGCGCTGGCGCTGGTAGCGCGAAATCTGCGACGGGCCACTTCCCTGGCGGATCTCGGCAACGGCGGCCAGCGGCACCGGGCCATCCCGACCGGGCACGCGCAGCTGACCGATCAGCGCCGGATTGGCCAGCGTGGCCTCGGCGAAGCCGACCCGGATCGGCACCTGGCGATCAGGCAGGTTGAGCTTGGCCAAGCGCTGCTCGTAGTCGCCGGCGGTGGCAATGCGCGCGGCTTCGGCGATGTCCTGCGTGGCTACGCCCAGGTCGGCCGCACGTGCGGCGTTGGGCACGATCTGCAGCTCCGGGCGCAGCAGCGATGCGGTGGAGGTCACGCTGCCCAGCCCCTGGATGCCGCGCAGGTCGCGTTCCAGGGCGGTGCTGGCGTCCTGCAGGCGCTGCGGGTCGTCACCGGACAACACCAGCTGCAGCAGGTTGCCGGGCTCGGAGCTGACATAGCTCACGCGGACGCCGGGCAGGTTGGCCAGGCGTGCGCGCGCGTCGCGTTCCAGCGCACGCTGGTCGCGGTCGCGGTCATCGGCCACGCCCCAATCCAGGATCAGCGTGGCCTTGCGCGGTTCGCCCACGCCGGTGGCGCTGGGGTCACCCAGGTCGAGCACGGCGCCCACGGCGGTGTAGACCTGCTTCAGCTCGGGCATGTCCTTGAGCAGCGCACGCGCACGTTCGGCCACGGCCACGGTTTCCTGCAGGCGGGTGCCGGGTGGCAGCTCCAGATTGAGGTTGCTGCGGCCCAGGTCGGACTGCGGAATGAAGGTGGCCGGGATCAACGGGACCAGCGCCAGCGAGCCTACGAACATGGCGAACGCCAGCCACAGGGTCCAGCCGCGGTGGCGCAGTGCCTTGTCCACCCAGCCCAGGTACCAGCCCATCAATTTCGATTCGGGCTTCTCCTCACCGTGAGGCTTGAGCAGGTAGGCGGCCATCATCGGGGTGAGCAGGCGCGCCACCAGCAGCGAGAACAACACGGCGGTTGCGGCGGTCCAGCCGAATTCGCGGAAGAACTTGCCGGCGATGCCGGGCATGAATGCCACCGGCACGAATACGGCGGCCAGGGTCAGCGAGGTCGCGATCACCGCATTGCCGATTTCGCCGGCGGCTTCGCGCGCGGCCTCAAGCGGGGGCTTGCCCATGCGCAGGTGGCGCACGATGTTCTCGATTTCCACGATCGCATCGTCCACCAGGATGCCGACCACCACCGACAGGGCCAGCAGGGTGATGATGTTGAGCGTGAAGCCGAAGAAGTACATCACCGCGAAGGTGGGAATGATCGACAGCGGCAGCGCAAGCGCCGACACCCAGGTCGCGCGCCAGTCGCGCAGGAACAGCCACACCACCAGCAGGGCCAGCAGCGCGCCCTCCCACAGCATGGTCATCGACGAATCGTAGGAGCGGTGGGTTTCGTCGATGGCGGTGGTGACCAGGCGGAAGTCGATGCCCGGGTGCTCGGCCTTTATCTTGTCCAGCGCGTCATGCACGCCGGCTTCCACCTTCACTTCGCTGGAACCGCGGGTGCGCGACATCGAGAACGCCACGACCTTCTCGCCGTCCAGCAACGCCGCTTCCGTGGGGTCGGCCGCAGCGTCGGTCACCGTGGCCAGGGTGGACAGCCGGACCGCGCGGCCGTCCGGCAGCGCGATGGAGTAGTCGCGCAGCGCCTGCGCGTCACCGACCGTACCCAAGGTGCGGATGGTCTGTTGCGCGCCTTCGATCTCCGCCTTGCCGCCGGCGCGCTCGACCTGGATGCGCGCCAGTTGCTGCGAGACATCACCGGCGGTGATGCCCATGGCGATCAGGGCGTTGGGGTCCAAGTCCACGCGCACCTGGCGCTGCACGCCGCCCACGCGGGTGACCCGGGCCACGCCCGGCACGCCGTACATCGCGCGCGAGATGTCGCGGTCCACGAACCAGCTGGCCTCGTCCGGGGTCATGTGCGGGGCGACCAGCGCGTAGGTCATCAGCGAACCGCCGATATCGACCTTGGAAATCACCGGTTCCTGGATGTCCTGCGGCAGGTCGGTGCGGATGCGGGTGACCGCATCGCGGGTATCGTCGAGCGCGGTGGCCAGGTCGGCCTCGAGCTGGAATTCGATGGTGGTGGTGCTGACGCCTTCGCTGACCGAGGAGATCACGCGCTTGACGTTGTTGACCGTGGCCACCGAGTCCTCGACCTTGCGGGTAACCTCCGCCTCCAGCTGGCTGGGCGAGGCGCCCGGCTGGGTCACGGTGACCGTGGTCATCGGGAAGGCGATGTCGGGGAAGCGGGCGACCGGAAGCTGGTAGAAGCCCCACAGGCCGGCCACGCACAGCACGAAGAAGATCAGCAGCGCGGGTAACGGGCGCTTGATTGCCCAGGCGGAGACATTCATTTCGCGGCCGCCTTGGCATCGGCCACCACGCGCACGCGATCGCCTTCGCCCAGGAAGCCGGCACCGTCCACCACCACGCGGTCCCCGGCCTTGACGCCCTCGAGGATGGCGGTGCGGCCCTGCACCGCCTGGCCGGTGCGCACGCGCAGGCGCGCGGCCTGCTGCTTGTCGTTCACCGTGAACACATAGCTGTGGCCATCGCGCTGCACGATCGCGGCGGTCGGCAGGGTCAGCACCGGGCCCTCGCCGGTGACGATGCGGCCTTCGACGTACACCCCCGGCTTGAGCGTGCCCGGCTCGGGCAGGTCGGCATACAGCGTTCCGGTGCGGGTCTGCGCGTCCACGCCCGGGGTCACCGCACGGATGCGCCCGGTGACCACGGCGCCGGCATACGGCAGCTCCACCGTGTTGCCCACGGCCACACCGGTAAGCTGGTCTTCGGGCAACTCGGCGCGCCATTCCAGGCGGCCGTCGCGGATCAGGCGCAGCAACTCGGTGCCGCCCGACACGACCTGGCCGGGCTGCACAAGACGCTTGGAGATCAGACCATCGGCGGGCGCGCGCAGGTCGGCGAAGTCGCGGCGCAGCTTGGCCGCGTCACGTGCCGCACGGGCGGTGGCGGTCTGCGCTTCGGCATTGATGCGGTTGGCGCGCAGTTCGTCCAGGCTGCTTTCGCTGATCAGCTGCTGCGCGGCCAGCTTGGCGCTGCGCTCGTAATTCATCCGCGCCAGGTCCTGCGCCGCCTGCGCCTGCTTCAGCGAGGCGTCGGCCTGGGCCAGTTCGCTGTCCAGCGTGCGGTGGTCCAGCTGCAGCAGCACCTGGCCCTGCTTGACCCACTGGCCGACGTCCACCGGCAGCGCGGTCACGCGCTGGCCGCTGATTTCGACGCCCAGCTGCATTTCCTCGTAAGCGGAGACCGGGCCGGAGACCAGCACCGTGCGCGCCATGGTCTGCTGCTGCACGGTGGCCAGCGAAACCGGCAGCGCGGAGCTGGCGGCCGCTGCCTCCGCTTCGGCTTTTTCGTCCTTGCCGCCGCATGCGGTGACCAGGGCGAGGGTGAGCAGGAGCAGTGAACTGCGGAAAAGAGGTGCACGCATGGAGGAGCTTCCGTGTCGAAACCGCGGGAACAGGGGAAAGGGAAAACGAATCAGGGTGTTCGGGCCAGGCGCAGCTCGATGCCGTCGAGCATCAGGCCGAGGCCTTGTTCGAAGCGCGTGTCGAAATCGACCTCGCTCCAGACCTCACGGGCGTCCCAGCAGTGCGGGAAACGCGCTTCGGCCAGGGCCATGAAGGCCTCGCCCAGCGCTTCCATGCTGCCGTCGCCGGGCCAGGACTGTTCTTCGATGACAAAGCCCATCGCGTAATACACCAGGTCCATCGAGGCAGTCGCGGCGAACCGCACCGACGCACCGGCGCCGACCAGCGCGGCGATGCTGGCCTCGCCCACCCGCAGCACGTTCTCGGTGGCGAGGAAGGTGCCGGCATACACCCGGGCACCATCGCGGCGGGCCTTGAACGCAACCCGGAACTCGCGGGCGATCTGCAGCAGGGTCTGCCGCCAGGGCTGGCCCTCGGGGATGTCGCGGGCCACGTCGACAATCATGGCGTCGGCCATGGCATCGACCAGCGCCTGCTTGCTCTTGAAGTGCCAGTACAGCGACGGCGCGCGGATGCCCAATGTGCAGGCCACCTTGCGCAGGGTCACGCCCTCCATGCCGGCCTCGTCGAGGATCTTGAAGGCAGCCTCGACGATGTTGTCCCGGGCGATGGGTTGACGCACTGGGGGCTTCTACCTAACGTTGTTAGGGGGCGAATCTAACAGTGTTAGGTTTGGCGATCAAGCGGTGGAGATCCGCGCCCGCCAGACGCGTTTCGCGTTGCCGGGCACGTGGCATACTCCGCCAGCGCCGCATCCTGCTCTGGCTGCCAAGGCGCGCCCCCTTGCCCACACTGGCCTGCCACCGATGCATTGGCTTCCGGTTCGTCCTGCTCCTGTGCACGTCACGAACCGGCACGCTGGCGCTAGGTGCTGGCGGCTGTTGTTCTGTCTGGTGCTTGCGGTACTCGGGCTGCCTTCGGCCCATGCGTTGTCGCCCGACCGCGCGCTTTCGCAGCTTCGGCATGACCGCTGGACAGCCGACGACGGCGCGCCGGCGCAGATCTTCTCCATTGCGCAGACGCCTGACGGCCTGCTCTGGCTCGGCTCGCGACAAGGCCTCTACCGCTTCGATGGCGTGCGCTTCGAGCGCATTACCACGGCCGGTGGGAAGCCGCTGATCGACGACGATGTGCTGAGCCTGAAGGCCGAGCCCGACGGCTCGCTGTGGGTCGGCTACTTCAATGGCGGCATGAGCCGGGTCGGCGGTCCTGCACCGGGCCAGTACGACTACCAGCGCGATGACGTGCCGCTCGGGTCGGTGATGGGCTTTGCGCGTGACGCACGCAAGCGGTTATGGGCGATCACCCCGGTGGCCGTGGTCTGGCTTGATCCTGCCACCGATACCTGGACATCCGCACAGGACATGGGCATCGACCCCGGCTGGCGGCCAGAGCGCCTGTACGCCGACCGCCAGGGCGGCATCTGGGTGGCGTATTCGGAGAACCAGGCCTTCGGCATCGTGCACCTGGCACCGGGCGCGACGCGCTTCCAGCCCTATCCCAAGCCGGTGCAGATCCCCTACTTCGATGAGGCCGCCGACGGCACGCTGTGGGCGGCCGACTACTGGGGCGTGCGCCCGCTGGCGCGCGCCGATGCCGATCCGCGCCATGCCCGTGCCACGGTGAGCTGGCTGGAGCCGGCGTTCAAGGGTGCCGGCCTGCGCTTCGACCGTGATGGCGGCATGTGGCTGAGCACCTCCGGCGGCATTGCACGGGTGCGCGACGCGTCCACGCTGCGGGCGCCGGGCCGCGGGGTGGTGCTGCCGTCACCGGAGTACTTCGGGCCGGCCCAAGGGCTCACCTCGGAAGTGGTCTGGACGATCTTCGAAGACCGGGAAGGCAACATCTGGACCGCTACCGCTAACGGGCTGGACCGCTTCCGCGACAACGCGATGGCGCCGATCGCGCTGCCCCGGCGCGACCAGTCCTTTGCCATGGCGGTGGCCACCGATGGCCGCCTGCTGGTCGGCAATGCGGATCGGGGCCCGATGTGGGTCAGCCCCGATCCCAGCCAGGCCAGCGGCTCCCGCATCGACGAGCTGGGCGGACCGGACATGGAAGGGGTGACCGCGCTGTATCGCGATGGCAACGGCACGCTGTGGGTGGGCGGTGCGCGCGGCACGCTGTCGCGGCTGGGCGCCACCGGACTGGAAAAGGTAGCGCTGCCGCCGGAACTGGAAGGCGACGGCATGATCGGCATGATCAGCAGCGACCGCGCCGGTGGGCTGTGGGTGAGCCGCCTCAACGGCGGCCTGCTGCGCCTGTACAACGGCCAGTGGGAAATGCAGAACGCGAAGTACGGCATGCAGGCAGGCGTGACCCCGCGTGCGTTGGCCGAAGACGCGCAGGGGCGGATCTGGACCGATGCCGGGCAGACCATTGGGGTGTTCGAGAACGGGCGGCGCCGCGACATCAAGCAGGATGGCCCGGACATCGGCCGCATCGGCGTGCTGCGCGCCCATGGCGACGAACTGTGGGCCGGTGCGGCGCGCGGCGTGTCGATGCGCGCGAACGAGCGCTTCCAGCGGCTGCTGGGCCGCGGCGGTGAACGCTTTGAGCACACCACCGGGATCCTGCTGCGGCCCAACGGCGAGCTGTGGCTGGGCGGGCGTGGCGGCCTCACCCGGGTGCCGGCCGCCGAGCTGGCGCGCTGGCGCGCCGACCCGGCCCATGCGGTGGCCTTCGAGCGCTTCGGCGTGCTCGATGGCCTGCGCGGCAGCACCGAAAAGACCGGTGGCGTGTCGTCGGTGCAGAGCGATGCGCAGGGCCGGATCTGGTTCGCGACCGATCGTGGCGTGCACTGGATCGACCCCGACCATATTCCGCGCAATACGGCCGCAGCGCCGCCCGCGCCGACGCTGCTGGGCGTGCAGGTGGACGACAAGGCGCTGCCACTGTCCCCGCACCTGCGCCTGCCCGCCGGCAGCCGCGACCTGCGCGTGGACTACACCGCGCCGGCACTGCGCATTCCCGAACGCGTGCGTTTCCGCTACCGGCTGGATGGGGTGGACGACGCCTGGCATGAGGCGGGAACGCGCCGGCAGGCGCTGTACAGCCGGCTGGAACCGGGCAGCTACCGCTTCCGGGTGATCGCCAGCGATGACGCCGGCACCTGGTCACCGCAGGAGGCATCGTTCAACGTCACCGTGTTGCCCGCGTTCTGGCAGACCGGTTGGTTCGCGCTGGCGATGCTGGCGTTGGCCGGCGCGCTGGTGTGGCTGTTCGTGCGTTGGCGGGTGGCGATCGCGCGGCTGCGGGTGCAGCGCCTGTACCGGGCGCGGGTGGGTGAACGCGAGCGGATTGCCCGCGACCTGCATGACACCCTGCTGCAGTCGGTACAGGCACTGATGCTGCGCATCGAGTCCTCGCGCCGCCGGCTGGCGTTGGGCGATGCCGCCGGCGCCGAGGCCGGGCTGGTGCATGCGCTGGAAGAGGCCGAGTCCAGCATGGTCGAAGGGCGCGACCGCATCCGGGCGCTGCGCCGCGATGAGGCCGGCGTCGACGATCTGGAAACGGCAGTGCGCGCATTGCCGGCCCAGCTCGAGCTACCCGCCGGGATCGCGTTCGCGCTCGAGGTACGCGGCCGGCCGCGTCGCTGGCGCCAACCCGAGCTGGGCGAGGTGTACCGGATCGTGCGCGAGGCATTCGCCAATGCCACCCGCCACGCCCATGCATCGGGCATCACCGTCCGCATCACCTATGCACTGCTGCACACCCTCGTCGAGATCGAGGACGATGGCTGTGGCATCCAGGACGAGGTGGTGGTCCACGGCGGCAGCGAAGGACATTGGGGCCTGCCTGGCATGCGCGAACGCGCGGCACTGTGCGGCGGCACGCTGTCGGTGCAGGCACTGGCCACCGGCGGCACCCGGGTAGCGGTGCGCCTGCCACGCTGGCGGGGCTTCCGGCGCTGAGGAAAGCGCTTGCGTTGGGCAGCGCCACGATGCACGGTGCACTCCTCACCAGGACCTTGCCATGACCCTCCGCATCCTGACCATCGATGACCATCCCCTGATCCGCCAGGGCATCGCATCCATGCTGGAGGTGGAACCGGGCCTGGAACTGGTCGGCGAGGCCGCCGACGCACTGGACGGCATCGAACAGTACCGGCGCCTGCGGCCGGACATCGCGCTGGTCGACCTGCAGATGCCCGGTATGGATGGGATCGAACTGACCCGCCGCCTGCGCGCGGAGTTTCCGCAGGCCCGCGTGGTCATCCTGACCACCTACCGGGGCGATGCGAATGCGCGCGATGCACTGGCAGCGGGTGCCTGCGGCTACCTGCTGAAGAATTCGCTGCGCCGCGAACTGGTGGAGGCGCTGCACCGCGTGGCACAGGGCAAGCGCTGCCTGTCGGCGGAGATCTCCGAAGAGATCGCCCAGCACATCGGCGAGGAACCGCTGACCGCGCGCGAGCAGTCCATCCTGGCCGCGCTGGCGCAGGGGTGGGAGAACAAGCGCATTGCCAACGACCTGGGCATCTCATCGGAAACGGTGAAGTCACACCTGGCGCGCATCTTCGAGAAGATCGGTGCACGCACCCGTACCGAAGCCATCCATATCGCCCTGCGTCGTGGGCTGGTGCGGCTGGACGACTAGCGCTTCATCATCGGCAGCGGCCGCAGCGGATGGCGCAGCCCATGCCGCAGCGAGAACTGGACCAGGCGCAGGTGGAAGCCCAGGCGCGGGAATCGCTCTACGGCGCGGGTGAAGTCATCCGGATGCAGGTCGAAGCGGAGCAGCCCCAGCGAAACATCGATCCAGTCGGCGCGGCGGAACGCCTCGATGCGGCGGTCCTGGTCCGGTGGGACGCGCGAGATCCGGTGGTGCTCGCTGATCATCGCCACCACCACCGGCACCAGTTCCGGCCGGTCCTGCTCGAGCAGGTACTGCCGGGCCAGCGCTTCGGAAGGCGCCAGGTAATCAAAGGTGCCAGCAGTCCAGATCCCAAGATCATGAAACGCAACGGCCACCGACAGGACGTACAGATCGTGCACCGTGCCCGGCAGCATGCACCAGTGGAAATTGGCCACGCGGTAGGTGTGGTTGCGATAGGGATGGAAGTCCCGGCCCAGCACCTCGGCGTGGCGCTCCAGGATCTCATCCAGCACAGCCAGGCGGTCGAGCATGGCGTTCTCCCGATGCACGGCGCGACGTCGTGCTGCTGGCAAGGGTAGCGCCGACGCGGGCCGGTGGCCGCCGCCGGCCGGGTTATCCGTAAATCCCCCATGTGGGGGCGACGGCGCCGCAGCCCCCGGATGGGGGAGCACCTGCGCGCCCGAACGACCGATGCCCCGTCCTGCGCGCGCGTGGGAGGCTGCGCACGTCCCTTCTGCCGAGGCTGCCATGAGCTACTTCACCACCTCCGACGGTACCTCCCTCTACTACAAGGACTGGGGCAGCGGCCCCGTGGTGTCCTTCAGCCATGGCTGGCCGCTCAATGCCGATGCGTGGGAAGCGCAGATGTTCTTCCTGGCCGGCAAGGGCTACCGCTGCATCGCCCACGACCGGCGCGGGCACGGGCGTTCCAGCCAGCCGTGGAACGGCAACGACATGGATACCTATGCCGATGACCTGGCCGAGCTGTTCGAACACCTTGGCGTAACCGACGTCACCCTGGTCGGCCATTCCACCGGCGGCGGCGAAGTGGCGCGCTACATCGGCCGGCATGGCACCAGCCGGGTGGCCAAGGCGGTGCTGATGGGCGCGGTGCCGCCGATCATGCTCAAGACCGCCGACAACCCCGACGGCCTGCCGATCGAGGTGTTCGACGGCTTCCGCAGCGCCTACCTCGCCGACCGCGCGCAGTTCTTCCTGGATGTGGCGACAGGTCCGTTCTTCGGTTTCAACCGCCCGGGCGCGAAGGTGTCCGAAGGATTGATCCGCTCGTGGTGGACGCAGGGCATGCAGTCGGGCCACAAGAACGCCTACGACTGCATCAAGGCGTTTTCCGAAACCGACTTCACCGCCGACCTGGCGAAGTTCGATGTTCCCACCCTGATCATCCACGGCGACGACGACCAGATCGTGCCGATCAAGGCCGCAGCCCTGCGTTCGGTCACGCTGATCAAGGGCGCGCAGCTGAAGATCTATCCCGGCGGTGGCCACAGCCTGGGCGATACCGCCAAGGAGCAGCTCAACCAGGACCTGCTCGCGTTCCTCAGCACCTGAGCGCCTTCCCCTGCGCACCCCTTACGCGCCGGCCATGCAGGCGCGCAGCTTCGTCACCGAGGACCTGCCATGAATACTGTTCCCCCCGCAGCCCTGCATGCCGTGCCGTCCGACGTCCGCGGCCCCTCCCGCAGCGAAGAATTCATCAGCGGCGGCGAGCGCGAGCTGTTCATCCGCAGCTGGCGCCCGACCGGGAAGGTGCGCGCGGTGCTGGCCATCGTGCCCGGCTTCAACTCCCATAGCGGGCACTACCAGTGGGCCGCCGCGCAGTTCACCGCGATGGGCCTGGCCGTGTATGCCGTGGATCTGCGCGGCCGCGGCAAATCCACTGGCGAACGTTTCCATGTCGAGCACTTCGACGATTACCTGGCCGACGTGCAGTCGCTGCTGGATGTCGCGCGCTCGCGCGAACCCGGACTGCCGGTATTCCTGCTCGGGCACAGTGCCGGCGGGGTGATCGCCTCGGCGTACACGCTGGCGCACCAGGACGAACTGGCCGGCCTGATCTGCGAAAGCTACGCCTTCCAGGTGCCGGCACCGGCGCCGGTACTGGCACTGGTGCGCTGGCTCAGTGGCCCGTTCCCGAAGCTGCGGGTGCTCAAGCTGCCCAACAAGGAATTCTCGCGGCTGCCCGAGGTGGTAGCGGCGCTCAATGCCGATCCCCTCATCGCCAACGAGAAGCAGACGGCGCTCACCGTGGCGCAGATGCTGGTCGGCATCGACCGGCTCAGGCGCGGTTTCCCGAGCCTGCGCCTGCCGGTACTGATCGCGCATGGCACCGCCGACAAGGTCACCGTCCCCGCCGGCAGCCAGGTGTTCGACGACAACGCCGGTTCCGCCGACAAGACGCTGCTGCTGTACAAGGACCACGCCCATGACCTGCTCAACGATGCAGGGCGCGAAGGCGTGGTGCGCGACTTCAAGCAATGGATCGAGCGGCACCTGCCCAGCGGCGTCGCCGTGGACGCGGAGCGCAGCGCGTGATCACGCCAGCGCGATGCCCGTCACCAGGCGCGAGGCGAGGCGTTCGTGTTTGAGCTGTGCCAGCCACCACTCCAGCGCCCTGCCCTGGTGATCGCCGCGCCAGGCCACGTACAGCAGGTTGGGTTCGCGCGGGTCGGCCATGCGTTTTTCCACCAGCGTCCCGCGCGCAAGCAGGCCGGCCACCCGCTCGCGCGGCAGCCAGCCCACGCCCAGGCCTTCGCACTGCGCGCGGATCTTGGCATGCATGCTCGGCACCGCCAGCGACGGCTGGCCACCGAGCACGCCATAGCCGCGCACCTCGAGCCTGCGGGAGGTATCGGCCACCACCACCGCGCGGTGCTGCAGCAATGCTGACGCGTCGACCGGCTCCGGCGCCCTGGCCAGCGGATGGTGGGGCGCCACGGCAAAGACCCACTCCATCACCCCCAGCTCGAACCAGCGCAGGCCCGGAATGACCGGCGGTTCGTTGGTGGCGCCCACCACCAGGTCGGCACGCCCGTCGCGCAGCGCGTCCCAGGTGCCGGTAAGGACTTCGTGGGTAATCCGCAGGGTGACGCCGGAGGCGAGCGCGTCGAAGGCATGGATGACCGGCAGCAGCGTTTCGAATTCCAGGATTTCGTCGGTAACGATCCACAGCCGGTCTTCCCAGCCACCGGCCACCTGTTTGACCCGGCGGGTGAGCCGGGACACATCGAGCATCAGGCGCGCCGCTTCCTGGGCCAGCAGATGGCCGGCCGGGGTGAGCTGCAGGCGGTAGCGGCGGCGGTCGAACAGCAGGGCGTCGAAGCGCGCCTCCAGCTGGCGGGCGGCGTGCGACACCGTGGACGGCGCCTTGCCCAAGCGGGCTGCAGCACGCGACAGGCTGCCGCTCTCGCGGATGGCTTCCAGCAGGGCCAGTTCGTCGGCAGACAACATGTTCGATCCCTTCGAACGAGTTCGTCGCGATTGTGGCACGGAAACAGGAGAACGCCCGCGCAACATGGGCTCACGGCACAACGCCACCATCGAAGGAGATCAGCATGAACCGTTTCATCAACAAGACCGTCCTTGTCACCGGCGGCAGCAGCGGCATCGGCCTGGCTGCGGCCAAGGCCTTCGCCGCCGAAGGCGCCCGTGTGGTCATCACCGGCCGCGATGCCGCCGCATTGGAGCAGGCTGCAGCGGCGGTGGGCAGCACTGCGCTGGTGGTGGTGAACGATGCCGGCGACATCGCCGCCGCGCGCGCCCTGGCCGAGACCCTGGCCGCCGCCGAGGTGCGCCTGGACGCCGTGTTCGTCAACGCCGGCGCAGCGAAGTTCGCCGCCTACCCGGACGTGGACGAAGCGCTGTGGGACCAGATCTTCAACACCAACATCAAGGGCCCCTACTTCCAGCTGCAGGCACTGCTGCCGCTGCTCAACCCGGGCGCGTCGGTGGTGATCAACGGCTCGATCAACGCCCGCATCGGCATGCCCAACACCTCGGTGTACGCGGCCAGTAAAGCCGCCGTGATCTCGCTCGCAAAAACGCTCTCGGCCGAACTGCTGCCGCGCGGCGTGCGCGTCAACGTGCTCAGCCCGGGTCCGGTTTCCACCCCGATCTACACCAAGCTCGGCCTGGATGCCGCCGCGCTGGACGCCACCGCCGCACAGATCCAGAGCCAGATTCCGCTGGGCCGCTTCGGCACCCCGGAAGAAATTGCCGCCACCGTGCTGCACCTGTCCTCACCCGAATCGGCCTACATCGTTGGCACCGAAATCATCGCCGACGGTGGCATGAGCCAGCTCTGACGCCCCGCCCTTTTCCAGGAGAATCGTCATGAAACTGCTTTCCCGTTCGTTCCGCCGCGCCGCCACCGCGCTGGTGCTGATGCTGGCCGTGCATGCCACTGCGCAGGCGGCCGGCAGCGCGGCCATCCAGAGCCACAACGCCAACGTCAACGGCGTCACCCTGCATTACCTGCAGGCCGGCCAAGGCGATGCATCGCCGGTGGTGCTGCTGCACGGCTATGCCGAAACCAGCCACATGTGGCGCCCGTTGATGCCGCAGCTGGCCGGCCGCCATGTGGTCATCGCGCCCGACCTGCGCGGTGCCGGGCAGTCGTCCAAACCGGACGGCGGCTACGACAAGAAAACGCTGGCGCAGGATATCCACGCGCTGGTGAAGTCGTTGGGCTACCCCAAGGTCAAGATCGTCGGCCATGACATCGGCCTGATGGTGGCTTATGCGTACGCCGCCCAGTACCAGGACGAAGTGGACAGCATCGTGTTGATGGATGCATTCCTGCCCGGCGTGGGCGACTGGACCCACGTGTGGCTGCTGCGCGATCTGTGGCACTTCCACTTCTACGGCGAAACCCCGTTGAAGCTGGTGGATGGCCGCGAGCGCACCTACTTCGAGCACTTCTGGAACGACTTCGCCGCCGACCGCACCCACTCCGTGCCCGAGGCCGACAGGCAGTTCTATGCGTCCGAGTACGCACGCCCCGGCGGCATGCGCGCGGGCTTTGAGTACTTCAAGAACTTCGAGCAGGATGCCAAGGACTTTGCGGGCTTCGCGAAGACGCCGCTGCACATGCCGATGCTGGTGCTGTCCGGTGAGAAGGCCGGCGGCCAGTTCCTGATCGACCAGGCCAAGCTGGTGGACACCAATGTGGAAGGCGTGATCGTCAAAGGCTCCGGCCATTGGCTGATGGAAGAAGCCCCGGAGCAGACGATCCCCGCGCTGGTCGCGTTCCTGGACAAGTAACTGCCTGCCTACCCACCCTCGCCGTGCGCGTTCAACCACTCGCGCGGCGAGGCGCCGGTGCGCCGGCGGAAGGCGCGCGAAAAGGTGGGCGCGTCGGCGAAGCCGAGCTCCAGCGCCACCTGCTTGACCGCACGACCGGCCCGCAGCAGCGAGGTGGCCACGTTGAGTTTCCAGTCCAGCGAATACGCCGCCGGCGTGGTGCCGGTGGCGGTCTTGAAGGCAGCGGCGAATGCGCTGCGCGACATGCCTGCGCGTTCGGCCATGCGTTCGAGGGTCCAGTCGGCATCGGGTTCGGCGTGCACCGCCATCAGTGCCTTGGCCAAGCGGGGGTCGGACAGGCCCATCATCATGCCGGGCGACACCTGCGCCTTGCCGGGGTGGTCGATGATCCAGCGCAGCACCTGGATCAACACGACCTCGAACAGGCGGTTGGCGAGCAGGCGCGACCCGCAGCGCAACTGGTCCGATTCGGCGAACAGCAGGTCCAGCGTCGCCTGCAGGCCGTCAATGGCGCCCAGTGGCAACACGATCGCTTCCGGCAGCGACTGCACGATCGGGTTGCGGGCGCCACCATCGAAATCGAGCGTGGCGCAGGTGAAGTCCGAGCCGTCCACCGGCGGGTTGATGAACTCGTGGTGCACCGCGCGCGGAAACAGCAGCAGCGTGGGCTCGCTCAGATGGGTGCGCGCCAGGCGCGAGCCGTCGCGATACAGCAGGTCCATTTCGCCCCGGCGCAGCACGTGCAGGAAGCCGCGGCCAGGCTGCGCGTCGAAGTGCTGGTGCCCGCACAGCGGGCCGGCATGGAACAGCGTGGCCTGGACCCGGAACCGCTCCAGGACCGGGGTCAGACGGTCGATGGAAGGGCTGGACGAATTGACATCTATGAGCGACATACAGACACCAAACGTCCCGACCGGGTTCCTATTATGCCCATCAACCGGCCACCCCGCGCCGGCATTCAAAGGAATCCACACCATGTCCCGTATCCCGCTGATCAACGCCGCCGACACCACCGGCGAACGCCAGGCCCTGCTCGGCCAGATCCATTCCGCCTTCGGTGCCACCCCCAACATGTTCCGTGCCGTTGCCAATTCCACCGCTGCCCTGAAGAGCATGTGGGGATCGTTCGGCGCGCTGGGCGGCGGCATCATTCCGGCCGCGCTGGGCGAGAAGATCGCCGTGGCCATCGCCAACCGCAACGCCTGCGAGTACTGCCTGGCCGCGCACACCGCACTGGGCCGCAAGGCCGGTGCCAGCAGCCAGGAAATGAGCGCCGCGCAGGGCGGTGAGTCCGATGATCCCAAGACAGCTGCCGCGCTGCACTTCGCGCTGCGCGTGGTGGAAGGCCGTGGCCAGATCGACGATGCCGATGTCGCCCAGCTGCGGAACGTGGGCTTCAATGATGAAGCGATCGTCGAAATCCTCGCCCACGTCGCGTTGAATCTGTTCACCAACTACGTCAACGTCGCCTTTGCGGTGCCGGTCGATTTCCCCGGCGTCAAACTGCGTTGATTCCAGCGGTCCGTGCTGGCCGGGTTCCGGCCAGCCAACCCAGGTGTTCCCTCCGTCCTGTTGCGTGAGACTACGGCAATGACCACAACCTACCGCCCGATCAACTGCGAGTTCCACGATGTGCTGGAAGCCACCGCCACCAGCCAACGCCGCGTGACCATCGTGTACGTGGACGCGGCGGGAGAGGAATGCACGGCGCTGGCACGGATCACGGACCTGCGTGCGAAGGAGGGCGCCGAGTACATGCACCTGGACGACGGAAGCGTCGTGCGCCTGGATGCCATTGCGAGCGTGGACGGCGTGCGGCTGGCCGCGTTCTAAAACCTTGGTATGCAGCCTGGTGTCCGCGCCGGTCCAACCGTGCATACCAAGAGATGGCTGTGCGCAACCGGTGCCGGATCGATAGTGGGGCCTCACCCAAGGAGTCCACCATGTCCGACATCATCATCACCGACAAGCTGCTGTCCGCCTCCGCCTACACCGCGATCATCAACGCGCCGATCGAGAAGGTGGACATCGCGGACTGGCTGTTCAACCTGCCCGAAGCGGAGTATCAGCGCTGCTGCCCGCCCGACCATATCTCCGCTGGCTCGACCCGCACCGACGATGGCACGCGCATGTCCATCAATGTCGAGATGATCGGCAAGACGCTGATGGTCCAGCACTACGTGGCCGAAATTGCCAGGCCAAGCCTGTGCCGCATGGTATCCACGTCGGACGCGTTCACGCCCAACGGTCGCACGCGGGTGCAGGTGATCTGGACGCTCAGCGTGAAAAAGATCGACGAGAACACCTGCGAATACACCAACAGCGTCGTGGCCCACCCCACGCAGGAATTCTTGGACTTCATCGCCGAACACGGCACGCCGTTCGAAGACGCGGCCGACGCCCGCCAGCGCGATGGCGGCAACCACAACAGCCGCGAGACCCCGTTGTTCGCCGCCAGCATCGAGAGACATGCGCTGGCTTCGGCTGCAAGCCGGCTGCTTTGACGTTGGTCAGCTTCTGACGAAGGCGAGCAAAGAAGCAATGTCTCCGCAGTCCGCCTTCCTGATGGCCGCCAGGTATTCCTGGCGGACCATTGGGCCGTGGGGAGCAGGCCCCCACGAAAACTGCTCGCCCCCATGCCTGAGCAGGAACATGTCAGCCATCACACGCGAGCAGCGGCCATTCCCATTTGGGAAAGGATGAATGAAGGTCAGCTGGTGGTGGAGGCGCACGGCCTGCTCATCAAGGGGGTAGGTTCCAAACTCCTGCCAGGCGTGTGCATTGTCGAACAGCTGCCGCAGTTGCGTTGCAATCTGATAGGGGCAACGCCGATGTTTCGTTCGGTCTGGCGGAAGGTCCCTGCCCAGTCCCACACTTGGTTGAACATGCGTTCGTGGAGCTGGCGCAGGAATGCCTCGCTGTTTACGACGACGTCCTTCCTCCTGATCTGGGCACGGGCCCAGCGCATTCCCTGGAGAATGTTTTCGCCCTCTGCATCATTGAGGTCGGTACGTGTTGCTACCCATCCAAGCTTCAGGCCACGCGCTTCATCGGGATCGAGCGGCGTCTGCCCCTCGTCCAGTGCATCGTGGAAGTACGGGTCAGCCAACGGGTAGCTCCCGCCACAACATACTGTCCGGGATTGCCGCCTCGGCCTGCAGTAACAAGTGTCGGCGCAGCGTCTCGGATACGGCCTGGTCCTCCAGGTTCATGTGTACGGAGGCCCGATCGATTTCCGTGCTGTAGAGCTGCAGGCGACGCTGGTCCACCGCAGCCTGCAGCGGTTGACGAGGCACGACCAGTACCACCAGCTCGCAATCGAGCGCGGTTGCCGCGCGTCGAAGCGTGTCGATCTGGACCGTGCCCGCCCGCTCATTGCTTTCCAGCTTTGCCACCGCAGCCGGAGACACTCCCAGCCGCCTTGCAAGATCTGACTTGGACATTCCCAACGCTTCGCGCGTTCCCGCGATCCACCCACCGCCGGGCGTGCGCGGTAGCTTGGGAAGCATGTCGCGAAGGCGGCTGCCAACTTCATCCAGCCGTGCCCGGGCAAGTCTGCGCATCTGCGAACCATCTCTGGATGACATGGGGCCACCTGTGGCGTTGAGGCTTCATCCTACAATGTAACCTATAGTTATCTTTTTGCGGCGTCTTTTGTAACCTATAAGTTACGTTATTAGCTATCTAGCATTACCTATAGGTGCGCCCTATCGCTTGCCGGAGCGGTTAAGAGGACGCTTCCACCAAGTTCCCTGAACGCGCCCTTCATTCATGTACCGGTCAGTTCAATATTCAGGGTTGATTAGATCGCCTAACGGATAATTCACACCTGTCGACCGTCCTTCTCTCTCCCCTCCCCAAGGGGGACGGTCGGCAAAACCAAATAATAAAAAGGTGTGTTCCCGATGATGAAGACCTCCCTGCTTGCCTTGGGCCTGATTGCTGCCCTGCCGTTCGCTGCTTCGGCTGCCGATGGCCTGTCGTACAACTACGTGGAAGGCGGCTACGTGAACACCGATACCAAGGGCGGCTCCGCCGACGGTTGGGCGGTGAAGGGCTCGGCCGCGATTGCGCCGAACTTCCATGTCTTTGGCGATTACAACTCGCAGGAAACCGACCGCGGCAACGTTGATGTTGACCAGTGGCGCGTGGGCCTGGGCTACAACTACGGCATCGCGCCGACCACCGACCTGGTGGCCCGCGTCGCCTACCAGAAGTTCGATCCGAAGGAAGGCCTGGATTTCAACGGTTACGCCACCGAAGTGGGCGTGCGCACCGCGTTCACCCCGATGATCGAAGGCTACGCGATGGCCGGCTACGAAGACTTCAGCAAGAAGCACGGCATCAACCCGGACGGCGAGTTCTACGGCCTGGTCGGCGCGCAGGCCAAGTTCAACCAGAACTGGGGCCTGAGCGGCCAAGTGAAGCTGGCCAAGGGTGGCGACAAGGAATGGTTCGTCGGCCCGCGCTTCACCTGGTAAGCCTGTAGCTGCACGGTACGTTGTTGGATGGCGTGATCTCTCTCTCCCTCACGCCATGAAGCCCGGCTTAGTAGGCCGGGCTTCACTTATATGGTGCCTACCTCGTCGGGGTGCCACGCAGAAACCCAGCGGAAGCTGGGTTTTCGCGTTCTGGGCATCCGGGCGGGGTTAAAAAAAACCCCGGCAATGCCGGGGTTTTTCCTGATCATTTGAACAGCGTGTCCGGATACTCCGGCTTCTGTTCGCGCGCCAACAGCGCGCGCAGGCCTTCTTCCGGGGTCTGTTCGCCGTGCAGCACGGCGCGGACCCGGTCGGAGATCGGCAGGTCGATGCCGTGGCGACGGGCCTGGCGCATGACTTCGTCGGCGGTCTGCACCGATTCCACCACTTGGCCGATTTCGCGGATCGCGTCCTGCAGTGACTGCCCACGCCCCAGCGCCAAGCCCAGGCGACGGTTGCGCGAGAGATCGCCGGTGCAGGTCAGCACCAGGTCACCCAAGCCTGCCAGGCCCATCAGGGTCTCCGGCTTGGCGCCAATCGCAGCGGCCAGGCGCAGCATCTCGTTGAGGCCGCGGGTAATCAGACCGGCACGGGCGTTGAGGCCCAGCTGCATGCCATCGGCCACACCGGTGGCCACGGCCAGCACGTTCTTCATGGCGCCACCGAGTTCGGCACCGACCATGTCGTCGCCGGTATAGGCGCGGAACGCCGGGCCATGCATGGCTTCGGCCACCTGCTGGGCGAACTCGGCATCGTCGCCGTGCACGGTAATCGCGGTGGGCAGGCCCAGCGTGACTTCCTTGGCGAACGACGGGCCGGTAACCACCGCCAGCGGCACTTCCGGCCCGAGGACCTCGCGCGCCACTTCATGCAGGAAACGCCCGGAGCCGGGTTCGAAGCCCTTGGTGGCCCAGGCCACGCCGGCAGCCGCCGGGCGCAGCGGCGCCAGCGCGCGCACGGTTTCACCGAACGCGTGCGACGGCACCACCACCAGGATCCAGGTGGCATCCTTGACGGCCGCAGTCAGGTCCGTGGTGGCGCGCAGGGATTCCGGCAACGGAATACCCGGCAGGTAGCGGGTGTTCTCGTGGCGCTGGTCGATGGCCTCGACCATCGCCGCGTCGCGGCCCCACAGCACGGTCTGGCGACCGTGCCGTGCAAGCAGGCTGGCCAGGGCGGTGCCCCAGGAGCCGGCGCCGAGAACGGCGACCTTGTCTGCGTTGTTGCTCATTGCTGCAGCGCCGATCAGGCGTTGCCGGCCGGCTCGGAATCGGCGAGCGAGGTTTCGCCCTGTTCCTGGCGCTGGCGCAGGGTTTCGGCGTACAGGCCTTCGAAGTTGATCGGCTGCAGGAAGAACGGCGGGAAGCCGCCGGCCTGGATCAGCTCGCTCACCAGCGAACGCACGTACGGGAACAGGATGTTCGGGCACTGGGTGCCCAGCAGCACGTCGATCGACTGCGGGTCCAGGCCGACCAGGCCGAACACGCCGGCCTGCTGCACTTCGGCCACGTAGGCGGTCTTGTCGCCGGCCTTGCAGGTCAGGGTCACGGCCAGCACCACTTCGAAGGCGCTCTCACCCAGGCGCTGCACGCGCTGGTTCAGGTTGAGCTGCAGCTCCGGCTGCACGGCTTCGTTGAACACGGCCGGGGCGTTGGGCGATTCAAAGGAAACGTCCTTGACGTAGATCTTTTCGACGGTGAACGCGGGGCCGGTGGCGGCGTCGGCCGGCGCGATGGCGCCGTTGGTGTTCGCTTCGGACATTTCCTGTTGCTCCAGAATGAATGCTGTAAAAACGGATTGTTACATGCCCTGCGATGGGGGCGTGTGGCGGCGCGCACAAGGCATGCCGCGCAATCCGGGCAAAATCAGTTGCGGCCCTTGACCAGCGGCAGCTCGGCCTGCTGCCAGGCGGGCAGGCCGCCGTCGAGCACGTGCACCTGCTCGAAACCGGCCTTCTTCAAGGCCTTGGCTGCGGTTTCAGAGGCGGTGCCGGTACGGCACACCAGCACCACCGGGCGCTGTTTGGCGTTGGCCACCAGCTTGTGCTCCGGCCCGAACTGGGCAGGCTGCACGTTGCGGCTGCCGGCAATGTGGCCCTTCTCGAAATCGGTGCTCGCCGACAGGTCGACCACGACCGCGCCGCCAGCATTGATCAGCTGGGTCAGCTCGGCCGGCTTGATCGACTTGTAGCCGCGCAGCAGGCGGCGCACCTCGGTGACGAGGATGGCGACGGTCAGGCCCACGAAGGCCATCGACAACATCGGGTTTCGGCCGGCAAAGGCCAGCAACTCTTCGTAATTCACTTAGATCACGGGTCGATTAGCGGGCGCCGATTGTCGCACATGCGGGCGAACCGGCGTCCAGCCCTGGGCCAGCTCAGGATTCCTGCCACAGGTCCGGCAGCCCACTGGCCTGCAGCCAGCGCTTGCCCTCGGCATCCCAGCGCCAGATTTCCTTGACCCGCACCGAACGTTCGGACTGGGTGTTGATATTGATCACCCGGACCTCGGCATTGCGGCCGATCCGGCCGTCGGGCAGCGGCACGTTGTCGCCGGCGCGGTAGCTGGAGATCTTCACCTGCTCGAACCTGCGCAGTTCCAGGTCGGTCAGCGGGTGCTCCTTGGCGTAGGCCGGGTCCAGGTACGGCAGCATGTCTTCCACGGTGCCCCAGCGCATGGTCGAGTCGTACTTGACCTGGGTTTCCTCGAGCTGCTTGCGCTGCTTCTTGGTGGTTTTCTGCTCGCCGGCGAATGCCGACACGGAAGTCAGGGCCAGCAAGGCCAGCAGCAGGATCTGGAAGGTGCGACGCATGCGAATTCCCCAATCGGCAAGGCGCCCATCCTACCGCCTTGCGAAGGCAACGAAACGTCCGGTCAGTTCAGCTGCGGGCTTGCCGGCCTCGCCGGGCTGGCGGGCCACCACCTCGATGCGGGCCTTGCCGCGCTGGGCGAAGGTGGCCAGGAAGGTGTCCCAGTCCGCATCGTCGGCCGCCTGCGCCTGGGCCAGCAGGTCCTCGTAGACCGGGGCCAGGTAGCGCACGTGGCTGTCGGCCACGTAGACATCGGCATCGAAGCCGGCCAGACGCAGGCGCAGGGTGACCAGCGCCCAGCCGGACAGGGTCAGCGCGGAAGACAGGCTGCCGCCGAAGGCGTTGCCCTTGTCATTGACGTTGGCGGCCAGCGGCGCGCGCAGGGCCAGCACGCCATCGGCATAGGCGTCCACGCGGATCTGCATGGCCGCTACCGGTGGCATGCGCTCCAGCACCTGCTGCAGTGCGGCCAGATGCGCAGGGAGGGAATCTTGTTCAGACATCAGTACGGCGACGTTGCAACGAAGGCCTCGCATAATGCCCGCAATGAACAGCCACGCACATGTGCCGGATTGGACCCTGGTGTCGCTGCGCCCGCGCGGCCAGCACGCACCGCTGCGGCGCGCGGCCGAAGCGCTGGGCGCGCAGGTGATCGGCTTGTCGCCGTGGGCCCTGGTGGCGCGCCACGATGCGGGCACCCGCGCGGCCCTGGCCCAGGCGCTGGGCGCGGACCGCGTGGTGTTCAGCAGCCCGGCGGCGGTGCATGCCGCCGCGCGGCTGCAGCCGCTGCAGGCCCCGCACGCCGGCACCTGGCTGGCGGTAGGCGCCGGCACTGCCGCTGCGCTGCGCGGGCATGGCGTTGACAACGTGGTGGCTCCCACCCGGATGGACAGCGAAGGCCTGCTCGACCTGCCGGCGCTGGCCCAGCTGCAGGGCCTGCGCGCGGCGCTGGTTACCGCCCCCGGCGGGCGCGGCATCATCGCCAGTACGCTGCAGGAACGTGGCGCGACGTTGCAGCGGGTGGATGTTTACCAGCGCAGAGCGCTGCGCCTGCCGCCCCGGCAACTGCAGCGGCTGCGCCACCAGGCCGGGCCGTGGGTGCTGGCGCTGAGCAGTGCCGAGGCCCTGGCGCTGCTCAGCCAACAGCTGCCGGCGGACCTGCTGGCGCAGCTTCGCCAGGCGCATGTGGTGGCCGCCAGCGAGCGCTTGGCCGCTCTGGCGACGGACGCCGGATTCACCCGGGTCACCCTCGCCGCCGGCCCGCTGCCGGCACAGCTGGCGCAGGCCGCACACGCGGCTGTCACCACCGCAGCAACTTCCTGAACAGGGGTCGTTTGCGGCCTTGCAGGGCCTGCGGGCGGCGAGCGATGCTGTGCACTTCGTCGATCGCCAGCTCGTGAATGCACCGGCGCGGTCGACAAGGATGCCTGCATGAACGACATGGTTCCGCCCCCGCCCCACCGACCGCTGCGCTGGATCGTGCCGCTTGCCGCGCTTGCGGTGGTGGCCGGTGGCGCCGCGTGGGGCTGGACCCAATGGCAGGCGCAGCAGGCGCGTGTCGCGCAGCGCGAGGCCGATGCCGCCGTGCTGGTGCAGGGCCTGGCCGGAAGCGTGGAAGCGCTGCGCCGCGACCAGCGCTCCACCTCGCAGCGGGTGCAGGATGCGGCCGCCACCAACCGGGTGCTGCGCGATGAAATGCTGGGCCTGAGCCAGCGCAACGCCCTGCTGGAAGAGAACCTGGCACGGCTGGCCGACAGCACCCGCCACAACGCGCAGGCGCTGCAGCTGGAGGAGGCCGAACTGCTGCTCAGCCAGGCCGGCCAACGCCTGGCCTTCGCCGATGACGTGGAGGGCGCCAAGCGGCTGTATGCACTGGCCGCCACGGCGCTGGAAGACGTCCAGGGCACCGAATTCCTCAACCTGCGCCAAGCGCTGATGCAGGAACGCAATGCGGTCGATGCCCTCGGCCCGGGCGTGCGCGCCGGCATCAACCAGCGCCTTGGCAGCTTCTCGCAGTCGCTGCTGGCGTTGCCGGAACAGATCGCTCCGGCGACGGACACCGCTGCGCCGCCGTGGTGGCACCACGTGCTGGCCCCGTTCGTGACCATCACCCCCACCGCAGTGCAGGGCCCCCTGACCCGCGCCGAGCGCACCGCCGCGTGGGATTCGCTGCAGTTGGAGCTGACCCTGGCCCGTGCCGCGGTTGAACGCGGCGACCAGGCCGGTTTCGAACAGGCATTGGACCGGGTGGTGCTGTGGATGCCGCGGCTGTGGCCGGATTCACCCGGCCTGCGCGAGCGTCGTGGTGAACTGCAGCAGTTGCGCACCCAAGTGCTACGCCCGCCGCTGCCCGAACTGGGCAGCACCCTGCAGCAACTGCGCGCCATGCGCGATGGGAGTTGATACATGAAGCCGATTCAATCCGTGGTGGTGCTGTTGCTGGCCGTGGTACTGGGCGTGGTGGCCGCGCAATGGCTGGGCACCGAATCGCTGCGCCAGTACGGCGAGGTGATCTACCGCGCCGGCGGCAACGATTACCGCTCCACCGTGCCGCAGGTGGCACTGATGGTGCTGGTGGGCCTGCTGGTGCTGTGGCTGCTGTGGAGCCTGGTGGCCTCGCCGTTCCGTGCCTGGGGCCGCTACCGCCGCAAGCAGGGCCGCGCCCGCCTGATCGAAGGCATGCAGGCGCACGAGTACGGCCACTGGCAGCGCGCCGAGAGGCTGCTGGGCACCGCCGCCGAAGACGAAGAAGTGAGCGCGGTGGCCTACGTGACCGCCATCCGCAGCGCCGAAGCGCGCGGGGACCAGGCCGCGGTGGACCAGTACCTGCAGCGCCTGTCCACCACTGATGCCACCGCCTATGCGCTGATGCAGGCCGAACGCCTGCTGCAGCAGGAGCGCCCGGTTGATGCGATCAACGCGCTGGATGCCCCGGGCATCCAGCCGCTGCCGCCACGCGGCCTGTGGCTGCGCACCGAAGCGTTGGCACGTGCCGACCGCGCGCACGAGGCCTACGGCCAGCTGGGCGCGCTGCGCAAGCAGAAGGTGCTGCCCGATGAGGCCGTGGCCGAACTGGAAGTGCGCCTGGCCGCGCAGTCGCTGCTGGAGGCGGGCGATGTGAATGCGCTGGCCGCGCAGTGGGAAGCCACCCCGAAGGCCCTGCGCAGCGACCCCGATGTGGTGTCGGCCTACGCGCTGCGCGCCGTGGCGCTGGATTGGGATGAACCGGCCCTGCTCAACCTGGAACAGGCGCTGGATACGCGCTGGGACGAATCGCTGGTGACGCTGTACGGTCAGATGCCGGTGGAGAAGCTGGCCACCCGCCAGGCCAATCTGCAGCGCTGGCTGGGCCAGCAGCCGTCCAGCCCGGCCCTGCTGCTGGCGCTCGGCCGCATCGCCGCGCGCCAGGGCGAGCACGTCCAGGCCGAGGATTACCTGCACCGTGCCATCGCCGCCGGCGCCGGCTCCCCCGCCTGGGAAGCGCTGGGTGAGGTTTTCACCGCACGCGGCGAACCCGCGCTGGCCGCGCAGTGCTACATCAACGCCCTGCGCCAGCAGCGCGGCGAAGACAGCGTGGTGCTCGCCCGCCCGGTCGCCCCACTGGCGGCCGTAGTGCCCGAACGCGCCACGGTCGAAGAACAATCCTTGATGAGCGAACCGCTGCCGGTGCGTGACATCCATCGCGACGAGCGCGATGAATACGGCAACCCAATCCGCTGACGCCGTCCCCAACAAAAAGGCCGCCCAACCGGGCGGCCTTTTTTTTGCGCGATGCGAACGACTCAGCGTTCGACGATCGCCACCACGCCCATGCCGCCGGCGGTGCAGATCGACACCAGCGCGCGGCCACCGCCGCGTTCGGCCAGCTGCTTGGCCGCCGTGGCGATCACGCGCGCCCCGGTAGCCGCAAACGGATGGCCGGTGGCCAGCGACGACCCCAGCGGATTGATCTTGGCCGGGTCGATCCTGCCCAGCGGCGCATCCAGGCCCAGGCGGTTGCGGCAGTAGTCTTCGCTTTCCCACGCCCGCAGGGTGCACAGCACCTGCGCGGCGAAGGCTTCATGGATTTCGTAGATGTCGAAATCCTGCAGCGTCAGGCCATTGCGCTTGAGCATTTCCGGAACCGCGATGGTCGGCGCCATCAGCAGGCCTTCGCCGTGCACGAAATCAACGGCGGCCACCTGCGAATCACGCAGGTAGGCCAGCGGCTCGTGGCCATGCGCGCGCGCCCATTCCTCGCTGGCCAGCAGCACCGCCGACGCACCATCGGTGAGCGGGGTGGAGTTGGCGGCGGTGAGCGTGCCACGCCCGGAGACCTTGTCGAAGGCCGGCTTCAGCGTGGCCAGCTTTTCCAGCGAGGTGTCCGCGCGCAGGATGTTGTCGCGCTCCACGCCACGGAACGGCGCGATCAGGTCATTGAAGAAACCACGTTCATAGGCCGCGGCCAGCTTCTTGTGCGAGGACACCGCCCACTCGTCCTGCGAATCGCGGGAGATGTTCCACTCCTTGGCCATGTCTTCGCAGTGGTCGCCCATGCTCTTGCCGGTGCGCGGTTCGGCCACGCCCGGGAATTCCGGCTTCAGTTCGCCCAGCTTGAAGCCGCGCACGATCGCCTTGATCTTGTCGCCGGTGGTCTTGGCGCGGTTGGCGGCCAGCAGGCGCGCGCGCAGCTTCTTGCCGTACACGATCGGCACGTCGGAGGTGGTGTCCGAACCGCCGCCGATGCCCGATTCGATCTGGCCCAGCGCGATCTTGTTGGCCACCGCGATGATCGTGTCCAGCGAGGTGCCGCAGGCGCGCTGCATGGTGATGCCCGGGGTGAGCGGGGACAGGCCCGAAGACAGCGTGGCTTCGCGGCCCAGGTTCCAGTCGCTGGAATGCTTGATCACCGCGCCCATCGCCACTTCGCCCAGCTGTTGCCCGTGCAGGCCGAACCGTTCCACCAGCGCGCCGAGCGTACGTACCGACATGCCCAGGTTGCCAACGTCCGAATAGGCGGTGTTCTGGCGGCAGAACGGAATGCGGACGCCACCGAGAATGGCGACGGGACGAGCGTTGGGCATGGAGATACCTGGCATGGGAGGGGTGTCTGCAACATGGCCTGCACGAAGGAGCAGGCATAATGGGGCCAAGTGTAGCTGCCGCCCTGTGATGGGCCAACTGTGAACCCATGAGCAAACCCGACCCCGGCATGAATGCCCTTGGCGTACTGGCATTGGAACTGGCCGGAGGAGACGCCCCCCGCCACGCGGCCCTGACATCCGCGCAGGCGGGCGAACTGGCCGACCGCGTTGGCCGCGACCTCGCCAAGCTGGTGCCCGGCGTGAGCGGACTCGATTTCGTGTTCGCCGGCGCCCATTTCGACCCCGCCGAAGTTCTGCGCCCCGGCTGGCCGATCCACCGCCGCCTGGAAGAACTGCAGATGCGTGCGCCCGGCCGCAACGAAGGCCCGCGCCTGCTGGCGTTCGGCGCCGGTGCCGACGGCGAAGTGCCGCTGCCGTTCCAGGCCGATGCGAGCCTCACCGGCGGTGGCCTGCGCGTGGTGCCGTTCCTGCTGACGGGCACCGACGTGGCCCAGACCACGGCCGTAGCCGAAGCACTGGAAGAGGTGCTGCTGGCCCAGGGCATGGCCCAGGCCGATACCGCCCTGCAGGCGCAGAACGCCTTCGGCGCGCAGATCGAGCACGCCCGGTATTTCACGGTGAACGACCTGGCCGCGATGATGTCGATGCAATACGACAACCAGGGCCTGGCCGAGTTGTGGCCGCTGATAGAAACGGCGCTGATGGCGCCGCAGTCTGAGCAGTGGCTGGACAGAGCGCCGGAACCGCTGCTTCGATACGCTGACGGCGAAGTGCGTATGGCACTGTTCGATCCGGCCGGCTGGTGCAGCTACTACAGCCACGACAAGGGCAACTGCGATCGCCTGCAGGGCATTTACGAGCAGTACCTGATGCGCCAGCGGCAGATGGCTGCCGTGCTGGAAGCGCACGGGCTGCCGGTGCTGTTCGTGCATTGCGAAGCGGGCCAGGATGCGCGGGAATTGTTGACCCGCTGACGGTGACGCCGCGCCGCCACGCAGGGCGTGGCGCTACCGTTCAAGAAAAACGCCGGCGATGCCGGCGTTCTTCGTTTCACGGGGCCGGCCAACGGCCGGCGCTACCGGTTACGGTGCGGCTTTGATGACCGCACACGCCAGGCGCGCACCGGCGTTGCCGGTCGGCTGGGTCTTGTAGTCGTCCGGGTCGGCATGCACGATCAGGCCACGACCGATGATGTCGCTGTCGTTGCCTTCGCCGATGTTGACGTTGGTCGACACGGCTGCATCCACCACCGCGTTGCCCTGGGCGTCGGCCTTGATGTTGGGGATGTCGCCACCGTGGTGCGGGGTGGTGGCCACGTTGCCGTGGTCTTCCTTGCTCGGGTTGAAGTGGCCGCCAGCGCTGTCGCCGTTCGGCGCGCTGCAGTCGCCCTTCTCATGGATGTGGAAGCCGTGTTCGCTGTTCGGCTTCAGGCCGCTGACCTGGCCCTTCACGTGGACCTTGCCGTCGACCACGCTGAAGGTCACGTTGCCCTTGACGTCATTGCCCTGGGTCGGCGCAAGGTCGGCCACGGCGGTGTGGTTGGCGTGGGCTTCGCTGGTCATGGCCGGCGGCGCTTCGGTGGTGCGCGCGGTTTCGGCGATCGGCGGGGTGGCGGTGGCGGGATCGGCGGCGGGCGCATCAGCCGGCTTGTTGCAGGCGGTCAGGCCGATGGCGGCAATGGCGGCGAACAGTGAGGTATGGATCAGGCGCATGTGGATCTCCTTGCGGGTAACGAGGGAAAAAGCGACGTCATTGGACAGCGCGTTCAGCGCGTGACCCGGATGACGCCGCAGGCGATTCGGGCGCCGGCGTTACCTGCCGGCTGGCTGCGGTAATCGTCGGCGTTGGCATGAACCACCAGCGCACGGCCAACGATGTCGGTGGCTGCACCGCCGCCGAGGGTAACCGCTGGCAGGCGTACATCGACGCTGACCCGGCCCTGCGCGTCGGCGCGCAGGTTGTCCATGTCGCCAATGTGATGTGCCCCAGCGCTGTTGCGGCCATGCGGCTGGTTGAACGGGTTGAAATGCGCCCCCGCGCTGCTGGCGTCAACGGCACTGCAGTCACCGCGCTCATGCACGTGGAACGCGGCGGTCTGCAACGGCTGCAGCCCACCGATGGTGCCGGTGATATGCACGCCCTGCGCATCGGGCACCAGCACCAGACGGCCGCTGACAATACTTGCCGAGGCAGGCGCCAGGTTGGCTTCGGCCAGCTTGGCGGTGCTCACCACCGGTACGGCCGGCACCGGCGCGCTGCGCTGCTCGGGCGCGGAACCACAGGCGGCCAACACCAGCAGTGACGGGATCAGCAGGGCGAGGTGGGAACGACGCATGTGGAACTCCTTCTGTGCAAACTAACGTCATGGTCGTCCACGGACCATGAAAGGCACCGCGACGCGGTGCTTACATGCCATGAACAGGGATTCATCCGCCGCGCCGGCGCCCGGCGCCGAGCTTGCGGGTCAGCGTGTTGCGGCCCATGCCCAGGCGCGCGGCGGCTTCGGCACGGCGGCCGTGGGTGATCTGCAGGGCCGCCTCCAGCAACGCCTGGTCCACCCGGTCGCGCACCTGCGCATGCAGGCCTTCGGCGCCCTCGGCCAGGCGCTGACGCGCCCATGCAGACAGCATGGCTTCCCACTGGCTGGGATCGCCCTGCGCGCGGGTGCGCGGCCCGGCACCGCGGTGCAGCGCGCTGTCCACATCGGCCACGCCGATGGTGTCGGATGCGGCCAGTGCGGCCATGCGCCAGCACACGTTTTCCAGCTCGCGCACGTTGCCCGGCCAGTCGTGCTCGCGCAGCGCCTGCAGCGCAGCGGCGGTGAGCCGTTTGGGCGGCGTATCCAGCTTGCGCGCGGCGGCGGCCAGGAAGGTGTCGGCCAGCTGGGCGACGTCATCGCGGCGCTCGCGCAGCGGCGGCAGGCGCAGCCGCACCACGTCCAGCCGGTGCAGCAGGTCGGCGCGGAAGCGGCCCTGCGCCACCAGCGTTTCCAGGTCCTGGTGGGTGGCGGCGATCACGCGCACATCCACCCGGATCAATTCGCGGCCACCCACACGGAAGAACTCGCCTTCGGCCAGCACGCGCAGCAGGCGGGTCTGCAACGGCAGCGGCATGTCCCCGATTTCATCCAGGAACAGCGTGCCGCCATTGGCCTGCTCGAAGCGGCCTACATGGCGGCGCTGCGCGCCGGTGAATGCGCCGGCTTCATGGCCGAACAGCTCGCTTTCCAGCAGTTCGGACGGAATGGCGGCGGTGTTGAGCGCCACGAACGGGCCCTGCACGCGCGGCGATTCGTGGTGCAGCGCATGCGCCACCAGTTCCTTGCCGGTGCCGGTTTCGCCGTTGATCAACACCGACAGCGGCGCCTGCGCGAGGCGGCCGATGGCGCGGAACAGCGCGCGCATGGCCGGCGTGTCGCCGACCAGCTGCGGGCGCTGGTCAGGCGCGGGCTCCACTGACGGGAGGCTGGGCTCGACCAGGGTGGTGTCCGGCTCCGGCAGCACGCGCTGGGCCAGGGCCACCGCATCGTCCAGATCGAACGGCTTGGACAGGAATTCCTGCGCGCCGCCACGGAACGCACCGGCGGTGCTGGCCACATCGGTATAGGCCGACATCACGATCACCGGCAGTTGCGGGTGCGCGGCCTTGAGCTTGTCCAGCAGCACCAAGCCATCATCGCCCGGCATGCGCACATCGGTGAACAACAGGTCCGGGGCGGGTTGGCCGGAGAGCATCTCCAAGGCCGCCGCCGCGCCATCGAAGCCTTCCACCGCATAGCCCGCATCGCGCAGCGCGGTGCACAGCACGAAACGTACCGCGCGGTCGTCATCCACCACCCAGACACGCTGGGCGGTGGCCTGGCTGTCATCCGCCATGCGCGGTCTCCTCGGCAGCGGGGGTGCCCTGCCCGATCGGCAGATGCACGGTGAATACGGTATGCCCCGGGCGCGAGCGGTAGGTCAGCGTGCCGCGGTGTTCCCGTGCCACCTGCTGGGCCAGCGCCAGGCCCAGCCCGGTGCCTTCGGCGCGGCCGCTGACCAACGGCAGGAACAGGTGCTCGGCCAGCGTTTCGGGCACGCCACGGCCGTCATCGGCGATCTCCAGGCGCAGCGCCATCGGCTGCAGCTGGTCGCCGATGCGCACGCCATGTTCCACCCGGGTGCGCAGGGTGACGGTACCCGCCCCGGCCTGGATCGCATTGCGCACCAGGTTCCATATCGCTTGGGTGAGACGGTCGGCGTCGCCGTCGAATTCGGGAATGCTGGGGTCGTAATCGCGCTGCAGGCGCACCGCCCAGCCGCCTTCGCTCTCGGCCAAGCGCAGCACGCGCTCCAGAGAGGCGTGGATGTTGAGGGGCGCATGCGGCGCGGCCGGAGCCGGCGACAACAACTGTTCCAGCAGCCCGTTCAGCCGTTCGATCTCCGAGCCGATCAGCTCGATCAGCTCGCGCTCTTCCGGGTCGCGCTGGGCGCTGCGACGGGCCAGCAGCTGGGCCGCGCCCTTGAGGCCGGCCAGCGGGTTGCGCAGCTCGTGGGCCAGGCCTTTGAGGGCGGCACTGAGGGCGCTGGGCAGGGCCTGGGTCGGGTCCAGCCCGGGGAATTCATCCACCGGGTGCGCTTCCAGCAGCCAGCCATCTTCCTCATGCCGGCTCAGCCAGCCTTCGGCAAAGCGCGGGGCCTCGCCGGGCAGGGCCAGCGCCAACCGGTGCAGGCGCAGGGTGTCGCGCTCGCCGCGCGCCAGGAAGTGCGCCAGCGCCTCGCCCTGCACCTCCAGCGAGGCCAGCGGCTGGCCGAGCAGGCGCCGCACGCTTACCCCCAGCCAGCGCGCAAAGGCCGGGTTGCAGCCGGCGACGCGGCCTTCGGCATCGGCCCAGGCGACCGGGGTGCCAAGGACTTCGAGGGACGGAGACGGTGGTGCGGGGGTCATTGCACCAATGTAGTGCAAAACGAGGGTCTATTTCCCCTTCCGTCCGGCACCACGCAGCCACGCAGCCCGCCGCTAATCCACGAACACCTTCGCCCAGTCCTCCCGGACACTGACCAGCGGCCACCCGCGCTCCTTCGCCAGCGCCACCGACTTCTGGGCGCCCGAGGTATACGCAATTTCCCGCTCGTCATCATCGTGGGTAACCAGCAACGCCAGCGAGGCGCCCTTTCCCTGCGTGGCGAACTGCAGCATCTGGATGTCGCCATTGGAGTTGCCGGCAGCGAAGATCGGGCGCGCGCCAATCCGGCTCCAGATCCGTACCACTTTGTTGGGGCCATCATCGAACACCTCCAGTTTCGAGGTGTGGACCACCTTGCCGATGCCGTCTTCTTCGCGGTACTGCAGCGCGACGGTGGTGCCGACCACGCGCTCGGGCGGAACGCCGTACAGCTCGCGGGTGATCGGCCGCATGAAATCGCGTCCGCCACCGGACACGATGTAGTTGGTGAATTGATTGGCTTCCAGGTACTGCAGCAGCTCGCGCATGGGCGCGTAGGCGGTTTTCAGGTAGGGGCGTTTCAGCACCGGGTTCTCCGCGCTGCGCAGGAACTGGTCGGCCTTGCTGGCGAACGACTCCACGTCATCTTCGGCATAGGCCGAAAGCAGGCCGGCCGCCATTTCCTTGAGCGTGGTGTCATCGCCTTCGTAATGCTTGGTGATGACATCGCCCAGCCACTCCTGGTCCATTTCATGAAGGGCTTTCCAGGGTTGCCGGTCGCGTAGCGACGGGTCTGCTTCAGCCTGTTCGGCAATGCGGCGCAACAGGAAGTCGGCCTGGATCGGCATGGGCTTCTCGCACCACAGGCAGCCGTCGTTGTCGAACACAGCGATCCGTGCGGCCGGCGGCACGTAGTCGGGGCCGTCCTCCAGGGTTACCCGTGCGACGAAGGCGATGATGGCCTGGCGCGTGGCGCCGGCGTTCCAGCTTTTGAGCAGTCCTTCGTGCATGGATATGACTCGAGGGGGCTTGAAGCTGGAATGCTAGCCCTCGCGCGCGGCGGCTACCTGCGCAGAATCACTGCGCCGGGCGCAGTAGTTCTACTGGGTGCGGCGCCTCAACGCCATGATCGCTTCCGGCAGCTCGATACGCATCTGTTCGCGCAGGGCCTCGGCAACCGCGTGGTAGCGGCGGCGCTGGATGAAGTAGCAGTACACGAACAACCCCAGCATCATCAGCATCGGCCAGGTGGAGGCGGCCACCATCGGCATGGCCACGCACAGCACCGCAATGGCCAAGGTCATCCAGTTGCAGATACCTTCCACCCGTACCTGGTTGCGCCTGGCGTCCACCACCACCAGGCCGCGCATTACCGGGTAGTAGCGCCCGGTGAAGCTGGTGAAGAAGCTTTCGCGGAATGCCATGCGGCCATCCGGCAGTGGACGGAATACCATCGGCATCCAGTCCGACGTGGCCACGTCGCGCTCCAGGCAGTTCAGCACCAGTCGGTGGCGCATCTCCGCGGTGGCGGGAATCCGCTCGTTGAACAGGCGGATGCCCGTTCGGAAGTAGAACGGGCTCCAAGCCAGTTGCAGCACGATCTCCAGGACCATCACGCCGACCACCAGGTACCAAAGTGCCATGTGGGTGTCCTCAGCGGCCGACGGGAGTGTGGGGCAGTGCTGCACCCTTCGGCCACAGCAGCCACAGGTTGCCCTTCTGCTTCATGTCCCCCGCCAGCTTGCCGGCGGCGTCGCCCGTGCCCCAGTACAGGTCGGCGCGGACTTCGCCGGCGATTGCGCCGCCGGTGTCCTGCGCGGCCACCGGGCGCACCACCGGGCGGCCATCCGGGCGCGTGGTGGACAGCCACAGCAGGCTGCCCAGTGGCACCACGGTGCGGTCCACCGCCACGCTGTAGCCGGCGGTAAGTGGCACGTTCAACGAGCCGCGTGGACCTTCGTCGCCGTCCGGCCCCTTGGTGAAAAACACATAGCTGGGGTTGCTGGCCAGCAGCTCGGTCACGCGCTGCGGGTGCGCATCGGCCCAGGCGCGGATCGCGTCCATGGTGACGTCTTCCTTCTTCAGCTCACCCTGCTCCACCAGCCAGCGGCCGATCGGGCGGTAGGGATGGCCGTTCTGGTCGGCGTACGCGATGCGCAGCTGGCGGCCGTCGTCCAGGCGGATCCGGCCCGAACCCTGTATCTGCAGGAACTGCAGGTCCATCGGGTTGGACAGCCAGGCCAGCACGGGCGCGTTGACGCCCTTGGCGAAGATCTTTGCTGCGTCGTCGTAGGGGCGAAGCACGCGGCCTTCCACGCGGCCGCGCAGGCGCTTGCCTTTGAGTTCCGGGTACAGGTCATCGAGCTGCACGCTGACCATGTCGGTCGGCACGCCGTAGACCGGTACGGACGTCCTGGCAGTGCGGATGAGGCTGCCGCTGTACACCGGCTCGTAGTAGCCGGTGATCAGCCCATCGGCGCGGTGGCCACCGGCACGCAGCGAATAGACCTCCAGATGGTCCTGCAGGAACTGGCGGATGGCCGTTGGGGTGTTGGCGATGTTGGCAGCCGCCACGCAGGTGGGCGCCCAGGTGGCGTCGCTCTTCAGCCGCGGGCAGGCGCTGCGCCAGGCGCTGAAGCCGGCCTGCAGGTCGCTGTCGCTGACGGCGGGGAGCGCTTTCCAGTCCGCCTTTGCGTAGGTGGCGGGACTTGCAGACGGCGGCGCATCGGACTTGGGAGTGCTGACGCTGCAGGCGGTCAGCAGGGACAGACCTAGAAGGGTCAAGGCAGGGTGCCTGATTGCAGCGGTGATGCGCTTGGCCTTCATGGATGCTCGTTCTGGGCGGTATCAGCGATTGATTGTAGGGGGTTGCTGAAGCAGCTGACCAACCGGCCGCTCTACCGCTGCAGGAGCAGCGAATGCAGGATGCGGGCGTCATCGACGTCGAGCGTGGGCGGCAGGTCGTCGCGGCCACGGAAACGGCGGTGGAAGGCGCCGGCGGCGGCGGCGCGGTCGTCAAGCGGGTAGCCGAACGCCTGCAGGGCCAGCCACGGGTCGAAGCCCTCCGGCGCCGGGCCGTCACTGGCGCGGGGCCAGACGCCGAAACCTGCTTCGGCCAGCTGCTGCCACGGGAAGTAGCGGCTGGGGTCCTGCTTGCGGGCCGGTGCCAGATCGGCGTGGGCGATGATCTGGGTGCGCGGGATGTTCAGACGGGTGCACAGATCGTCCAGCAGGCGGATCAACGCGGCGATCTGGTCCGCGGCAAATGGACTGCTGCCGTCGTTGTCGATCTCGATGCCGATCGACGCGGAGTTGAGGTCGGTGATGGTGCCCCAGCGGCCGCCGCCGGCATGCCAGGCACGGCGGTTGTCGGCCACCAGCTGGTAGAGGCGGCCATCCGAGCCCACCAGGTAATGCGCACTGACCTTGCCACCGCTGTTGGCGGTACGCAGGGTGTACAGGCTCTGTTGCACGCTGTCCTGGTCCGTGTGGTGCAGCACGATGATGACCGGGTTGCGCACGTTGTGGTTTGGCGAAGGCACCCACGTGGCGAGCGGGCTGCGCACGTCGGTGCTGGCGCACGCGGCAAGCAGGAGGGTGGCGAGCAGCACGAGCGGGTGGCGGACTTGGCGCATCACCCGATTGTGCTTGATTCGAGAGCGGGTTGCGCGGGTCCTGGCCTCACGACGAGGATGCGAGTCCTGGATCGCGAAGTCTCACCCGCACAGATTCGGTGTCCACGTGCCTGCGCGGGTGATGAACGACGCCGTGCGTTCCCCGTGGCCCTGAACTTTCTTCCTTCTCAACCCCGAACGAACGACAGGTTGTAGAGGAATGGCAGCCATGCAAGGAGGGCCAGTGCAATCTCAAGGATTCGCGCCCTCCTCCAATCGGTGATCCTGATGATGATCGCCATTGTCTGGATCAACAGCACCACCACGCCTGCCTGAACAACCTGCAGCGCACGCTCCGGGTTCAGATCGTAGACGTCAAACAGGCCGAGGGCTCCAGACGTGTATCTGTTATAGGCCACCGCATGGAACAGCGCCGCGCAAACGATCCAACCGACGTAGTAGACGATGTTGATCAGGCTCTTCATTCGGCTGCCTGAAAGGATGGATAGTCGTGGCGAGGCAGAAATCGTAGTGCAACACGATGCTCACCGGGTTGCGCACGTTTTGGATCGGGGAGGGCAGCCACGTGGCCAGCGGCTGCGCAAGGCGCATTCTACGAGCTACCTGGTGTCACGAGGGATTGCGCGATCAATGAACCAGACAAACGCGGTGTAAAGAAGGCCGCTCATTACGCCGATGAGCGAGAAGAGGATGAGTCGCCTGGGTGCCCAGTCAACCCAGAATTTCGGATTGGACCAAATTGCTTCCCAGGCACCGCGCGCGAACCCACCCTCCAGGACTAGCCAGCCCACCAAAGCCCCGGCAGCTCCAAAAACGATGTACCTGGGGGGCCATCTGGGGAAAATGCCGTCGACCAGCAAGACAAGTGGACATCCCACGATCAAGCCAATGATGGCACCTATGATCAGGAAAATGCCCAACACAGGCAGTGCACCATGCACAGACGTTCCGCTCGAGGACATGACAGGGATCAGAAAGAACATGCAACTGGCCACTGCAGTGCTCAGTGGCACTGCAAGCATCCTGGCAGGCAGGTTCCAAGCACTCATTGACAAACCTCAACTTTCTTTCCATCGATTATGGACGGCCAGCACTTGGCGGGCGGTGCGCCCGGCAACCACGGCAGCTTGTAGGAGTTGACCTCAGAGCCGATCTTATCTGTATTCGGCCCCCAAACCTGGTCATCCGCCCAGCTGTTCGAGTTGAACATTGGACTCGAACCCGTTCCCCAGCCCGTGGTCTCCACGTTGAAACCACCGTTTCCGGTCGGAATGATTTGCCGGATGACGAATCCTGGATCCAGGGCGTGAGCACCGGGAACAGTGATGTTGATCAGGCTACTGGTGCTGGGATCGATGAGGTGAGTCACGTATCCCAGAGAAAGGCCCATGATTGACAGGTAGCTGACCACGCCATTGCTCGCCAGGCCTTTGCCGTCTGTGCCGGGCCCGGCATATCGCCTCAGCGCATCAAACTGCGAGGCAGGCGTTCCGCAGGTACTGAATGGCTGTCCCATGCATGCGTTGGAGGTAGTTGAGTACTCATGGGGCTGCTTAGTGGTCCCGAATGCCCACTCGTACCCATCAAAGATCTGCTGGAACTTGGTTCCCGGCGTGCCTGGCGTATACGCAGAAGCGTCTACGTTGCGCAGGAACTGCTCACGGGTCGTCGTGGCGCTATTGAACTGCGGCAGGCCTGCAGCCATATTCGCCGCGATAAGCAACCCCTTCGTCTCAATATCCGAGATTGCGCCGAAAGCGAGCTTCTCCTCGTTGTCATCCGCATTGTCCGCGCGGTACAGCTTACCGAAGTGACGCGCGCCGTCGAACAGCTCTGGCATGATTGCATCAACGCACTGGGTCGTCGCACATGCTTTCAGCTTTGCACTGTTGACATCGCTTCGCTGCTGGGCCTCCGCCACTACGGCGTTTCGACATGCATCGTCCTTGGCATCGCATCGCTTCAACTTCTCGCTGAGTATCTCGACATCCTTGGCGGACAGATAGTTGTTTTCGACGGAATTCTGGGCAATGTTCGCTCCGGCTGCGGCCCCTTCGATTCCGTTTCCGCCCATGCTGCCGGCCAGCGCCCCCACGGCCTGGGAGAGCGCAAGGACCATCTGCTTGTCCTGTTCGCTCAACCCTCCAACGTCGCCCTTGTACAGTTGATCGATGATGAACTTGGCGGCCAGCTCTCCACCAGCAGCGGCAGCTGCGCCATTTGCAGCGGTGCCACCATTGGCCTCTGCCAGAAGCGCGCCGAGAACTGCATGGGAGATGAGCTGCAACGTGGCATCCGGGTTGTCCCCATGGTTCGGATCGAACTGGCCGCCGATGAAGTTCGCTGCGTAGGGTGCCAACGCGTTGGACGCCACCTGTCCGCCGCTCTGTCCGGAAACGCTGCCCACGATGGCAGTGGTCACTGCATCAAGCGCGCGGCCGTACGCCCCGCCTGTGGCCCACTTCTGCGCCTCCTTGTAGTCATCACGCGCGGAGAGTATTTCTCGCTGCGCTTCAGGGCTCGTCGCAAGGAACTTGTCCCTGTCTTCCTTGCTGGGCAGAGAAGCCAGATACGCTTCGGTCGCCGCCTTGGTCTTCGCCGCCGCGACATCCCCCGCAATCTGCTTGCTGGTGGCCACCACCGTGCCCGCAGCTGATGACATCGCCTGCTGTTCCTTCATCAACTTCTGGAGGTCTGGCAGCGCGTTGATTGCCTCATGGGCCTTGCCGGCGTCGGTGTTCACGCCGAGCTCGGCAGCCGTGACTTTTCTGCCGCCGATCGTAATATTGCCCTCGGTCAGCGTGGCGTAGGTGTTGGAGCTGTCGCTGCCGTTGCTGGTCATCGGCACGCCACCGCTGAAGTTGGTACCTTCCACATTGCCGAATTTGCCGTTTGCCACATTGCTGCCGATGTCCTTCAACTGGCCGGCTGCGTTCTGGTTGGCGCCTTCGCCCGTGGCCTTGTGCCCGAACCCACCACTGATGCTCGCCGAGCTGGCGCGGTAATCCATCTCGTTCTTGAGATCAGTGAACGTGAATGTCTCTGCACTCAGTTCGCTGTTGGCCGCATTGGTGCTGGCGATGGCACCGCCCACCAGATTTACGTGGCCGGCGTCGACGTGGTAGCCGCCGTCACCGGCGAACAGCCCTGACTGCTGGCCTACACCCTTGTAACTGCCGTTCGCCTTGGCCGCGCTGGCATAGCCACTGGCGTCCCACGCCGTGCCGATGGAGACCTGGACACGCCCCCCCACCTGGCTGTCCTTGGACATGCTTTCGGCGATGTCCTGGAGCGACTCGATGGTGAGCGTTCCTCCGGTCCTGACGTCGATCCGATCGGCGGTTGCGCTCGCGCCGCGCATGGTGGTGTCGCCCTTGGCTTTCAGCGAGATGTTGCTGCCGGTCAGCGTCGTGTTCTGCCAAGTGTTGCTTTCGGCATTTGACTTGCTGCTGCCGACACTGGCTTCCGCGTAGACATAGACACCGGTTTGTGCTCCCACCGATACGCCTACCCCCACTTCGGCACCGGCGTTGTTGCTCTTGCTCCTGTTCTGCAGGTTCGCTTGACCCGCTTCCAGCAGAATGTCGCGCGCGGAGTCCAGCGCCAGCTTGTTGCCAGCGCTGAGGTTGCCTTGCACCACGTGGATGTCGCCACTGGTGCTGGTCAGGTTGACGTTCCGACCGCCCTGGATGGTTGATCCGCGCGAGACCGTACTGCTGCCATCTGCGCTGCTGCTGGCCGACTTGAAGCCGATGCCGGCTTCGGCACTGAACAGCGCGCCGCTACCCGCGCCCTTGGCCGCGCTAGCGATGGCGCTGCCTGCCTGGTAGGCATTCGCGCCGGCAGCCATGCCCTGCATCGCCTGGAGACGCCCGTCGGACTGGCGTGCTGCATCCACGTTGTTGATCAGGTCAATGAAGGGCGACTTGATCCGCGCGAACACCCCGATCTTCAGGTCCTTGTCGCTCTGGGAGTTGTAGCCGGTCTCGTCGGCGGTGAGCAGCTCTATCTCGGCTGCGGTGATGTTCACGTCCTGTGCGGCCACCACGTTACTGGCGATCTGGGTGTACTTGCCGCCGGCGCCCAGGTTGACGTTGCCACCCAGGCTGCCGATGGTGCTGGCGACCTGCGACACCATGCCGCTGTCGTCCTCGTGCTGCTGGCGGTGCCAGCCGGCGAACTTCTCGGTGTCGGAGATCTGCACCGTGCCGATCGCCTTGCTGTCGGCAGTGTTGGCGTTGCGCACGGTGTCCTGGCCGCTCTGCACGGTGAGGTTGCCGGCAGCCCATATGGTCACGTCTTTCTCTGCGACAAGGTTCGCGGCGGTCAGGGTGATGTCCCCTTCAGTGGTGGCCATGCGCACGCCACCGCCCGCCGACAACTGGGTGCCGGTGATGGTGTCGCTCTGGCCAGTGCCCTCACCGCGCGAGTTGTTGGTGCCGAACGGCAGGCCGCTGGTGTTGTTGGCGAAGCCCCAGCCCTTGCCGCTGCTCTGGTTGGTACTGGATTCGGTGTTGTGAGCCACGCCGAACACGATGTCCTTGGTGGCGAGCAGCAGGGCGTCGCCTTCGGCCGACATCTGCGCGCCCTGGCTGGTGATCGAGCCGCCGTTGGCGATCAGGGTCAGGTCACCGCCCGCGCTCAGCTGGGCCACGCGGGCGTCGCTGGTGGAGTGGGTCTGGTTGCCGCTCGCACGCTGGCTGCCCCCACTCACCACTACGGACGTCGTGGCGGCACGCACGCCGGCGGCGGTGCCTTCGGCATTGCGGGTGATGTCGCCCATGGTCGAGCCACTGTCGGCCATGCCGTCGGTGGTGGAATCGCGGGCGCTGCGGTAGGCCTTGGTGGGGTCGTAAGTGACGCCCATCGAGAAGCCGCTGGATTTGCTGGACTGGCTGTTCTGCGTGTCCACCGTGTCCTGGCGCGCGACCAGGTTGATGTCCTTGCCGATCAGGGTCAGGTCCTGCCCGGCGGCGACGTCGGAGGCGGCCAGGGTCAGCTGGTTGCCCGCGCTGATCTGCACATTGCCGTTCATCGACCCCACGGCCGAGCCCACCTGCGTGGTGGACTGCAGCGCGCTTTCGGTGTTGCTGCGGGCGCTGCTGTAGCCCACCGACGCGACGCCGTTGGCGAAGCCGCCGGTGATGCCGGACTTCTTCTGGTTGAAGCTGTGCGCCTCGTTGAAGGTGTCCTGCGCCGATTCGATGGTGACATTGTTCGCAGCGGCGATGCGCAGGTCGTTGTCGGCCAGCACGGTGGAGCCGCTGATGCCCACGTTGTTGCCCGCAAGGATGTCCACGGTCTTGCCAGTCACGGTGGTACCTACGGCATAGCTGGTCGAGCTCTGGTCGTGGGTGGTGGTGGTCGTGGTGGACAGTGTCTTCTTCTTGCGGGTGAACTCGTCCACCACCAGGTCATGGGTCTCCTGCGCGGTGCTGAGGGTCACGTCGCGACCGGCCGACAGCACTACGCCGCCGTCGCTGCTGGCCACCGTGGTGGCCTGCAGGGTCAGGTCACGTCCTGCCTGCAGGGCAACGCCTTCACCGCCGCTCAGCTGGTTGCCCAGCACGTAGGCGTCAGCCGCGCTGACCTCGCGTGAATGGTTCCTGCTTTTGGCGCTGCTGTCGATGCTCTGCGTGTCCAGCACGGCAATGCTGTTGATGTCACGCCCCGCCTGCGCCACCAGCGCATTGGCGGCCGACACGTTCGCTGCGGCCAGGTTCAGATCGTTGCCCGCGCGGAGCGCCACATCGCCGGCACCGGTGATGGTGGTGCCGATGTGGGTGACCTGGCTCTGCTTGTTGAAGTTGCCGCTGTCGTGGGTGAGTGCGACGCTGCTCTGCTGGGTTACCGCGGTCAGATTGATGTCGCCCCCCGCCACGATGGCGGTGAGGCCGTCGGCACCGGCGTTGGCCAGCTGTGCGGCACGCAGTTCCACGTTGCCGCCGGCGTTGACACTGAGCACGCCGGCGCCGTCGGTGTTGGTCACGTACAGGCCGGCCACGCGGTCCAGCGTGGTGGTGTGCTGGGTCAGCAGATCGCCCTTGTCCTGCCACTCGTGGGTGGTGGAAGCCACGGTGATGTCACCGCCGGCCTTGAGCGCCAGCACGTCTGTGGCGGTGACGGTACTGCCGATGATGTCGATTTGGCCGGCGGCCTTCAGGCCGATCTGCTGACCGCTGATCTGTCCGCCGCCGATGTTGCGGATGTTGCCGGCGTCGATGCTGACCAACTGGCGCCCGGCGATGGAGCCGTTGCTGACCAGGTCGCCGCGCAGCTTGATGTCCACGTCGGCACCGGCGAGCAGTGCCCCGTTGTGGTCGAGGTCGCCCGGCATCACGCGCAGGTAGACCTGCGGCACCAGCGCGCGGGCAGTTGAGCCGTCGGCCAGGGTCACGTCCTGCTCCACCAGCCACACGATGTCGCTGGTGAGGCGTGCCATCTGCTCGGCAGTGAGGGCCACGCCGGGGCGCAGACCCCATTCGCCGGCCACGGTGGCACCGGCTTCCAGCAGCGCGCGGTACTGGTCTTCATCGCTGGCGTAGCCATCGAGGAAGCGACGGCCGGTGAGCTCACCGATCTGTTCGCGCACCAGCTTCTGTTCGTAGAAGCCATCGCCCAGGCGCTTCTGGGTCTGCGACGGCTCATAGCCGGCGCGCTGCAGCAGGTAATCGGAACTGAGCCAGCTGCGGTAGTTGGCAAATTTCGGATCGGTTTCGACCAGGTAGCTGCCGCGGTTGGCATCCACGTTGAACAGGCTGGCGCTGGGGGCGCTGGCGTTCGGCGCGGTGGTCACCACCACGTGCGGGTCATTTCCGGCGGCGGCCACGGCCTGTTTGCGGTCGAGCGCGGCGTTGCTGCCGCTGCCGGCATGGCTGCCGCCCTGCGCGGCGCTCGGGCCGGCGGCGGTGGCCTGGGCGGCCTGGGTTGCGCTCACGTCCTGGACGGTGCCGCTGCCGGGCCCGGCCGAGCCGACCTGGCCGGGACCCTGCGCCGTGGCAGCATCGGCCAACTGCGCACCGGTCGTTCCGGGGCCCTGCACGGCGCTGCCGTTGTGACCCTGCGCTGCGGTGGCTGCGCCGGGGCCCTGTGCGGCCACCGGGCCGGCGCCCTGGCCGGTGGCCTGGCCGGGTCCCTGTACCGCGCCGGCACCCGGACCGACGGAACCTGCACCGGGACCGCCGTTGTTGAGGTTGGCCATGCTGCTGCCGTCGCGGACGTTGGGCGCGTCGCTGCCGTTGTTTTCATTTCGCAGCGTGCCGACATCGACGACGAGCTTGCCACCGGCGACGAGGCCGGCGCCCAGTACGCCGACCTGCTCGGAAATGGGGGCTGCGCTCCAGGGGCTGGATGAGCCGCCGTAGGTGACGCTGACGTTGTTGAAGGAGTGGGTGCGCTCCAGCTTCCGGGCCGTATTGATGACCGACGCGTCCTGGGTCAGGCCGTGGATCTCCAGGTTGCCACCTGCAGCAATGCTGGCGTACTCGTTGCGCAGTGCATTGGTGTTGATGTTGATGCGCCCACCCGCGTTGATCACCGCATCGGCACCGGCCGAAACGACCACGTCTTCCACGGTGGTACGGGTGGCCAGGCGGTACTTCTCGTTGCCGCTGGTGCGTTCGGGGTGACGCTGCATGTTGATCAGCATCGCGTCCGGATTGTCGTAGTCCGGGTAGGTGATCAGCTGCACGCAGTTCGTGGTGCACGTCCCGTAGGCATTGCTGTATGCCAAGGTGTCTGACTCGTAGCGGAACGCCGGACTGCCCGGCTGGGGTTTGGAAAGCTCATGGAACGGATCTTCTGCTCCGGCACCCAGCTGGTCGGGGTTGCTGCGGTTGTCTGCACGGCCGACGTAGTAGATCACCACCGTGCCGTCCTGGACATTCAGGCGCGCACGTTCACCGCGCGCACCATAGAGGCCGCCGCGGGCAAAGTAGTAGGCGCTGGTGTTGGGGGTCAGCCGTACGACCGCCTTGCGGATCTGCTGGCCGTCGGGCGTGATGTAGGCCGTGTCTTCCAGGATGTCGGCCGGGTTGAGGTAGTAGATTTCAAGAGGCTGGAAGTTGGAGGTCTCACGCAGCCTGCCTTCGTTGTCGCCGTTCTTGAACCAGGTCGGCTGGTTCAGTGTCACGGTGTCGTGCACCGTGGTCTGCCTCTGCACCACCACGTTTTCGCGGATGTTGTTGACCGCCAGCGCGTTGATGTCCAGGTTGCCGGCGATTTCGATGGTGGAGCTGAGGTTGTCGATGCGCTGCGCGGTGCCCACCGCGTTCAGTCCGTTCAGGCCGCCGCCGATCACGGCGTCGCCATCGCTGAAGATCAGGCCCTGGCCGCTGTTGGTCAGCACGCCCACGCCCAGGTCCAGGCGCTGGCGCGCGGCAATGGTGGCCGAGCGCTGCGCGCCGCCAACGTTCTCGGCGACATTGTTGAGCGTGCCGGCATTGATGGCGATGCGATCGCCATAGATGCGGCCGGTGCCGATGTTGGTCAGGGTGCCCGCGTCGATATGCGTGGTACGCCCGTCGAGCAGACCGCGGTTGACCAGTTCACCGCCGGCCACCAGCCGGGTCAGGCCGACCGAGCTGATTTCGCCGGTGGCCGCGTTGTAGACGTTGCCGGCACTGATGTTGACGTTGGCGCCCTGCAGCTTGCCCAGGTTGTCCAGATTGCCCTGGATGGCGAGGGTCAACGTGCCATTGGCGGCCAGCTCGCCGGTATTGGTGTGGCTCTGGCCCAGTTCCAGGGTCATGTCGCCCTGCGACAGCAGCTTGCCGTCTCCGGTGATTTCGCGGGTGTGGATGAACTGGCTGGTGCCGGCCACCAGCGTACCGCCGGCGTTGGCGATGCTGTCGGCGCGGATCTCGGAAGTCTGCGAGGCCGAAACAAGCCCGCCCGCGTTGTTGAGCTGGTTGCTGAGCTGCACTTTCAGGTTGTCGGCCAGCACCTGGCCCTGCTGGTTGTCCAGGCTGCCGCTGGTAAGCAGAAGTTGCTTGCCCTGCAGGCCGAGGGCCGGGCCGTTGGGTCCGCTCAGGGTGTTGCGGTTGTCGACGCTGGCGGCCTGCACGGTCAGCGTGCCGGCGGCAGCCACCAGCCCGCTGCGGTTGTCCAGCACGCCGGGCAGCAGTAGGTCGGCATTGCGACCGACACTGATGGCGCCACCAGCGTTGTTCAGCTGCTGCGCGCGCAGCGTGAGGTCGTTGGCACCCTGCAGCGAGCCGCCGTCGGAGTTGTCCACGCTGCTGGCATTGACGGTGATGGCGCCCTGGCCAAATACCGCGCCGGCGCGGTTGTCGAATGTGCCGCTGGCGATTTCCAGCGCGCCGCTGCTGTTGATGCCGTTGCCGTTCGCGTTGGTGTTGAGCAGCGCCTGGCCGGCGGTGTCGATGCGCAGGTTGCCGGCCGATTGCAGCAGGCCGCCGCTGTTGTCCAGCAGGCCGGTATGCAGCGTGGTAACGCCGGTCAGGCTGGCCACCGTACCGGCACGGTTGTCCAGCGCCTGGCCGTGCGTGTTCAGATCGACGGTGCCGGCAATGACCCTGCCGGCCTGGTTGTTCATGCCGGCCGTGCCCAGCTGCAGGGCGGTACCGGCCTGGATCAGGCCGCCAGCATTGTTGAGCTGGGTGGTCGTGTCGAGCTGCAGCCCCGTACCGGCAGCGAGGATGCCCGCGGCGTTGTTCAGCGACTGCGCATCGATGTCGGCGCTGCCGCCCGCGTTGATGGTGCCCTGCGCGCTGTTGTCGAGCAGGCCGTCGACGGTGAGGGTCAGTGCTGACGCGCCATCGGTGTGCAGGATGCCGGCGCGGTTGTCGACGCTGGCAGCAGTGACGGTGGCAGCGCCGCCGGTGAGGATGCGTCCGTTCCGGTTCTCCAGCGCACCGCCGATGGCCACCTGGCTGCTGCCGGTGCCGGCGGCCTGAACGGTACCCTGGTTGTTGGTGAACTGGGCGGCGTGCAGATCCAGCGCGCCGTTGCTGGCGAGGGTGCCGGCGGTGTTGTCCAGGCGGCCGCGTACGTTCAGTGCAAGCACGTCCGTGCCCGCCGCGGTCAGGCTGCCCCCGGCCGTGGTCAGGTTGCCGGTCTGGACGGTGATGCGCTGCGCGGCGGTGGTGCCGTTGCGCAGGTCGGTATTTTCGCCCTGCAGGTGCAGGCTGCCATTGCTGAGCAGTTTGCCGCCCTGGCCGTTGAGCGTACCGGCGTTGATTGCCAGCGAGCCGGTCCCGGCCTGCTGCACGGTGCCGCCAGCATTGCCCAGCGTGGACGCGGTGATCTGGAGATCGCCATTGCTGGCCAGGGTCCCGTTGTTGCCATTGTCCAGGCTGCCCTGCACCGCAATCGTGCTGGCGCCGCTACCGCCGGACAGCACGGTGCCCCCACGGTTGTCGAAGCCGGTGGCGACGATGTCCAGCTGGCTGGCGCTGAGGGTGGCATCACGGTGATCGACGTCCCCCGCGCGCAGGATCAAGGCGCCTGCGGTGGCGATGCTGCCCTGCTGGCCGCTCAGGCTGCCGGTCTGCAGGGTCAAGCCACCGTTGCCCGCTTGGGCGATCCTGCCGGCGGTGTTGACCAGGCTACCGGCCTGCAGGTGCAGGGCGCTGGCGTTGCTGGCCACGGTGCCCCGGGTGTTGTCCAGCTGGCCGGTCACCTCGATGCGGGTGTTGGCGCTGCCGGCCGAGCTCAGGGTGCCGTCGACGTTGGACAACGAACCGGCAGTGATCTGCTGCGCGCCATTGGCCGCGATGGTGCCGCCGTTGTTGCCGAGCGCGTCGCGCACCTGCAGGACCATGGCCTGCTCGCCGGTGGCACTCAGCGTGCCGCCTGCGTTCTGCAGGCTGCCGGCGGTGATCTGGATGTCCCGCGCGGCGGTGGTGCCGCCAGTGAGGTCGAGGGTTTCGCCCTGCAGCGCCAGTGCGCCGTTGCTGACGATGCGGCCGCCGGCGCCGTGCAGGGCCTGCGTTTCGATCTGCAGCTGGCCGTCGCCGGCCTGCTCGATGCTGCCGGCGCGGTTGTCCAGCGTGCCTGCGCGCAGGTATGCGTCGCCGCCACTGGCGATCAGGCCTGCGTTGCTGTTGTCCAGCACACCGTCGGCGCCGACGCTGAGCGCACCGGCGCTGTGCAGGGTACCGCCCTGGTTGTTCACGCTTACCGCCGCGATGTCGAGGTCGCCGCTGACCAGCACCTTGCCGTCGCGGTTGTCCAAGGCCTGCCCGATGGCGAGCTGGCTGGCGGCGGTTCCCGCGGCCTGCACGGTGCCGGCGACGTTGACCAGGTTTGCGGCGCGCAGGTCCAGTGCGCCGTTGCTGGCCACGGTGCCGCCGCTGTTGTCGAGCTGGCCGCGCGCGTGCAGCACCAGCGCCTCGGTGCTGGTCGCGGTGAGCTTGCCACCGGCGGTGGTCAGGTTGCCGCTGTCGATGCGGATGCGCTGCGCCGAGGTGGTGGCGTTGCGCAGATCGATGTCGTCGCCCTTCAGGGTCAGGCTGCCATTGCTGACAAGCGTGCCACCTGTCCCGTTGAGCGTGGCAGCGTTGATGTCGAGCAGGCCGCTGCCGGCCTGTTGTACCGTGCCACCGGCGTTGCCGAACACCGCTGCGTTGACGGTCAGATCACCATTGCTGGCGATCACGCCCTGCTCGCCGTTGTCCAGCGTGGCGTCAACGGTGAGGCGGTTGGCCCCGGTGCCGGTGGCCACCAGTTTGCCGCCGCGGTTGTCGAAGGAGCGGGCATCCAGCGCGATCTGCACGGCCTGCAGCGTGGCACCGCGATGGTCCACGTCCGTGGCGGTCAGGGAGAGGTCGCCTGCGGTGACGATGGTGCCGTCGCGGCCATCCAGCTGGCCCGTACCCAACGTGAGGCCCTGGGTGCCGGCATGGTTGAGGGTGCCTTCCACGTTGCGCAGGCTCCCGGCATTCACGGCCAGCGCGGCGGCGTTGCTGGCGATCAGGCCCTTCGCATTGTCCAATTCGCCACTGACGGTAATCTGGCTGTTGGCGGTACCGGCCGAGCTCAGTGTGCCGTCGCGGTTGGACAGCGTGCCGGCATCAATGCGCTGGGCGCCGTTGGCGGCGATGGTGCCGCCGTGGTTGCCCAGGCGGTCGCGCACCTGCAGCAGCATCTCGGCGGTGCCGGTGGAACTGAGGGTGCCCCCGCTGTTGTCCAGGTTGCCGGCCTGCACGCTGATATCGGTGGCGCCAACCGCGCCGTCGCGCAGGTCCAGTTCCTCGCCCTGCAGCTGCAGCGCGTCGCTGGCGACCACCGTGCCGCCCGCATTGCGCAGCAGCGCGGCGTCGATATGCAGGCTGCCGTTGCCGGAAATGGCACCGCCGCCGTTGTCCAGCGTATCGGCCACGCGGATCTTCGACGTCGCTTCGCCGGCGGCGATCAGCTTGCCGTGATCGTTGATGAAGCTGCCGGCGGCGATGTCGACCGTACCATTGCTGCCGAGCATGCCGCCGCTGTTGTCCAGCAGGGTGCGTGCCTTCACCTGCAGCACCCCGGTGCCCACCGCGGTGAGCTGGCCGCCGCCGGTGATCAGGCGTTCGCTGTCGATGGCAATCTGCTGCGCCGAGGTAGTGCCTTTGCCAAGGTCGAGGGTGTCTCCCTCCAACCGCAGGGCGCCGTTGCTGAGCAGCGTGCCTGCCGTGCCCTGCAGGGTCTTCACCTCGATGGCGAGCGTGCCGCTGCCGGCCTGTTGGATCGTGCCGCCGGCATTGCCCAGGGTCTGGGCCGTGATGGTCAGGTCGCCATTGGTGGCCAGGCTGCCGCCGTCACCGTTGTCCAGCGTGTCGGCTACCTGCAACGTGTTGGCGGCGGTGCCGGTGCCGACGATGCTGCCGCCCCGGTTGTCCAGCGACTGCGCGATGAGGTCGAGCTGCGCGGCGGCCAGCGAGGCGCCGCGATGGTCCACCGCACCGGCGCTGAGGGATACCGCGCCGGCGGTGCCGATGCGGCCGTCCTGTCCGTCCAGGCGGCCGGTGGTGATCGACAGCCCGCCGCTGCCGGCGTGGCTGATGGCGCCGTCGGCGTTGACCAGCGTGCCGGCCTGCAACTGCAGCGCTGCGGCATTGCTGGCTAGGCTGCCGGCGTGGTTGTCCAGGGTGCCCGCCACCACGATGCGGGTGTCGGCGGTGCCGGCCGAGGTGAGCTCGCCGCTGCGGTTGCTCAGCGAGCCCGCGTCGATCTGCTGTGCACCGTTGGCACTGAGGGTGCCGCCATCGTTGAGCAGAGCGCCGCTGACGTTCAGCTGCAGAGCCTGCTCGCCCAGCGACAGCAACGTGCCGTGGCTGTTGTCCAGCGACCCGGCGCGGATGTCCATCTGGCGTGCGCGGGTGCTGCCCTTGCGGACATCCAGCGCCTGCGCCTGCAGCTGCAGCAGGCCGTTGCTGGCGATGCTGCCTTCGCCCCCTTGCACGGTGCTGGCAGTGATCTGCAGGGTGCCATCGCCGGCGTGATCGATGCTGCCACCTGCATTGAGCAGGCCGTCGGCGTCGATGCGCAGGTCGCCATTGCTGGACAGCGTGCCACCCTGGTTCTGCAGCAGGCCGCTGGCGCGCAGCGTGCTTGCCGCGGTGCCAGCGGCGACCAGCTTGCCGCCGTTGTTGATGAGGGTGGTGGCCTCGATGGCCACTGCACCGTTGCTGCCGAGCAGGCCACCGGTGTTGTCCAGGGTGCGGCTTACCTGCAGGTTCAGCGCATCGGGGCCAGCCGAGGTGAGCGAGCCGCCGGCGGTGACCAGGTCGTTGGTATGGATGTCGATGCGCTGGGCAGCGGTGGTGCCGTCGCGCAGGTTGGTGGTGCCGCCCTGCAGCAGCAGGCTGCCGTTGCTGAGCATGCTGCCGCCTTGGCCCTGGAGGTTGGCCGCATCGATGCGCAGGCTTCCGCTGCCGGCCTGCTGCACGGTGCCGCCGGCATTGCCCAGTTGCGCTGCGCTGATCTGCAGGTCACCGTTGCTGGCCACGGTGCCGCCGTCGCCGTTGTCCAGGGTGCCCTGTACGTTCAGGCTGCTGGCCTGCTGCCCGGTGGCGAGCACGCGGCCACCGCGGTTGTCGAAGGACGCGGCGGTCAGGCTGATCTGGTTGGCAATCAGCTGCGCGTTGCGGTGGTCGGCGGTGCCCAGCTGCAGGAGCAGGTCGCCTGCGGTGGCGAGGGTACCGCCCACGCCATCCAGGCGATCGGCGCGCAGGCGCAGGCCGTCGCTGCCGGCGTGGCTGATGCTGCCCCGCGTGTTGACCAGGGTGCCGATGCCCAAGCCGAAGCTGGCCGCGTTGCTGGCGATGCTGCCATCGCGGTTGTCGAGCGTGCCGATCGTCCAGGCGCTGGCGGCGCTGCCGCCGTGCGCCAGGCTGCCGCCCCGGTTGAGCAGTGTCTGCGTGTGCAGCTCCGCGCCCTGGGCCAGGGTCATGTGCCCGTCGCTGTTGTCCAGCGTGGCTACCCGGGCGGTGGTGGCGCCCTGCACTTCCAGGGTGCCGCCGACGTTGCGCAGGGCCTGGCCCTGCACCTTCAGGGTGTCTACACCGAGCGTGCCGCCACTGTTGTCCAGGCTGCTGCGCGCGTCGAGCTGCAGCACGCCGGTGGCGTCGATGGCGCCGCCGTCGTTGTCCAGCGTGCGCGCGATGTTGAGCACGCCGGCCGCCAGGGGAACCGTCGTGGCGGGCGGCGGGGTGGTGCCGGTGCCTGTGCCGGTGCCGGGCGTCGGGATGCCCGTGGCGGTGCCGGGAGTGCTGCCGCTGTCCGGAGCGGTGCCGCCGGTGTTGCCGGCGCCTTCGCCTGGCGTGGTGGTGGCAACGGTGCCGATCTGCCCCTGCAGGTTGCGGACGTCGGCCCCCTTCAACTGCAGCGCCTGCGCGCCCACCTGTTCGATGCTGCCGGCGCGGTTGCGCAGCGCGTCGGCGTTTAGTTCGAGCCGGCGTGCGTTGAGCGTGCCGCCGCTGTTGTCGATGTCGGCGGGGGTGTCCACGCGCAGCTCGCGCTCGGCGCTGAGCGTGCCGGCGTTGGCCACGCCGCCTGCGGCTTTGATGCGGGTGTCCTGCTGGGCGTGCAGCGCGCCGGTGTTTTCCAGCCGTCCTTCGGCGGTGACCACCAGTTCGCCGGCCTGCGCACCGATCTTGCCGGCGTTGCGCATGCCCACGCCCTGCTCGTTGCCGACCAGCCAGATCCGGTTGGCATACATGCCACCCAGCGCGCCCACGTCCAGGGCGAACGCCGGGGCGCCGCTGTCGGCGGCCTGCGGGGTCACGGCGGTGTTGTCCGCGCTGACCACGTTGTTGCCCAGGCTGGCCTGCAGCTGGTTGGCCCAGATGCCGGCGTTGACCTGCAGCGAGCGGGTGATGATGTCGGTGTAGTCGGTGCGGCTGGCATCCAGGCCGGCACCGGCAATGCGGATGGCGCCCCCGGCAACCCGGTAGCCTTCCAGCGCACCGTTGCTGACGATGGGCGTGCCGGTGGTCAGGGTGACGCGGCTGGCGTTGAGGAAGCCGGCGCCGTCGATCTGGATGCCGGCCGGATTGGCGATGATCACCTGCGCGCGGGCGCCGGCCACTTCGATGTAGCCGTTGAGCTGGCTGGGACTGCTGCTGTTGATTTCATTGAGGATGACGCGCGCGGTGCCGGTGGCCAGCCACGGGTTGCCCTGCACCCAACCGCCGATCTGGGTCTGGGTATCGCCACGCGAGTTGTTGAGGATCACGCCCTGCGCGCCAACGTCGAACTGCTGGTACTGGTTGCGCGAGACACCCGCCGCACTGGGCGTGGTGATGTTGACCTGCGGGGTGCCGTTGGCCGAGCTGACCACGGTGGGGCGCTGGTCGGCGGGCGCGTTGGGGTCGGCGATGATGCGGCCGGCGCTGGGTGACTGCTGCGCCGAGAGTGGCTGCACCACGCCCACCCAGCCCAGCGCCAGCCACAGGGCGAAGCTCACCGGGCGCAGCGTGGCCACCGTGTTGCCGCCGCGCGCGTCGCAGCCGCCGCGCGGTGCGGTGACCAGCTCGGAGGCGACCTGCATGACACCCAGCGTGCGGTTGAAGACCAGACGGTAGACTCGATTCACGGCGTTGCTTCCTTTCAATGCGGTGGTAAGGGCGCGCACCGGCAGGGTGCGCAGTACCGTACGACGGACGTCAGAACGAGACGCCGAGATTCATGCCAAAGGTGGTGTAGGCGGTCTGGAAACCGGCGGGCTTGTCCAGCGGGCTGCCCACGAAGCCTTCCCATTGCACGTGGCGGGTGCCACCGCGCAGGCCCAGCGCCATGCCGGTGAGGCGGTCGCCGAGCAGCCATCCGGTGGACGGGCCGCTGACCTGGCCGTGGTCGATCGCCACGTAGCTCTCCACTGCGCCGCCGAGCGCGAACGCCAGCTCATTGCGCAGCAGCCAGCCGCGCTCGCCGGTGAGCGAGACTTCACCGTCGAAGCCACGCACGGTGTAGCGGCCGCCGATGGAGAAGCGGTCCTGCGGGACCAGCCGCGAGCGGTTCCACTGCGCGCGCCAGCTGCCGGTGTAGCGCAGGGCCTGGCTGCCCCACTGCATCGGCACGGTGAGCTGCGCATCGGCGGTGACCACCTTGCCGCGCGCGGTGCCCTCGCCGAACCCCTCCTCCGGTGCGTGCAGCGCATCGAACGCGCCGGTACCACGTCGGTAGGCCAGGTTGGCGTCCAGGGTGGCCTTGCCGATGAACTGGCGGTGGGCGAGCCCGAGTTCCCAGCCGGCCATGCGCCGGCGCTGCACGAGGATTTCGGTGTCGTCGATGAAGTTGTCCGATTCGCGGTACCAGCCGCGCGCGTGCATGCTGGTCTTTGCGCGCGCGTTGCGGAACAGCATGCGGGTGAGGCGCAGTTCGGCGTTGCGGCTGGAGCCGCTGTATTCGTACGTCTCGAACGCGCCGGCCACGGTCTGCTGGTAGTCGTACTCGCTGGCGTTGGCACCCAGCAGCCACCACCCCATGGGCACGCTGTAGTGCGCGGCCCAGCTGTCGGTGCCGCGTGCGCTGCCGTTGAACACGGACTTGCCGGCGTTGAAATAGAACAGGTCGCTGATCCCGGCCAGGTTGTCCAGCGATACCGTGGCACCGGCCTGCAGCTTGCCGGTGGAGGTACTGCCGGCGTCGTCCAGGGTCAGGTTGAGGCGCACGGGCGCGCGCTGGCTCCAGCTGATGACCAGGTCGCTCTCACCGGGCCGGGCCTGTTCGCCTTCCTGCGGCGGTGCGATCTGGATGTCCACGGTGGCGGTCGGCACGCGCTGCAGGTTTTCCAGCGCCTGTTCGATGTCGCGCAGGTTGAGCAGGTCGCCGGGGCCGACCGCCAGTGCGTTCCACAGAGCCGGGGTGCGTCCTTCACCGCTGGCGAAGCGGACCGCGTGGATGCGCCCTGGGACCACCGTCAGCGTGAGCGTGCCGGTCTTCAGGTCCTGCGGGGCGGCAAGGATGCGGGTGGTGACGAAGCCGCGGGCGATGATCGCGTTCTGCACGCGCTTCATCACGATGTCCACGCCACCGGTGCCGAGGCAGCGCCCGGTGGCGCGATCGTTGCGCGGATCGGCGGCCTTCAGCGCCCAACCGAAGCGTTCGGCCAGTTCACCGTCGAGCACGATGTGGTTGATGGTGAAACAGGGCGATTCGTCGACCGGCAGGCGACCGACGGCTTCTTCCGGGGCTGCCTGCAGGCGTACGTCAGGCGTGGTTTCCTGCTGCTCGCGCAGCACCCGCTCACGCTCCTGCTGGCGCAGCAGTTCCTGGTCTGACGGCCCGGCCACCTGTGCAACGGCGGCGGCCGGCAGGCAGGCGATTGCCACGGCCACGGCCAACGGCCAGCGCAGCGCACGGCTGCGTTCGATACGTCCCTGATCCACGTTCACGCGCTTCCCTGGCAGAAAATTCTGATGCCTCCGATCCTGAAACGGCCGGCGGGCGGGGAACTTTAAAGGAATCCTGCGATCCGAAACAGCTCTGGATCCTCCCTTTCGTTTGTAGGAAAACTACGCATCGCGCGTGAAAATGAGACATCGCGCGGGTCGTGCGCGGGCATAAAAAAACCGGCGGCCCGAAGACCGCCGGTAGCAACGTCAATGGTCAACGTGCATTACCGCAATGGTGTAACCCCGAAGAAACTGTGACCTCTATCAGACCTCGTAAGCGGACTCGCCGTGCGAGGTGACGTCCAGACCTGTGCGCTCGGCTTCCTCGGTGACGCGCAGGCCGAACACCAGGCGCACCACCAGCAGGATGGCGACGGTGACGACCGCGCACCAGGCGATGGTGAAGCCCACGCTGACCAGCTGCACCCATACCTGGTGGCCGATGTCGAGGTCGGCCTTGGTGCCGCCCAGCGACTGCGCGCTGAACACACCGGTGAGCAGCGCGCCGACGATGCCGCCGACGCCGTGCACACCGAACACGTCGGCGGTGTCATCAACCTTGAGCAGGCGCTTGAGGCCGGTGACGCCCCACACGCACACCACGCCGGTGACCAGGCCGATCACGATCGCACCCAGCGGACCCACGGTGCCGCACGCCGGGGTAATGCCGACCAGCCCGGCGACCGCGCCGGACGCCGCGCCCAGCGCGGACGGCTTGCCCTTGCTGACCGCTTCGACCAGGGTCCAGCCCAGCACCGCAGCGGCGGTGGCGAGGATGGTGTTGATGAAGGCCAGCGATGCCACGGTGTCGGCAGCAGCAGCCGAGCCGGCATTGAAGCCGAACCAGCCCACCCACAGCAGCATCGCGCCGATGTAGGTGAACGGCACGTTGTGCGGCTTCAGGGCGGTCTGGCCGTAGCCGATGCGCTTGCCGACGAAGTACGCGGCGACCAGGCCGGCCACGCCCGCGTTGATGTGCACGACGGTGCCACCGGCGAAGTCGATCGCGCCCATTGCGCCGAGGTAACCGCCGCCCCACACGATGTGGGCCATCGGGATGTAGCTCAGGGTGAACCACAGTGCCGAGAACAGCAGCACCGCCTTGAACTTGATGCGCTCGGCGAACGCGCCGACGATCAGCGCGGTGGTGATGCCGGCGAAGGTGGACTGGAAGGCAACGAACAGGTAATCCGGCAGGCCCTTGATCGGGGTGTTACCCACCGAATCGGGCGCAAAGCCCTTGAGGAAGGCGAACTGGGTGAACGAGCCGAAGAAGGCGTTGCCTTCGCTGAACACCGCGCTGTAGCCGTAGGCCACCCACAGGATCAGCACCAGCGAGAACACCACCAGGATCTGGCTGAGGACGGACAGTACGTTCTTGGAGCGGACCAGGCCGCCGTAGAACAGGGCCAGGCCAGGCACCACCATCAGCAGCACCAGCAGGGTGGAGGTGAGCATCCAGGCGACGTCGCCGTGGTCGAAGGTGGGCGCCGCGGCAGCTTCCGCGGCGGCGGCCGGGGCCGCGGTTTCCGGGCCGGGCAGCGGTTCGACGGCAACGGCTTCCGACGGTGCCGGGCTGACCTGGGCCTGGGCATGCGCGGTGCCGGAGAAGGCACCCACCGCGAGCGCGCTGAACAGCATCAACAGGCACACCGCGTGGAACCGGGCTTGCCACCCGGTGAACAAGGAAGTCTTCATTGTGGGCTCCGAGTGGGGTTAGAGCGCGTCCGCGCCGATTTCGCCGGTGCGGATGCGGATGACCTGTTCAACGGCGGTGACGAAGATCTTGCCGTCGCCGATCTTGCCGGTACCGGCCGCGTTCTGGATCGCTTCAACCACCGCGTCCAGGCGTTCGTCGGTGACCACGGTTTCGATCTTGATCTTGGGCAGGAAATCCACGACGTATTCGGCGCCGCGATACAACTCGGTGTGTCCCTTCTGGCGACCGAAGCCTTTTACTTCAGTCACGGTAATGCCCGACACGCCCGCATCGGAGAGGGCCTCGCGGACCTCGTCGAGCTTGAACGGCCGGATGATGGCGGAGATCAGTTTCATGCGCATGTCCCGATGGTGGATGGAACCGGCCTGCAGGGCAGGCCGATGTCAGGTCAACCGGCGGCCACTTGCACATGGCCACCGGTTGTTGCGCCGAACGTTGCATGGACCGCGATGACGCGGGAGGGAGGTGTGGCCCATGCTGCGCGTCCGGTCTCTCTTTTCCCCTGGTGGTGCGGCAGAAGCAGCCGACTAACAGTCGGCTCTACCGGGTGGTGCATGCGGATTGTCGCGTGGTGCGTGCGGAATGCCGCGTGGTGCGTGTTGCCGCGTTTTGGCTCCCCAGCCATGGCGCGTTGGTGCAGAAGCGGTGGCGATGACGAAGGTGGGAGGGAAGTCCTTCGGCATCGCCACCTGTTGCTCAGTTGGCGTAGTACATCTGGTATTCGAGCGGGTGCGTGGCGGCGCGGAAGCGGGTCACTTCCTGCATCTTCAGCGCGATGTAGCCATCGATGAAGTCGTCGGTCATCACGCCGCCGGCCTTGAGGAACTCGCGGTCCTTGTCCAGCGCTTCCAGGGCCTGGTCCAGGCTGGAGCACACCTGCGGGATCAGCTTCTCTTCTTCCGGCGGCAGGTCGTACAGGTCCTTGTCGCTCGGTGCGCCCGGGTCGATCTGGTTCTTGATGCCGTCCAGGCCGGCCATCATCAGCACGGTGAAGGTCAGGTAGCCGGACTGGATCGGATCGGGGAAGCGCATTTCAATGCGGCGCGCCTTCGGGTTGGACACCCACGGAATGCGGCACGAGGCCGAACGGTTGCGGGCCGAGTAGGCCAGCATGACCGGGGCTTCGAAGCCCGGCACCAGGCGCTTGTAGCTGTTGGTGCCGGAGTTGGCGAAGGCGTTGATGGCCTTGGCGTGCTTGAAGATGCCGCCGATGTACCACAGCGCCATCTGGCTCAGGCCGCCGTAGCCGTCGCCGGAGAACAGGTTGGTGCCGCCCTTGGACAGCGACTGGTGCACGTGCATGCCGCTGCCGTTGTCGCCGACGATCGGCTTGGGCATGAAGGTGGCGGTCTTGCCATTGCGGTGGGCCACGTTCTTGATGACGTGCTTCATGCGCAGCAGTTCGTCGGCCTTCTGCACCAGGGTGCTGAACTTGGTGCCGATTTCGCACTGGCCGGCGGTGGCCACTTCGTGGTGCTGCACTTCGACTTCGATGCCGACCTGTTCCAGCGTCTTGCACATTTCAGCGCGCAGGTCGTGCAGCGAATCGGTCGGCGGGACCGGGAAGTAGCCGCCCTTGACGGCCGGACGGTAGCCGCTGTTGGCGCCGTCGAACTTGTCGCCGGTGCTCCAGGCGGCTTCTTCGGAGGAGATCTTGAAGAAGGTGTTGCCCATGTCGTTGGCGAACTGGACGGAGTCGAAGATGAAGAACTCCGGCTCCGGGCCGAAGAAGGCCTGTTCGGCAATGCCGGAGGACTTCAGGTAGGCCTCGGCGCGCTTGGCGATGCCGCGCGGGCAGCGGCCGTACGGCTGCATGGTGGCCGGGTCGAGGATGTCGCAGCTGATCACCAGGGTCGGGTGCTGGTAGAACGGGTCGACGTAGGCGCTGGCCGGGTCCGGCAGCAGGACCATGTCGGACTCATTGATGCCCTTCCAGCCGGCGATGGAGCTGCCGTCGAACATCTTGCCTTCTTCGAACAGCGACGGTTCCACGATGCTGACCGGGAAGGTGACGTGCTGTTCCACACCGCGCATGTCGACAAAACGCAGGTCGATGAACTCGATCTGGTTGTCCTTGATCAGCTTCTCAACATTTTCCACGGACATCGGTGAAACCTCAGATGGGTGATTGCCTGTGTGGATAGAGCAATCCCCGTGCCAACTTTTCGTGGCGCACAAGTGGTTGATTTCACACGGCGTGCACCCGGATGGACGCTGAACGCGGCGCACCATTGCGGTGCAATGGCCGCACCGTGCACACATTTGGTGCGGGTTGTGATGTTTTATGATTTCACCGCACCAGCCGGGCAGGGCCCGGCTCTACCCCCTTCATTTTTCGAGCAATTGCCCGCCGATGTCCGATCTGTTCTCCGCCCTGCTGTTGGGCATCCTTGAAGGCCTCACCGAATTCCTGCCGATTTCCAGCACCGGCCACCTGCTGATCGCCCAGCACTGGCTGGGCGCACGCTCGGACTTCTTCAACATCGTGATCCAGGCCGGTGCGATCCTGGCCATCACCCTGGTGTTCCGCCAGCGGTTGTGGACGCTGGCCACGGGCCTGCACGACCGCGCCAACCGCGATTACGTGTTCAAGCTGGGCACCGCGTTCCTGGTGACCGCGATCGTGGGCCTGCCGGTCCGGCTGGCCGGCTGGGAGCTGCCCGAAACGGTGACCCCGGTGGCGTGGGCGCTGATCATCGGCGGTATCTGGATGATCCTGGTGGAAGCGCGCACCGCGCGCCTGCCCGACCGCGACGAGGTGACCTGGAAGGTGGCGGTGCTGGTTGGCCTGGCGCAGGTGGTGGCGGGCGTGTTCCCGGGCACCTCGCGGTCGGCGGCGGCAATCTTCATCGCCATGCTGTTCGGCCTGAGCCGGCGCGCGGCCGCCACTGAATTCGTGTTCCTGGTGGGCATTCCCACCATGTTCGCCGCCAGTGGCTACGCATTCCTGGAACTGGCCAAGGACGGCAAGCTGGCCAGCGAGAACTGGGCCGACGTGGGCGTGGCCTTCGTTGCCGCCGTCATCACCGGCTTCGTCGTAGTGAAGTGGCTGCTGGGCTACATCAAGGCACACCGCTTCACGGCGTTTGCGTTCTACCGGATCGCACTCGGCGCGGGCCTGCTGCTGTTCCTGCCTGCCGGGAACTGAACAGCGCCGCGCCGCCGCAACCCCACCCGGGGTGTTCCAACGTTATTCCCCGGGTTCCCAAGGAGATGTCCATGAAAACCACCCGCAACCTCATGCTGATCCTGCCGCTGGCCCTGCTGGCTGCGTGCAGCAACCCCTCCAGCCAGGCCCCCGCCGGCCCCGGCCGCGACGACCTCGCGCCGGCCCCGACCGCCGCCGCCGACCAGAAGGCCGCCGCGCAGCTGGACGTGCAGCGCCTGCAGGGCAACCACTGGGTGCTCGACAGCGCCACCGACAGCGCCGGCAAGCGCATCGATGCGCTGTTCGCGCGCGCCGACAAGCCGGTCACGCTGGACTTCATCGATGGCCGCCTGGCCGTGAGCAATACCTGCAACCGCATGGGCGGCGGCTACACCCTGGCCGACGGCACGCTGACCGTTTCGCCGATGGCCTCGACCATGATGGCCTGCACCGACAAGGCACTGATGGCGCTGGACCAGGCGGTGGGTTCGCGGCTGGAAGGCGCGCTGAAGACCGAGCTGGGCGGCGAAGGCCGGCTGACCCTGCGCACCGCCAGCGGTGACGTGCTGGTGTTCAGCCCGCAGCCCACCGCCGAAACCCGCTTCGGCGGCCCGGGCGAGACGATCTTCATCGAGGTGGCCGCGCAGGCCAAGCCGTGCCCGCACCCGATGATCCGCGACAAGCAGTGCCTGCAGACCCGTGAGATCCACTTCGATGACAAGGGGATCAAGCAGGGTACGCCGGGCGCGTTCGAGAACTTCTACGACGTGATCGAGGGCTATACCCACGAAGCCGGCACGCGCAACGTGCTGCGGGTGAAGCGTTTCAACGTGGCCAATCCGCCGGCCGATGCGTCGTCGAAGGCGTATGTGCTGGATATGGTCGTGGAGTCTGCGACCGAGAAGTGACCGGCATTGCGTGGGCCGGCCAACGATATGCCCGCCGTCCTGGCGGGCACCCTGCGGGCCGTCGCTGCGCGACGTTGGGAACGGCTCCTGCCGTTCCCTTCGGCACGCGTCTGGATTATGCCAACGCCGGGTTGAGCGTGTACGTGCCGTGCAATGCGGCTTCGGCCAGCACGTGGCCGTGCATGGCCTTGTGCACGTCGGCAGCGGTGAACGGCGTGGGCAGCTCGAGCGTGGCCACGTCCAGCGCGAACAGGCGGAAGAAATAACGGTGCACGCGCGCGTCGTTGAACGGCGGGTACGGGCCGTCGTAGCCCAGGTACTGGCCTGCCATGTCCGGGTTGCCGGCGAACCAGCCGGTGAAATCGTTCAGGCCCTGGCGCGCACCGGCCGGGCCGGCAGGCTGCGGCTTGCCCTTGGCGGTGAAGCGATCGCTGCAGCTGCCTTCGGCGATCTCGCGCAGGTCGGCCGGAATGTCGGCCATCGCCCAGTGGGTGAAGTCGGCACGTGGCTGGTCGGCGGGCACGCTGCAGTCGCTGCGGCCCACCGTTTCCGGCACCGTGGGCACGTCCGGGTCGATGCACAGCAGGGCGAACGAACGGGTGCCCTCGGGCACCTCGCTCCAGGCCAGCGGCGGGTTGCGGTTGGCGGCGAAGCCGTTGGCATCGCCCGCGGCGAAGCTGCTGTCGATCGGCGCGCCGTTGCGCAGGCGGGTACTGGTGAGTTTCATCAGGGTCTCCTTACGCTTCGGTATAGCCAAGCCGCACCGCAACCGGGGTGAGCTGGGCGAACGCGGCAGACAGGACCTCGCTGTACTGGCGCCAGTGGCCGGCCGGGAAGCGCGCCGGGCCAAGGGTCTGCGCGGGCGGGAAATGCACGCCGAACAAGCGGCCCAGATGCTCGGCCATGGCGGCCGGGTCGTTGCCGATCTCGTCGACGCGCACCACCGCGTGCGGGTACAGGTCCTGCTCGTGCAGCGTTGCGATCTGGGCAAGTGCGCGCGCCAGCCACTCGGCCACTTCGTGCACCGAGTTCACCGCAAAAGGTGCCGGTGCGCCGTGTGCCAGCCACTCCAGCAGCATGTCACGCGGGTCGCGCAGCACCAGCAGCAGGCGGCCTTCGGGCAGCTGCGGGCGCAGCGCCCACAGCAGCGCGTTGTCCCACCAGAGCAGCCAGTCGATCACGTTGCCATCGGCCAGGCCGCGTTCGGGCAGGGCGGCGCGCCACTGCGCCACCAGCTGCTCCGGCGCCAGCTTGCCGGTGGAGAGGTCCTGCAGCGCGTGGTAGCTCTGGAACGCATCATTGGGCGGGTTGGGACTGAAGCGATCGCCACGCACCACCGGGCTGGCCGCCGCGATAGCGGCGACGACCCGCTCTACGCCCGAACCCGGCGCGCCCCATACGAACATGGGGCGACTGCCGACGTCGGCGGCAACCTCGCCCAGCGCCGGCCAGCTCAACGGGGCCTTGGCCTGCGGCGGCAACGGCAAGCGCATGGAGGCTTCGTTGGCATGCAGGCTGGTCCAGGTGGCCAGCGCGGCGGCGTGCTGACCGGCACGGTCCTGCACCGCGCCCAGCCAGGCGCGCAGGCCCGGCTTGGCCTCGGCCGGAACCTGCTCGATCAGCTGCTCCACGTGCGCCACAGCCGCCGCCGGGTCACGCGCCAGCAGGGCCTCGACCACGCGCATTTCACCGCTGCTGCGGCCGGGCTCCAGCGCAATGATCCGACGCGCAATGGCTTCCGCGGCGGCGGCATCGCCGGCCATGTCGTGCAGGCGCAGGCGCGCTTCCAGCGCCGGCAGGTGATCCGGCACGGCCGCGATCCAGCGATCGGCCACGGCGGCGGCCTCGGCACTGCCAACCACTTCGATGGCCAGGCGGGCCATCCACAGGTTGTGTTCCTGCGGGTGCGTTTCCAGCGTGGCGTCCAGGGTGTCGCGGGCCTGCTGCTCGCGGCCCAAGCGCTGCCAGGCCATCAGCAGCAGCTGCAGGGTCTGGCGGTCGGCCGGCCACTGTTCCAGCACCGGCAGCAGGTGTTCCAGCGCCTGCAGCGGCTGGCCCGACTGCAGGGCCAGCTCGCCGGCCAGGCGGTGCATCGCCGGGGTGTCGGTCTCGGGCTGGGCCAGCACCTGGCCCACGATGGCGGCGGCGTTTTCGGTATTGCCCTGGCGCAGGGCCAGCTGCACCAGCAGGCCCTGCAGCGAAGTAATGGCCGGGTTGATCTCCAGCACGCGGCGGAAGGCCTGTTCGGCAAACGCCAGCAGGTCCTTGCCCATGTAGGCAAAGCCCAGCGCATAGAGGATGCGTGCATCGTTGGGCAGCGCCTGGCTGGCGGCCGAGAGCAGCGCCAGCGCACGGTCGGCATCATTGCGGCGCAGCGCGATCATGCCCTGCAGCGCCACCACTTCGGCGTTGTCTTCCTCGACGCGCGCGGCGGTGCGGGTGATCCGCTCGGCCTCGTCCACATCGTTGCGCGACAACGCCAGGTGGGCCTGCATCAGGTAGGCCGACAGTTCGTTGGGATTGAGCTCTGCGGTGCGGTCCAGCGCGCTGTTGGCGGCGTCGAACTGGCGCAGCGCCAGCAGCAGGCCGGCGTGCTGCAGATGCAGTTCGGCGTTGTCCGGGGCCAGCTCCAGCCCGCGCTGCAGGCTGACGAGCGCTGCGTCGTGCTGGCCCTGCTGCTGCAGCGCCAGCGCCAGCCAGCGGTGCGCCTGCGGCTGCTCCGGCTCGGCCTGGATCCATTCGCGCGCCAGCTGCGCGGCTTCTTCAACTGCGTTGCGGCGCAGGGCTTGGAGAATAGTGTCTTGCATGACGGTCCGGCTTGGGGTCAAACCCCGATTGTAGAACACCGGCGCCGGCGCGCCGGGCCGTGCCTCAGCGCAGCGCTTCCAGGCTCAGCCGCTGGGCCACCCAGCGTTCGGAGAAGCCATCGCCGCGCCAGTTTTCCAGGAAGCCGCAGTGGCCGCCCCACGGGGCGATTTCCAGCCGGGCATGGGCCGGCAGGCGCCAGCCGTGGAAGGTGGCGTAGGGAATGACCGGGTCGTCCTGGGCCATCAGGATGTCGGCCGGCACTTCCAGCCCGGCCAGGCGGTCGCCGGCGATGGAATAGCCGTCGAAGTAAGCCTGCAGGGTGCCGAATTCGGTGTGGTGTTCCACCAGCCAGGCGGTCAGCGCGCGGATGTCCAGCTTCAGCACGCGGTCGTCCCAGTCGCTCAGCTCGGGGAACAGGTCGCGCTTGCGGCGCAGCGAGCCGGCCCATTTGCGGCGGAAGTACCAGTCGTACATCGCCGGGCCGTTTTCGATGCTTTCCATGGTGATCGCCGGGTCCAGCACCGGGCAGACTGAAGCCACCCGCCGCAGCGGCACCCCGGCCGACGGCGCGCGCAGCGCCAGCCGCAGCACGAAATTGCCGCCCAGCGAGTAGCCGGCGGCCACCAGCGGCAACTGCGGCCAGCGCCGGGCGATGTCGCCGGCGGCGTGCACCACTTCGTCGATGCGGTTGGAGTGGAAGATGCCGGGGTTGAGGTGGTGGGTGTTGCCGTGGTCGCGGAAGTTCAGGCGCACCACGTCGTAGCCGGCCTCGAGCATGCGCGCGGCGGTCATGCGCATGTAACTGGATTCGGAACTGCCTTCCCAGCCATGCAGCAGCAGCGCCATGCCGACCGGCTCACGGCCTTCGATGCGGCTGTGCCAGCCCTGCAGGCGCACGCCTTCGCCGCCATCCAGGATCAGCTCTTCGGTGAGCGCACCGGTGGCGGCCAGCAGCACCAGGCCGCGCTGCATGCGCATGCGGCTGGAGCTGAGCATCGACTGCAGGTGCGGGTTGCGCAGCCAACGCGGCGGACAGTAGTCGGCAGCGGTCAGCATCGCGCTATTGGGCGTTCATGGCCGCCACGATGCGCGCACGCGAGGTTTCCGCGATGCGGCGGCGGCCTTCCAGGTCATGGGTGCCAATGGGCGCGAGGAAATGCACCTCGGCCCGCCGTGCCGGTTCCCCCAGCAGGCGCAGGAAGTTGGCGAAGAAGCTTTCGCGCTCGCCGAACGCGACCACCGTCTGCGCGTCGCCGCGCACGCCGTAGCGCAGCGCCACCGGCTGTACCGGCACCTGGGTTTCCACTGCGGCCTGGAAGATGCGGGCGTGGAACGGGCCCACTTCATGGCCACCGCGGGTGCGCCCTTCCGGGAACACGCCCACGGCCTTGCCTTGCTGCAGGCGCTCGACCATCAGCTGCATCACCCCGCCCAGCGATTCGGTGCTGCCGCGCTGGTGGAAGATGGTCTGCCCGCGTGCGGCCAGCCAGCCGACCACCGGCCAGCCGGCGATTTCGCGCTTGGCCACGAAGCCCATCATGCGCTGGCTGTGCAGCATGGAGATGTCCACCCAGCTGACGTGGTTGGCCACGAACAGCACCGCGCCCGGCAACGGCGTGCCGATGCGGTGCAGGCGGAAGCCGAAGATCCACATCAACCCGCCCGACCAGGCATTGACCAGCAGGTGCTCCAGCGTACGCCCGCCCACGCGCAGGTTGCCCCACGGCGGCAGCATGCCGATCAGGAGCAGCGGAAGGAACAGCAGCAGGTGGACCAGCAGCAGGGGAACGCGGTACAGGTAACGGCACACACGCGCCACGCCGCCACGCGAGGCCGAAGGGGGGGAAGTCATCCGCGAACGATACCCGAGCGCTGCGGGGTCTGCCAGCGTGGCGGGCCATCCGCCACAGCAGGTCAAGCCGGGCTCAGCCCGGGCGGACCGCCGGGACCACGGCCAGGGTCAGCCGCGAGGTGCAGACCAGCTTGCCGGCCTCGTCTTCGATGCGGATGTCCCACACGTGGGTGCTGCGGCCCACGTGCACGGCCCGCGCGGTACCGGTGACGGTGCCACCGCGCTGGGCGCGGATGTGGTTGGCGTTGATCTCCAGGCCCACGCAGACCTGTTCGCGGGTATCCACGCACAGGTTGCCGGCGCTGCTGCCCAGGGTTTCGGCCAGCACCACCGAGGCGCCCCCGTGCAGGATGCCGTAAGGCTGGCGGGTGCGCGCGTCGACCGGCATGGTGGCCTGGACCCAGTCGTCACCGGCGGCGGTAAAGACGATGCCAAGGTGTTCGATCAGGGTGTTGCGGCTGAGCGCGTTGAGCGCCTCGATCGATACCGGCTCGCGGAATACCTGGGACATGCGCTGCTTCCTTGGAACGAAGAGTAATTACAGGATGGGCACCAGGCCGGCGCCGAACGCGGTGAGCATGCGCACCAGCAGCCACTTCGGGCCGACGTTGACCTCGGGGAAATCGCCCACGGCCACATAGCAGCGGTGGAAGTCCGGGTCCTGGCGGCGCAGCGGCTCCGGGCAGTCCGGGCCGGGCTGGAATTCGTAATCGGTGGCGTAACGCCACGGCCAGAAATCGAGCACCGGCAATGCTTCGGAGGCCTTGCCCACGCTGTAGTTCAGGCCCGACAGCACCGGCGGCTTGGTCCGCGGCGCCACCACCCAGGAGTTCTTGGGGTGGATGTCGCGCAGGATGCTCTGCGCCAGCGCTTCGGCAAACGCCGGGTCATCGATGATCACCGCGCCTTCGGTGTTGTAGTTCTCGCTGCGCGGGTCGAAGTTGTGGGTGCCGATCACACCGATGCGGCGGTCCACCACCAGTGATTTGGCGTGCAGGCCCATGCGCGCGCCGCTGCGGGTGACCGGCAGCGGCTTGTTCACCGCCTTGGTGCCCAGGAACGAAGGCCGGGTTTCGGCGCGCAGCACGCGGCGTTCCACTACGCTGCCGTCGGTACGGCGGCGCGCGGCCGGGCCGGGGGTCGGCTGCGGGCGGTCGCCGGCGTCGTCGGTGGCTGGCACGGTGCCGGCGTCTTCCTGCGCCACGGGCGGTGCGGTGGCGCCCGTGGTGCCCGCGCTGCGCCGGTTGCTGCCGCTGCTGCGCGCGTTGCTGCCGGCCGCGCTGCCACCCAACAGGCTGCTGCGCCCACTGTCGGTGCTGGGCGTGGTGCCCAGCGGGGCCGGCACCAGGTTGCGGTAGTCGACCGGCGCATCCAGCGGGAACGGCTTGAACTCGTAGATGTTGAAGCCCAGCTCGCGCATGTTGCGGCGCTTGTACTTGTAGGACAGCGCGTAGACGATCGGGTTGTCGGTGGCGGCCAGGCTGTTGGTGGAGACCACGATGCGCGGCGGTTGTTCGCGCTTGCGCAGTGCCTCGAACAACTTGCGCGCCGGCTTGGACAGCACCAGGTACGGGGTCTGCAGCAGCACTTCGCTCTGTGCGCCGGCAATCAACGAATCCAGCTGCGGCTCAGTCACGTGCTGGCCGTTGGCCGGCTGGCTGGCACGCTCGCGGCGGTGCTTGCGCGGCAGGTCGGCCACATAGCGGACCGAGCGCACCGGCAGCGCGGTATCGACGAACATGCGCTGGATGTAGGCCGGGTCGATCGCCTCATCGATCACCTGTTCCACCCGCGCCGGGCGGCGGTAGTCGGCCGGCGGCATGGCCGGGGCGCCCTGCTTGAGCAGGGTATTGCCCACATCGTTCAGGCGCTCGGCCGGCACGCTGCGCTGGGCCCGCCAGAACGCATCGAAGTTGGCTGCCATGCCGCGCGCTTCGGGGCCGGCCAGCAGTACGTCGCGGTCGCGGAAGTTGTATTCGCTGTCCCAGTCGTAATAGTCGTCCTGGTAATTGCGCCCGCCCACCACGCCCAGCGCATCGTCGATCACCAGCAGCTTGTTGTGCATGCGCTGGTTGAAGCGGCGGAAACAGCAGATCACGCTGCCGGCGTAATCGGCGTAGTTCAGCCGCGCCTTGCCGAACGTCGGGTTGTAGACGCGTATTTCGAAATTCTGGTGGCTGCTGGCCAGCGCGGCCAGGATCTCCAGGTCGGAGATCGCCGAGAGCTGGTCGATCAGCACCCGCACCTTCACGCCGCGCCGGGCGGCGGCCAGCAGTTCGTCCAGCACCAGCCGGGCGCTGTCGTCCTTGTCGAAGATGTAGGTCTGCAGGTCGATGCTGCGGGTGGCGCTGCGGATCAGGTTGATGCGCGCCACCAGCGCGGTTTCGCCCTCGTCCAGGATGGTGGCGTAATGGCGAGGCGCCGCTTCGGTGGATTCGCTGAAGGCCTGCCCGCCCAAGGCGCGCAATGGCGAATCGAGCGCGCAGCGGTCGGGCTTGTCGCAGTCCACCGCATGGGAACGCGCCTGCGCCGCAATGCCGGCCGCGCGCTCGCGCTGCGCGTTGGACAGCGACGCACAGCCGCTGCCCAGCAACAGGATTGCCAGCACGATCACCCGCAGCAGGGGATTCACGGTTTCAGCGCCTCGTTGAGACGCGCACGCAGGACGAAGGTCACTCGATCACTCAGGGCTAGCTGCCAGCTGTCCATCCCATACCGGCCACGCTGGACGGTACCGCGGCTGACCACATCGCAATCATACCCGGCCCGGGGGCAGGACGCCGGTTCCACCTGCAGGGTCTCGGGGTGGGATACCCCGCGCAGGATCAGCCGGCCATGGATGCCGCCGCCTTTCTCGACCAGCTGCGGGTCGTAGGGCACTGAATCGAATTCGACCACCGGGTAGCGCCCGGCGTCGAAGAACTCCTCGCCCCGCATCCAGCCGGTGTAGCGGTCCTTGCCGGGAATCTCCACGTAGCCGGTGAACATGCGCAGGTGGACCTGGTGGCGGCCATCGGCCAGCACGTCGATGCGGCCTTCAAAGCGCGGGAACACCCCTTCGATACGCTGGCCGAGCCGGGTGCGGATCTCGAAGCCCAGGCGCGAACGCGCCGTATCCAGCTCCATCACGTGTCTGGGTGCGGCCTGGGCCGGGGGTAGGGCCGTCACCGGGGGTTCGGCACGCGCCGCCCCCGCCGCCAGCCCGAGCAGACAGCACAACAGGGTTCGTACTGCTGTCACGGCTTACGGCCACCAGAACGCGGTCAGGCTCGCAACGCCGGGCTCGATGGCAGTGTCCCTGGGAATCTGCAGTACCGCTATTCCGCCCGGGGCCATGCCGCGGTATTCGCTGCTGCTGCCGTCGCTCATCAGCGCCACCAGTTGTTCCAGTGCGGGGTTGTGCCCGACCACCAGCAGCCGATCCACGTCCCTGCGGTCATCGACCAGGGCGGCCAATGCACCGGGCGTCGCCTCGTAGATCCCGTCGTCCAAGCGCTTTTCGACGTTGCCGATGACGCCCAGCACCGCTTCAAGGGTCTCGCGGGTACGCCGCGCGGGTGAATACAGCACGCAGTCGGGCAGCAGGTTGTTTTCTTTCAGCCATTTGCCGGCGGCTTCGGCTTCGGCCAGCCCGGTCGACGACAACGGCCGGTCAAGGTCGGCCTGGCCGGTACCCGCAGGTTCGGCATGGGCGTGGCGCAGCAGGATCAGTTCTCGCATAAGGCTCTCTTCTGGCTCAGGCAATCTTCAACCACTTCAACAGTGGCTCCCAGTCACTCTGGTGCTCGCGCACCTGCGCGGAGCGGTAATCGAACATGCTTCGGCCCAGGCCGGTCATGACCACGTAGGCCTGGGTATCGCGCAGCTTGGCAACGACCGGGTACGGCCACTCCTCCAGCATCTGCTCGGCCTGGCGGGAGGTCTGGGTCCACGGTTTGGTGCGGTTGAGCACCAGCCCCACCGGCAGCTTGCGCTTGTGCACGCGCGGCACCTTGGACAGGGTGTTCAGGAAGCCGACGATGGCTTCGATGTCCAGCGCCGAGGGCAGCACCGGCACCACCACCGCGTCGGCCACGTCCAGGAAGGCGTCCAGCTCACCGGCCCGGGCGCCGGCGGGGGCATCGATGACCAACACCTCGGTATCGTCAGGGACGTGTTTGAGCGGGTGCTTGCCGCTGGCATCGATGGGCAGCACCGCGCTTTCCAGCCCGGCACGGCGTTCTGCCCAGCGGGTGCCGGAGCCTTGCGGGTCGGCGTCGGCCAGTACGGTCCGTTTGCCGGCCAGGGCGGCCTGCGCCGCCAGGTGGGTGGCAATGGTGGATTTACCCACCCCACCCTTGGAACCGGCTACCAGGATCGTCTTCATGCCAGCCTCGCTTCCGGGGAACGTGACCCGAGCGTACACCGCCCTCCGTGATGGAGATAGTCGCGCGGCTGAACCTCCTGCATCCCGCGCCGCTTTGCTATCGTGCGCGATCCAATGGACTGCATGCCGGCATGAGCGAGTTACAGGACCTCAGCGCGTTGATCCGCGCCAATACCCCGCTGATCGTGATCGAGACCCAGGACGAGGGTCGTGTGGTGGAGCTGTTCCGGCAGACCCTGATGCATGTCTGGCGGGCCCTGCACCGCTGGTCCATCACCGAAGGGCTGCGCCGGATCGACATGGACCGCGAGGACGACGCGGTCGGCCCGCCCGATGCCAGTTCGGCCCTGCAGATGATCCGCCAGGCCGACCAGCGCGGCATCTACCTGCTTCTCGATTTCCACCCCTACCTGGGCTATGCCAGCCACCAGCGCGCGCTGCGCGACCTGATCCAGCGCCGCCACTGCGAGGCCCACGTACTGGTGCTGATCGGCGCCAAGGTGGAGCTGCCGGCCGAGCTGGAGGCGCTGGCCACCCGCTTCAACCCGCGCCTGCCCGACCCCAACGCGCTGCTCAAGATGCTGCGCGAGGAAGTGGCCGCCTATGCGCGAGAGAACGGCGGCCGCCGGGTCGAAGTGGACAACGATGCGGTCAAGAAGATCCTGCACAACCTGCGTGGGCTGAGCCTGGTGGATGCACGGCGGATCGCCCGCCAGCTGATCTTCGCCGACGGTGCGATCAGCCAGGACGACCTGCCGCAGCTGGCGAAGCTGAAGTTCGAGCTGCTCAACCGCGCCGGGCACCTGCATTACGAATACGACACCACCCGCTTCGCCGACGTGGCCGGGGCCAACCGGCTCAAGCGCTGGGTCAACCAGCGTCGCCCGGTGTTCCTGGGCGGCCAGGGCCCGGCCGGGCTGGACCCGCCCAAGGGCATGCTGCTGCTGGGCGTGCAGGGCTGCGGCAAATCGATGCTGGCCAAAGCCACCGCCGCCGGCTTCGGGGTGCCGCTGCTGCGCCTGGACTTCGGCAGCCTGTACGACAAGTTCCACGGCGAAACCGAGAAGAACCTGCGCGAGGCGCTGGCCTCGGCCGAGCAGCTGGCGCCGTGCGTGCTGTGGATCGACGAGATCGAGAAGGGCCTGGCCAGTGGTGGCGAGGACGGCGGCGTGTCCCGGCGCGTGCTGGGTCACCTGCTGACCTGGCTGGCCGAGCGCAAGAGCCAGGTGTTCATCGTGGCCACCGCCAACCAGGTGCATGAACTGCCGCCGGAGCTGCTGCGCAAAGGCCGCTTCGACGAGATCTTCTTCGTCGACCTGCCCGATGCCAACACCCGGGTGGAGCTGCTGCGGCTGCACCTGGGCCGGCGCACGCTCAATGCCGACGATTTCGCGCTGCCGGCGCTGGCGGCGGCCAGCGATGGTTTCTCTGGAGCGGAGATCGAACAGGCCGTGGTGGCTGGGCTGTACGCGGCACATGCCGAACAACGTGCGCTGGACACCGAACTGCTGATGACCGAGATCCGCGGCAGCCGCCCGCTGTCGGTGCTGATGGCCGAACAGGTCAACGGCCTGCGCGACTGGGCACGCGGGCGTACCGTCAGCGCGGACGAATAGACCACGCTCCAGCACGGTGCGGCGACCGGCTTCGAGCAGGGTCGAAGCCGGCTAACCTGCGGGTGTTACGGCCAAGCCGGCGGCTGCGCCGCCCAGGCCTGCTGCACTTCGGCCAAGGTGGCACGTTCACTGTCGCGCCAGCCCGGCAGTGCCTGCGCGTAGCCGTCGCTGGTGCTCCAACGCTGCGGCTCGGTGCGCACGGCGGCGGCGTACCACTTCACCGCTTCGTCCTTGCGACCCAGCGTCCACAACGCCAGCGCGTAGGTCTGCGGCACCCAGGATGCGTTGCCGCGCAGACCCTGCTGGGCGCTGTGCCACTGCACCAGGGCCGCCTCGGCGTCACCCTGGCGGAACAGATCCCAGCCATGGTTCCAGCGCACCATGCGGCCCGGCACCGAGGTACCCGGCGCATTCTTTTCCGCATCGGCGTACAGCTCACGGCCCAGCTCCGGGCGGCCCTGTGCATAGGCCACGCTGGCCAGCTGCACGGTGGCTTCCAGCGCCTTGCGGCCACGTTCGCGTTGTTTCATCAGCTGGTCGACGACATCGCTGCTGTCGGCCGGCACGACCACGGGCGTGACCGCAGCCACGTCGTCATCGAAGTAGAACTCCTGCAATGCCGGCAACGATTGCGCTGCCGCCCCGAACACGGTCATCCCCGCCGCCAGCACCATGCCGGTCAGCATCTTTCTTGCCACTGCCATACAAACTCCCCCAGGTTGTCACAACAACCTCCCTCCCCGATCCTAACCGCAGCTCGCCCGCGGTGCGAGTCCCGAAGGCCAAAAAATGCCCGGCTGATACAATTCCGCCCTTTCCGGCCGCCCTCGCGGTGGCCGTGCCAGCCGTCAGCACGGGCCAGCCATGACCAGTACCGCCGAACTCACCTCGCCTTCGTCCGCCAACCTGCCTGCCGGGCCGCTGGACGACAGCTACACGCTGGACCACAAGTACACCCGTACCGATGGCCGCATTTACCTGAGCGGGGTGCAGGCGCTGGTACGCCTGCCGCTGATGCAGCGGCTGCGCGACCAGGCCGCCGGACTGGACACCGCCGGCTTCATCAGCGGCTACCGCGGCAGCCCGTTGGGCGGCTTCGACCTGGAACTGTGGCGCGCCCGCCAGCACCTGGAGGCGGCGAAGGTGAAGTTCACCCCCGGCCTCAACGAGGACCTGGGCGCGACCATGGTCTGGGGCACCCAGCAGACCAACCTGTTCCCCGGGGCCAGGGTCCAGGGCGTGTACGGCATGTGGTACGGCAAGGGCCCCGGCGTGGACCGCTGCGGCGATGTGTTCAAGCACGCCAATGCGGCGGGTACGTCCGTGCACGGTGGCGTGCTGGCGCTGGCCGCCGACGACCACGCCTGCCGCAGCTCCACCCTGCCCCACGGCAGCGAAGATGAATTCGTCAGCGCGATGATGCCGGTGCTCAACCCGGCCGGCGTGCAGGACATCCTGGACATGGGCCTGCTCGGCTGGGCCATGAGCCGTTACACCGGGCGCTGGATCGGCTTCAAGACCATCGCCGAGACGGTGGAATCGTCCGCGTCGGTGCAGGTGGACCCGTTCGCGCGCCGGATCGTGCTGCCGGAAGACTTCGAGATGCCCGCCGGCGGGCTCAACATCCGCTGGCCGGACCCGCCGCTGGACCAAGAGATGCGCCTGCACCGCTATGCGGTCAAGGCCGCCCAGGCGTTCGCGCGGGCCAATGGCATCGACCGGGTGGTGATGGATTCGCCGCGTGCGCGGCTGGGTATCGTCACCACCGGCAAGAGCTACCTGGACGTGCTGCAGGCGCTGGAGTACCTGGGCCTGGACGAGCGCGCCTGCGCCGACATCGGCATCCGCGTGTACAAGGTCGGCATGACCTGGCCCCTGGAACCGGAAGGCATCGCGCGCTTCGCCCAGGGGCTGGAAGACATCGTGGTGGTGGAGGAGAAGCGGGCCTTCATCGAGCGCCAGATGAAGGAGCAGTTCTACAACTGGCCGGCCAGCTGGGGGCAGCGCCCGTCCATCGTGGGCAAGTATGACGAAGCGGGCCAGTGGATCCTGCCGTCCACCAATGAGCTCACCCCCGCCACCATTGCCGGGGTGATCGGCCGCCGCATCCAGCGCTTCTTCACCAATGACTCCATTGAACAGCGCCTGCGCTGGATGGATGCCAAGGAGGCCGAGCTGGCATTGCCGCGCGCCAGTTTCCCGCGCGTGCCGCATTACTGCTCGGGCTGCCCGCACAACACCTCCACCCGCGTGCCGGAAGGCTCGCGTGCGCTGGGCGGGATCGGGTGCCATTACATGGTCACCTGGATGGACCGCAGCACCGACACCTTCACCCACATGGGCGGGGAAGGCGTCACCTGGGCCGGCCAGGCCGCGTTCACCGATACCGAACACGTGTTCCAGAACCTGGGCGATGGCACCTATTTCCACAGTGGCTCGCTGGCGATCCGCCAGGCGATCGCCGCCGGGGTCAACATCACCTACAAGATCCTCTACAACGACGCGGTGGCCATGACCGGCGGCCAGCCGGTGGACGGCACCCTGACCGTGCCGCAGATCGCCCACCAGATGCGCGCCGAAGGCGTGCAGACGATCGTGCTGGTGAGCGATGAGATCGGCAAATGGAACAAGCGCGAGCTGTTCCCCGAGGGCGTGGAATTCCACGACCGCGCCGAGCTGGATGCGGTGCAGAAGCAGCTGCGCGAGGTGAAGGGCACCAGCATCCTGATCTATGAGCAGACCTGCGCCACCGAAAAGCGCCGCCGCCGCAAGCGCGGCAAGCTGGTCGACCCGCCCAAGCGCGTGGTGGTCAATTCGCTGGTCTGCGAGGGCTGCGGCGACTGCGGCCAGAAGAGCTTCTGCGTGTCGGTGCTGCCGAAGGAAACCGAATTCGGGCGCAAGCGCGATATCGACCAGTCCAACTGCAACAAGGATTACTCCTGCACCACCGGTTTCTGCCCCAGCTTCGTCACCGTGCACGGCGGCACGCTGCGCAAGGGCTCGCGCAGCGAGCGCAGCAGCCTGCTGGACAACCTGCCCGCGCCGACCTTCCGCAGCACGCTCGAGCAGCCCTGGAACATTTTGATCACCGGCGTCGGTGGCACCGGCGTGGTGACCATCGGCGCTCTGCTGGGCATGGCCGGGCACCTGGAAGGCAAGGGTGCCAGCGTGCTCGACCAGACCGGACTGGCCCAGAAGGGCGGCGCGGTCACCACCCATATCCGCATCGCCAAGCGTCCGGAAGACATCCATGCGGTGCGCATCGCCGCCGGCGAAGCCGACCTGGTGGTGGGCTGCGACATGGTGGTGGTCAACGATTACTGGGCGCTGTCGAAGGTGCGCGCCGAGCGCTCGCAGGTGGTGCTCAACACCTATGAAGCCATGCCGGGCACCTTCACCACCCGCCCGGACATGCAGTTCCCGGCGGCCGACATCATTGCCGGCATCCGCGTGGCGCTGGGCGGCCGCGACCCGCTGCTGCTGGATGCCACCCAGCTGGCCACCGCGCTGCTGGGCGATGCGATTGCCTCCAACCTGTTCATCCTGGGCTACGCCTGGCAGCAGGGGCTGGTGCCGATCTCGTTCGAGGCGCTGATGCGCGCGGTCGAGCTCAATGGCGCAGCGGTGGCGATGAACCAACAGGCATTCGCGTGGGGCCGGCTGGCCGCCGTGGATCCGCAGGCGGTGCAGCAGGCCGCCGGTCTGGTCCGCAACGGCCATACCGATGCCGAGCGCACCCCGGGCCCGCTGCACGACCTGCCGCCGGGCGAGTGGGAAGGCAACGAATGGGGCGCCACCGCGGCACCGCGCGAAACCGGCGACGAGCGCGAACTGCGCGGCCTGCCCGGGCATGGCGGCGGCAGCGACGTGGCATTCCTGCCGCTGGATGACGAGCGCCTGTCGCGTTCGCTGGATGAGCTGGTGGAACGCCGCGTGCGCTTCCTCACCGAGTACCAGGACGCGGCCTATGCCGCGCGCTACCGCACGCTGGTCGACCGCGTGCGCACGGCGGAGTGGGACAAGGCCGGCAGCACGGCGCTGACCGAAACCGTGGCGCGTTACTACTTCAAGCTCATGGCCTACAAGGACGAGTACGAAGTGGCGCGCCTGTACACCAGCGGCGAATTCCAGCGCCGCCTGGAGCAGCAGTTCGAGGGCGATTTCCAGGTGCACTTCCACCTGGCTCCGCCGCTGTTCGCGAAGAAGGACGAACAGGGCCGCCTGATCAAGCAGGAATACGGGCCGTGGATGCTCAAGGCGTTCGGCCTGCTGGCCAAGCTTAAATTCCTGCGCGGTGGCACATTCGACATCTTCGGGCGCACCGAAGAACGCCGGGGCGAGCGCCAGCTGATCGCCGATTACGAACAGACCGTGGCACTGCTGCTGGAAGGGTTGAGCGATGACCGCGTTGCGTTGGCGGTGGAGATTGCCAGCATTCCGGAACATATCCGCGGCTATGGGCATGTAAAGGAAGCGCACCTGCACAAGGCCAAGGCGCGGGAAGCGGTGCTGCTGGCGCAGTGGCGCAACCCGAAGGCGCTGCATATCGTGCAGGTGGCGTAATCGCCGACCCTGCGTCTCAGGGCGATGCGACTTCAAACGCATCGCCCTGACACCCGGAACGCACGCGCACCCCGAGGGTAGAGCGGACCGTTGGTCCGCTGAGCGCGAAGCGCGCTGCCGCCCGCGTTCGCGATTTCCGGCATCCCGCAAAAGGCAGCGGACCAACGGTCCGCTCTACCGCCCGCCGCCGCTGTGTCTCCCGGGCCCAGCGCGTGGAATGTGTACGACTCACCGCCTCGGCATTCCGGATGCCCGATGGCGAACGCCCTTCAGCCATGCGTCTCGGCAATGCCCGGCAGTCAATACGGGTGACCAATGGCCTGCCGGCGCAGGTCGAGGTCGAATGCGTCAGCCAGTAGCACAGGCGCCCGCAGGCTCGTCTATGATCGGGCGACGACAGGGACGATCGGAGGGGGGCAATGGACAAGCACAGGAAACTGCACGGTCCCGGGGTAATGAACGTTCAGGACCCCTTCCACGACGCCCAGCTGCTGCGCGACGTGGCGATCATCAACACACAGACGAAAGAAGCACTCGGGGCACTGCCACCGGGTGGTTTACCGATCCTGCCCAAGCGCAGGCCGCTTCCGCTGTTGCCGGAAACACCGATGCCCACTGGGCGCGATGATGAGGAAAGTGCGATGCCAAAGATCCCCATGCAGGTTGCCGCCGTCGCCAGCCTGGCGCTGGCCGCCTGCGCCACGCCCGGGGCGGCCACGCCCACGGCCCCACAGTTGCAGGAGAACACGGCGGTGTCGTCAGTCCGCTTTACCTATCCTGAGACGCCGGTATTGACCAGCGGTGAATTGGTACCCGAAGGTGATCCTGCCATCTCGGCGAAGATGAACTACAAGCCGGTGGAATGGCCGCTGCGGTTTGAGAAGCATAGCTTCGAGCCGCGCTGTTATGACACGCTCGAGTGCCAAGTTGTTTACGCCGGATTCTCCTTTGGCCGCGACAAGCCCACCAAGTCTTCAGCGTCCTACGGCGACGATTACCTCAAGGGATGGAACGGGAGCTACGGTGCCATCCCTAACTTTGTTGCCCCAGCAAAGGTTACCTGGAGGTCGAAGGACGGAACTTTGCACGAAGCAGAGATTGATATCGGGGCCATATTCAAAGACGAACTGGTTCGCCACTTCGTTCCACGTGAAGAGGCCGCTGACCTTCCAGATGGAAAGAACGAAAGTGTTCCTTCCATCCTTCTGGAGGTCAATGACCGCACCATTCGCTTGTACATGAAGGCGTCGATTCCAACGAAGCATCTTCAGGATCCTGGGAATCGCTACAGCACCTCGCGCCGTGATCTTGTGCTGGTGAGAACGTATACCTATTGAGCAAAGGGAGAATTGCCATGGGCAAGGTTGGCTCCAGCGCGGGCGTTCGGCCCGCTAGCGCAGATGACCTTCGGATGGAACTCGATGTGCGGCAGCAGATGCAGCAGCTGTCGGTGCCGATGCTTCAACGAGACGACAATGCGAACGAGTATGTGTTCTTCGCCTTCTTGGATGGAACGGGTCAGGATGTCAGGAATCCCAAGCTGGGTCCGAGCACCACTGTGGGGGAGTTGTATGACCAAGCATTCGAACTCTCGAAGGACCCACAGAGTCGGATCGGTACGCATTATGCTGCGGGCATCGGCACTCAACAAAACGCAGTGAGCCGTGCTCTTGACGGCATGCTTGCAAGTACTTGGGAGGATGGCATAACACGCTCGTACCGCGAGCTCGCCGAGCAGGTGAGTACTTGGAAGGCTACCAATCCCGATGCCGAAATCCGCGTTGTCGGCATCGGCTACAGCCGTGGCGCGGTTCAGACGGCCGGCCTGCTCCGGTTGATTGATGAGTACGGCATCGTTCCTGAAGAAGGCCTTGGGTTTGGCCATGACAGGAACGGCAACATCAGCGTCATCAGCCGATTACCACCGCTGGTGCCGCCAGGCCAGGCCGCACAGGCCACCCTGTTGCTGGATCCAGTGGCGACCAACATGCCCGCCAACTTCGACGCGCGCCTTCCACCGAGCGTGATCTCGCGCGTGGCGATCATGGCCGCCCATGAGCAGCGCGAGCTGTTTCCGCACCAGGCCATCAACGATCCCGGGATGACGCCGGATGGGCGTGCGATCAACGTCGCCGCGCCAGGTGGCCATTCCAACGTGGGCGGCGGGAACCGTGATGCTGGCCTGGAGATCCTGACCGGCAACGCCGCCATCGACTATCTGAACACGTTGCGCGACCAGCCACTGTTCGAGAAGCGCGCCGTGCCGATGGACCTGGATACGATGACGCTGTACCAGGCCGGCGGCGCGACCGCGCTGTATGGCTTGAAGATCGACCGCGACGGCGAGCGCAATCTGCGTGATGCACTGGCCAACTGCAAGATTGTCGATCCGTGCAACGACTCCGAGCCGATTGACCAGGCGCTGGCGGCGCGGTTCGAACACCGTTCCATCCAGCCCGATCCGGCGGAACAGGCGCAGCTGCAGGCCCTGGTGGAGCTGGCCGCGCAGCGCGATCAGCGGAAGGCGCCGGACGCCCCCGGGCACGTGGACAACCCCACGCTGGCCCGCATCCGGGAAGGCGTGCAGGCCGCCGAGGACAAGGGGGAGGTCAGCTTCGCTAACGGGCTGGAACGCGAACAGTTCTGCCGCTCGGCGCTGGCCTGCGCGATGGACAACCGGGAGACGCGCCAGGCGCTGTATCCCGGCAGCATGATCGGCCCGCTGCAGGGGAGCGAGATCTCCCGCGTCGATGAGGTTGTGTTCGGATCGAAGGGCTACGCCTTCCTTGTCCAGCATGGCAGCGGACCGCATGACCAGCAGCGGGTGCCGTTTGATATCGAACTGGCCAAGCAGACGCCGGTAGCGGTGTCGGACCAGAAAGTGGAGGCTGCCGCCCGCGAGATCGAGCAGCAGCAGGCGTTCCAGTTGCAGCACGCCGCCCCGCAGCAGGCGCCAGAGCCGGCGCTGGGCGGGTTTGCACGGTAACTATCGTAAGGACACGCCATGCGTGTCCAGGTGGCGGGCCGCGCGACTCACCGCCGCCAGACACGCAGCCGGTTGTTGGCCGGCATCGCCACATCGTCAACCAGCCGCAAGCCCTGCGCTGCGGCCAGCGCATCCACCGCCTCGGCATCCCGGATGCCCGATTCCGGGTCCCGCGCCTTCAGCCACCCATCGAACTGCCGGTTGCTGTCGCTGCTGTAGTTGCCGTTGTAATTGAATGGGCCATACACGCACAGCAGCGCATCGTCGGCCATCACCGCCGGCAGCCCGGCGAAGAGTGCCTGCACGTGCGGCCAGCTCATGATGTGCAGGGTGTTGGCGCTGAACACCGCATCGAAGCCCAGCGGGGCCTCCGGCAGTGGGGCCAGGCCCGGCACCGGCGCAAGTACCGCCTGCAGCGGCCACGGCGCCGGTGCGTTGGGCAGCCCCGCCGCGGCCAGGCGCTCGGCGATACCCGGCAGGTAGTCCGGATGGTCGCTGGCCTGCCACTGCAGGTGCGGCAGCTGGGCGGCGAAGTATTCGGCATGCTGGCCGGTGCCGCTGCCGATCTCCAGCACGCGCTGGCGGTCCTGCAGCAGGCGGCGCAGTACCGCCAGGATCGGGTCGCGGTTGCGCTCGCAGGCCTCGGACCAGCGTTGTTGGCTCATGACGTTCGGAAATGTCGGATCAGCGCACATCCAACCATGACCGCAGTCACTTGTGCCAGCACCGGGTCGCAAACGACAGTCGAAGGCTGATCGTTCCCGGGGAATCGAACGCTGTGCAACGCCGTGAGTTTTTGACGCTGTCTGGCATGGGCCTGGCGGGCCTGATGGTGCCGCACGCCCGCCTGATCGCCGCCGAGCAGCTGCTCGAGCCGGCCAACGCGGTCCGCAACAAGGCACTGGCCGAGGCCGCACTGGCTGCTGCCAAACGCGCCGGGGCCAGCTACTGCGACGTGCGCATCGGTCGCTACCTCAACCAGGCGGTGATCACCCGCGAGGCGCGGGTACAGAATGTCACCAACAGCGAGTCCTCCGGGATCGGCATCCGGGTCATCGTCAATGGGGCGTGGGGCTTTGCCGCCACCCACCAGCAGACCCCGGCCGCGATCCTGGCTGCAGTGGAGCAGGCCGCCGCCATTGCCCGTGCCAACGCCGGCATCCAGACCCGCCCGGTACAGCTGGCGCCGGTCAAGGGGGTGGGCGATGTGAGCTGGAAGACGCCGATCCGCAAAAACGCCATGGCGGTGCCGATCAAGGACAAGGTCGACCTGCTGCTGAGCCTGAATGCGGCCGCGACCAATGCTGGCGCCGACTTCATCAACTCCACCCTGTTCCTGGTCAACGAGCAGAAGTACTTCGCTTCCAGCGATGGCTCGTTCATCGACCAGGACGTGCACCGGATCTGGCTGCCGTTCACCGCCACCGCCATCGACAAGAGCACCGGCAAGTTCCGCACCCGCGCCGGGCTGTCCTCGCCGATGGGCATGGGCTATGAATTCCTGGATGGCGAGGCCAGCGGCAAGATCCAGCTGCCCGGCGGGATCACCGCCTACCGTGACTCGTACGATCCGGTGGAGGATGCCATCGCCGCCGCCCGCCACGCCCGCGAGAAGCTCAAGGCACCGTCGGTCAAGCCGGGCAAGTACGACCTGGTGCTGGACCCGTCCAACCTGTTCCTGACCATCCACGAGAACGTCGGCCACCCGCTGGAACTGGACCGCGTGCTCGGCTACGAGGCCAACTACGCCGGCACCAGCTTCGCCACGCTGGACAAGCGCGACGCCGGCTACCGCTGGGGCAGCGAGCGGGTCAACTTCTTTGCCGACAAGACCGCCCCGGGCAGCCTGGGTGCGGTGGGCTACGACGACGAAGGGGTCAAGACCAAGCGCTGGGACCTGGTCAAGGACGGCATCCTCGTCAACTACCAGGCCACCCGCGATGAAGTGCACCTGCTGGGCGAAACCGAATCGCACGGCTGCAGCTACGCCGATTCCTGGTCCAGCGTGCAGTTCCAGCGCATGGCCAACGTGTCGCTGGCACCGGGCAAGACCCCGCTGAGCGTGGCCGACATGATCAAGGACGTGGAGAACGGCATCTACATCCACGGCCGCGGCTCGTATTCCATCGACCAGCAACGCTTCAACGCGCAGTTCGGCGGGCAGCTGTACTTCCAGATCAAGAACGGCCAGATCGCCGGCATGGTCGAAGACGCCGCGTACCAGATCCGCACGCCGGAGTTCTGGAACGCCTGCAGCGCGATCTGCGACGAGCGCGATTTCCGCTTCGGCGGTTCGTTCTTCGATGGCAAGGGCCAGCCCGGCCAGGTCTCGGCGGTGTCGCACGGCTCGGCGACCACGCGTTTCGACGGCATCAACATCATCAACACCGCACGCAGCCTGGGCTGAGCCGCCCGGCCACCGTGCCAAACGTCACTACCGTTGGACCGCCGCGCCCGCAAGAATCGATGCACCGCTGTACCGCTGATCCCGCCTTGTTCCTGCCACCCCCACACCGACGTGGAGAGCTGCCTTGCAAAGACGTGACTTCCTTGCCCTGACCGGGCTTACTGCTGGCGGCCTGATCGTGCCGGCGTTCTTCGGCAAGGTGATTGCCGCCGAGCAACTGCACAGCACCCTGGACCCGGCGCTGAAGAAGCGCCTGGCCGACGCCGCGCTGGCCGCCGCCCGCCAGGGCGGCGCCACCTACTCCGATGTGCGTATCGGCCGCTACCTGCGCCAGTTCGTGATCACCCGCGAAGACAAGGTGCAGAACGTGGTGAACACCGAGTCCACCGGTGTGGGCATCCGCGTGATCGTCAATGGTGCCTGGGGCTTTGCCGCCACCAACCAGCTCAACCCGACCGACGTGGCGCGTGCCGCGCAGCAGGCGGTGGCCATCGCCAAGGCCAATGCCGGCGTGCAGACCGCCAAGGTGCAGCTGGCCGCTGCGCCGGGTGTGGGCGAGGTGAGCTGGAAGACGCCGATCCGCAAGAACGCGATGGAAGTGCCGATCAAGGAGAAGGTCGACCTGCTGCTGGACGTCAACGCCGCCGCGATGGGTGCGGGGGCCAGCTTCGTCAATTCGATGCTGTTCCTGGTCAACGAGCAGAAGTACTTCGCGTCCACCGATGGCTCCTACATCGACCAGGACGTGCACCGCATCTGGGCGCCGATGACGGTCACCGCCATCGACAAGGCCAGTGGCAAGTTCCGCACCCGCGAAGGCCTGTCCGCGCCGATGGGCATGGGCTACGAATACCTCGATGGCGCCGCGAGCGGCAAGGTGCTCACGCCGAACGGCGTGGTCAACTACGGCTCGTCGTACGACATGAAGGAAGACGCCATCGCGGCGGCCAAGCAGGCGCAGGAGAAGCTGAAGGCGCCGTCGGTCAAGCCGGGCAAGTACGACCTGGTACTTGACCCCTCGCACACCTGGCTGACCATCCACGAATCGGTCGGCCACCCGCTGGAACTGGACCGCGTGCTGGGCTACGAGGCCAACTACGCCGGCACCAGCTTCGCCACCCTCGACAAGCGCGAGCAGCACTTCCAGTACGGCAGCGACCTGGTCAACATCTTCGCCGACAAGACCCAGCCGGGCAGCCTCGGCGCGGTGGCCTACGACGATGAAGGCGTCAAGACCAAGCGCTGGGACCTGATCAGCAACGGCAAGCTGGTGGATTACCAGACCATCCGCGACCAGGCCCACATCCTGGGCAAGACCGAATCGGACGGCTGCTGCTATGCCGATTCCTGGTCCAGCGTGCAGTTCCAGCGCATGGCCAACGTGTCGATGGCGCCGGGCAAGACCCCGCTGAGCGTGAGCGACCTGGTCAAGGACGTCGAGAACGGCATCTACATCATCGGCGACGGTTCGTTCTCCATCGACCAGCAGCGCTACAACGCGCAGTTCGGCGGCCAGCTGTTCTATGAAATCAAGAACGGCCAGATCACCCGCATGCTCGAAGACGTGGCCTACCAGATCCGCACGCCGGAGTTCTGGAACGCCTGCAGCGCCGTGGCCGACGAACGCGATTACCGCCTGGGCGGTTCATTCTTCGACGGCAAGGGCCAGCCGGGCCAGGTTTCGGCGGTCTCGCACGGTTCGTCCACCGCGCGCTTCAACGGCATCAACGTCATCAACACCGCGCGCAGCCTCGGCTGACCGGTCAGGAGCCCTTATTCCATGAGTATCTTCACCGAAGCCCAGGCCAAGGCCATCCTCGACAAGGTCATCGCGCTGTCCAAGGCCGATGAGACCACCGCGGTGCTGGCCGGCTCGATCAACGGCAACATCCGTTTCGCGCTCAACAACGTCTCCACCAGCGGCATCGTCGACAACACCGAACTGGCCGTCACCGTGGCCTTCGGCAAGCGCGTTGGTACCGCCTCGATCAACGAGTTCGACGACGCCGCGCTGGAGCGCGTGGTCCGCCGTGCCGAGGACCTGGCCCGCCTGGCCCCGGAAAACCCGGAGTTCCTGCCGGCCATCGGCAAGCAGACTTACACCGCCAGCCCGACCTTCAGCGAATCCACCGCCGCCATCGACCCGGCGTTCCGCGCCAAGGTCGCCGCCGATTCGATCGCGCCCTGCCGTGGCAACGGCCTGATCGCCGCCGGCTTCCTGGAAGATGGCCAGGGTTTCCAGGCCACCGCCAACAGCAACGGCAACTTCGGCTACCAGCGCACCACCAACTTCGACTACACCTGCACGGTGCGCACCGAAGACGGGCGCGGTTCGGGCTGGGTGGGCCGCAACCTGAAGGACGCCGCCGACTTCAAGGCCGACCAGGACGTGCGCATCGCCATGCGCAAGGCCACCGAGTCGTCCGAAGCCAAGGCGCTGGAACCGGGCAAGTACACCGTGATCCTGGAACCGGCGGCCGCTGCCGGCCTGATCAGCTTCATGATGAACTTCTTCGATGCGCGCTCTGCCGATGAAGGCCGCAGCTTCCTGTCCAAGAAGGGTGGCGGAAACAAGCTCGGCGAGCAGGTCTACGACCCGCGCGTGAACATGTACGCCGACCCGTGGCACCCCGAGGCACCGGTGCTGCCGTGGGACCAGCAGGGCCTGCCGCGCAACAAGCTGGCCATCATCGAGAACGGCAAGGTCGCCAACCTGGATTACTCGCGCTTCTGGGCGCAGAAGCAGGGCAAGACCGCCAATGCCACCCCGGGCAACCTGCTGATGAGCGGCGGCGACAAGAGCACCGCCGAGCTGGTCCGCGGCACCCAGAAGGGGATCCTGGTCACCCGTACCTGGTACATCCGCATGGTCGATCCGCAGACCGTGCTGCTCACTGGCCTGACCCGCGACGGCACCTTCTATATCGAAAACGGCCAGATCAAGTACCCGGTGAAGAACTTCCGCTTCAACGAATCGCCGGTGATCATGCTCAACAACATCGAAGAGCTGGGCAAGCCGGTACGTGTGGCCGGTGACGAATCCAGCTTCGTGATGATGATCCCGCCGATGAAGCTGCGCGATTTCACCTTCACCTCGCTGTCCGACGCGGTCTGATGGCGCGCGTGCGGCAATGAACCGCGCGCAGTTCCTGCGGTTGATGCTTGGCGGGGCCGCCCTGGCGGCCCTGCCCTCGTTCGCCCGCGCGCAGGCCGGGCGTTACGACTTCTGGTTCACCCGGCTCAAGTACGACTCCGGCGACTGGGACGTGGACGCGCGCATGCCGTCCAACCTGATCACCTCGCTGATCGACTACACCACCCTGCGGGTCGACCCGACCGAGCATGTGGTCGCGCTGTCCGACCCGCGCATGCTGGAAGCCCCGTTCTGCTACCTGGCCGGGCACAAGCTGGTGGAATTCAACGCCGCCGAGCGGCAGAACTTCGTGCGCTATGTGCGCAACGGCGGCTTCGTGTTCGTGGATGACTGCAACCACGATATCGATGGATTGTTCGCCAAATCGTTCGAAGCACAGATGGCCAAGCTGTTCGGGCCGGCCGCGCTGAAGAAGCTGCCCAACACGCATGCGCTGTATCGAAGCTTTTTCAAGTTCCCGGACGGGCCACCAGCCACCGGCTTCGAGCTCAATGGCTGGGGCGATGATCTCGTGCACGATTACCTCAAGGGCATCGAGGTCGATGGCCGGCTGGGCGTGCTTTACAGCAATAAAGACTATGGCTGCGAGTGGGATTACGACTGGCGCAACAAGCGCTTCCTGGCCGAGGACAACACCCGGTTCGGGGTGAACATCGTGATGTATGCGTTGAACAACTAGGTTTCGCTGATTTCTTCAGCCACGCAGGGCGTGGCTCTACATTCATTGCTGCGAGCGTGCCATGCAAAACGATAGCCCCATTGACGCCCTTCTCTCCAAGCTGCAGCCCCTGCGCGATGCGCTGGGCACGGCCGTGGTCGGCCAGCATGAGGTGGTGGAGCAGCTGCTGATCGGCCTGCTGGCCGGTGGCCATGTGCTGCTGGAGGGCGCGCCAGGGCTGGGCAAGACCCTGCTGGTGCGTTCGCTCGGGCAGGCGCTGGAGCTGCAGTTCCGGCGCGTGCAGTTCACCCCGGACCTGATGCCCAGCGACATCCTGGGCACCGAGCTGCTGGAAGAAGACCACGGCACCGGCCACCGCCATTTCCGCTTCCAGCAGGGGCCGATCTTCACCCACCTGCTGCTGGCCGACGAGCTCAACCGCACCCCGCCCAAGACCCAGGCGGCGCTGCTGGAAGCCATGCAGGAACGCACCGTCAGCTACGCCGGCACCACCTACCCGTTGCCGGCGCCGTTCTTCGTGCTGGCCACGCAGAACCCGATCGAGCAGGCCGGCACCTACCCGCTGCCGGAAGCCCAGCTGGACCGGTTCCTGCTGCACGTGCGGGTGGACTACCCCACCGAGCAGGAAGAGCGCGACATCCTGGTGCAGACCACCGGCAGCAGCAGTGGCACCGTTCCCAAGGTGATGCACGCCGAGGATGTGCTGGCCCTGCAGGCGGCGGTACGGCAGGTGCATGTGAGCGATGACGTCCTGGGCTGGATCACCCGTTTGGTGCGTGCCAGCCGTCCGGGTGCCGGTGCGCCGGATGCGGTGAACCATTGGATCAAGTGGGGCGCCGGCCCACGTGCCGGGCAGTCGCTGGTGCTGGCGGCCAAGGCCCGCGCGTTGCTGCAGGGGCGTTTCGCGGCCACCCGCGACGACGTGCAGGCGCTGATCGCGCCGGTGATGCGCCACCGCCTGCTGCTCTCGTTCGCCGCCGAAGCCGAGCAGAAGGGCGCCGACGATGTGATCGCCGCGCTGCTGCAGGCCGTGCCCTTCCCCGCCTGAGCCCGCCGTGAGCCCGCACGCCCCGATCGCCATCCCCGCCGATGTCCGCAGCCGCCTCAAGGCGCTGCGGCTGTTGCCGCGGCGTGCGATTGGCGCGCAGGGCATCGGCCAGCATGCCAGCCGCAGCCGTGGCGCCGGTTTGGAATTCGCGCAGTACCGTGCCTACGAGCCCGGTGACGAACTGCGCCAGATCGACTGGAAGCTGTACGCCCGCTCGGACCGCTTCTTCGTGCGCGAGTCCGAGCGCGAAAGTCCGGTCACGATCTGGATCCTCGTCGATGCCACGGCATCGGCCGGGCAGGCCGACCGTGCACGCCCCGCGCTGTCGCGGCTGGACCATGCCTGCGCCACCGCGGCCTGCATCGTGGAACTGGCGCTGCAGCAGGGGGACCGCTTCGGCCTGGTCGCCATCAACGGCGACGGCGTGCAGCTGGTGCCAGCCGGCAGTGGTGCGCGCCAGCGCGACCGCATCCACCTGCTGCTGCACCGCCTGCGTGCGCGTGGCGCATGGCCCGCTGCGGACGCACTGCGCCCGGTCTGGGAACGCGTACAGGCCAACGACATGCTGGTGGCGCTGGGGGATGGCTTCGACGACGCCGGCACCGTGCTGCTGGAGCGGTTGGCCGCCGCCCGCCGCGATGTGGTGCAACTGCAGATCCTGACCGCCGACGAGCGTGATTTCCCGTTCCAGGACGGCCACCGCTTTCGCGATCCGGAAACGGGTGAAGAGCTGCTGGGTGATGGCCGCGCGATCCGCGACGCGTACCTGGCCCGCTTCGCCGAGGCGCAGCGCGTGCTGCAGGCACGGTTGCAGCGCGGCGGCGTTGCCCATGTGGTGACCCATACCGACCAGCCGCTGGACGCGCCGCTGCGGCTGCTGGCGGGGAGCGCGCGATGAGCCTGTCGCTGCTGTTCCCACTGGGCCTGCTGGCGTTGGCGTCACTGCTGGTGCCGTTGCTGATCCATCTGGCGCGCCGCCACCACTACGCGCCGCTGGAGTTCGCCGCGCTGCGCTGGCTGCGCGCGAAGGCCCGCCCGCGCCAGCGGATCCGCTTCGACGAATGGCCGCTGCTGCTGGTGCGCCTGTTGCTGCTTGCCGCGCTGGCCGTACTGCTGGCCCGGCCGCTGCTGCACGGCGCGCCGGTGCAGACGCCACCATGGGTGGTGGTGGCGCCGGGACTGAGCCCGCCCACGCTGCCCGCAGGCAGCGAGGGTCGCTGGCTGGCGCCCGGATTCCCGCCGCTGCAGGACACTGCCCCGGCCGGCCAGCAGCCGCTTTCGAGCCTGCTGCGCGAGCTGGATCAAACCCTGCCTGAGGGCACGGCATTAACGGTGTACGTCCCCGATCCGATGCGCGGGCTCGACGGCGAGCGGCCACGGTTGTCGCGTGCGGTGAACTGGCGGCCGGTGGCGATGCCGGTGGGCGCGCCGGTGCAGGACAGCGCGCCGCAGCTGCGCGTCAGCGGCGATGACCAGGAACCGTCCAAACGGGGTGTGCTCGATGCCCTGCAGCGCGCGTGGAGCGGGCAGCCGCTGTCGGCGCCGCTCGCTACCGATGCCGTGCCGGAACAAGGTCAGGTCGGCGTGTGGCTGGCCGATGCGCCACTGCCGGCCGCTTGGCAGGCCTGGGTGCACGATGGCGGCAGCGTGTTGACCGTTTCGACCAAGGCGGCCACCGGTACCGGTACGACGGTGCTGCAGGATGCCAGCGGCAAGGCTGCGGTCATGCGCCATGCCCTCGGTCGCGGACAGGTGCTGCGCTTCACTGCCGCGCTGTCACCCGATGCACTGCCGATCGTGCGCGAACCGTCGTTCCCGCGCCGCCTGCTGGAGCAGGTGCGGCCGCTGCCGTCGCCGCAACTGGCGCCGGCTGCCGTGCAGGCGCCGCTGACCGGTGCCAGCCCGCCGCTGGCACAGCCGCGTGATCTGGCAACCTGGCTGCTGGCGGTGATCGTGCTGCTGTTCGCCCTGGAGCGCTGGATGGCCACCGCACCGCGACGCGGGGCAAGCGCATGAACTGCGTTCACCAGGCATGGCAGCGCGCGCGTCGCCGGCGGTGGTGGATCACCGCATTGCTGCGGGTGCCACTGGCGCTGGCCCTAACCGCCATCGCCGCGCGCGTGGCGGGCATCAACATCGGCTCTATCGTGCTGCTGGCAGCCCTGCTGGTCGTCGCAGGTACGGCCACCTGGCGCGCGCGACGGCTGGACCGGCACTGGCTGGTGCGCCAGCTGGACACGCATGCCATCGCGCAGGACAGCGCCGATCTGCTGTTCGCCGATACCGCCGCACTCAATCCCCTGCAGCAACGCCAGCAGGCACGCGTCACTGCCGCGCTGCAGGCCGCGCCGCCGGACCTGCGCACCGCTTGGCCGAAGCGCTGGCTGGCCGTGTCGTGGTGTGGCGGAATGCTGGTGGCCGTGCTCGCCGCAGGCTGGCCTGCACCGGGCGCACCGCTGCCGGGCCTTCCCGGCCGTGCGACGCCTACCGCCAGCCCGGCCCAACCGCCCAGCCTGCAGTCCTCCCGGTTGCAGATCCAGGCACCGGCCTACACCGGCCAGGCACTGCGCACCCAGACCGCACTGGACGCCAAGGTAGTGCAGGGCAGCGTGCTGGACTGGTCGCTGCGTTTCAGCGCACAGCCCACGCAGGCCGCATTGCAGCTGCATGACGGCACCCGCATTGCGCTGCGCCGCGATGGTGAGGCGTGGGTGGCGCAGTGGAAGGCGGCCAGGCCCACGCTGTACCGCATCGTCACCGAGCCGGCGCTGACCGCACCCAAGCTGTATCGCCTGGATGTGGTGCCCGACCGCCCGCCGAGTGTCCGCGTGATCGCACCGGACCGCACCCTGGTCCTGGCCACGCCCGGCCAGCGCCAATGGACCCTGCAGTTCGAGGCCAGCGATGACTTCGGTGTGGCGGCAAGCGCCGAACTGCACCTGACCCTGGCCCAGGGCAGCGGGGAGAACATCACCTTCCGTGAGCAGCGCATCGCGCTGGCCGGCACCGGCCCGGCCACCCAGCGCCGCTTCGCGCGCACGCTGGACCTGGCTGCACTCGGCGCCGGACCGGGCAACGATGTGATCGCGCAGCTGCAGGTGCGCGACAACCACACGCCCACCGCACAGACCGCGCAAAGCACCAGCCTGATCCTGCGCCTGCCCAGCGAAGAACAGGTACTGGGCACGGATATGGAGGGCATGGTCAAGAAAACCCTGCCAGCCTACTTCCGCAGCCAGCGCCAGATCATCATCGACGCCGAAGCACTGATCAAACTGCGCCGCCAGCTGCCGGCCGACGAATTCGTGAAGCGCTCCGATGCGATCGGCGTGGACCAGCGCATTCTGCGCCTGCGCTATGGGCAGTTCCTGGGTGAGGAAAGCGAAGGGGGCGCCAAGCCGCCGCCGACCAGTGACAGCCTGCCCACCAGCGACGTGCCTGCCGACGGTCATGCTGACGAGCACGATCACGAGACTGCCACTGCCCAGACGGGTCATGACGACCACGACCATGCCCCGGCCAAGGCCGACGGCGCGCCGACATTCGGCGCCGCCACCGACGTGCTCTCCGAGTACGGCCACACCCACGACCATGCCGAAGCAGCCACCCTGCTCGATCCGCAGACCCGCGCGATCCTGAAGGCCGCGCTGGACCAGATGTGGTCATCGGAAGGTGAACTGCGCCAGGGCCGCCCCGAGCGCGCGCTGCCGTTCGCCAACAAGGCACTGGCCTTCATCAAACAGGTGCAGCAGGCCGAGCGCATCTATCTGGCCCGGGTCGGGCCCGAGCTGCCGCCCATCGACGAAAGCCGTCGCATGACCGGCGACCGCACCGATCTCGGCAGCCGCTCCTCCACCATTACCCCCGTGGACGCGCCCGATCCCGCCATCGTGGCGGTCTGGCAGCAGTTGGCCGACACCCGCACAACGCCGGACCTCGACGCGCTGAGCCAGTGGCTGGGCCGCCATCAATCGCGACTGTCCGACCCCCTCAGTCTCGCGGCGGCAGTCGAAGAACTGCGCCTCACACCGGACTGTGCACCCTGCCGCACCACATTGCGCGCACAACTGTGGCGCGCGTTGCAGCGACCATTGCCGCAGTTGGAACGGCGCAGCGCGCCGGACCCGATGGCGCAGCGCTACCTGGATGCCCTGGAGGGCGCGCGATGAGCATGGCCCTATGGATCGCCATCGCCTTGGCCCTGATCACCCTCGCAGGCAGCGTACGCATCCTCCGCGTAGAGCCACGCCGTGCGGGGCTGCCTTCACCCAGACGCACCGCATTGCTGGTGTTGCAGGCACTGTCCGCCCTCCTGCTCTACTTCACGCTCGTACCACCACAGCGCAGCGTGGAAGCCGGCCAGCTCACCGTACTGACCGGCAATGCCGCATCGGCAGGCACCGTGCCCGCCGGTGCAAACATGATCGCGCTGCCCGAGGCAACGCCCAATGCAGGCGCCGTACGTGCCCCCGATCTGGCCACCGCGTTGCGCCAGCATCCGGGCAGCACGTCGCTGCTGCTGGTCGGCGATGGACTGTCCGCGCGCGATCGCGATACCGCGTTGCCGCTGCGGGTAACGGTGCAATCCCCTGCCGCGCCCCGCGGTTGGCTGGATCTCCAGCCGCCGTCGGTCACCGCACCCGGCGCGCTGTTCGAGGTTGCCGCACGTGCCGGCGGTGTCGACGGGGCGCGGGCCGAACTGCTCGACCCGGCTGGCATGGTGGTCGACCGCGCACCGCTGGACGCGCAGGGCAATGTGCGCCTGCACGGCAGCGCGCGCGCCGCAGGGCGCAGTGAATTCACCCTGCGCCTGCTCGACGCCAAGCAGCACGCGGTGGACAGCCTTCCGGTGCCGCAGCAGACCGTGGCCGCAGCCCCACCGCGCGTGCTGATCCTCGCCGGCGCACCCGGCCCGGAACTGAAGTACCTGCGTCGCTGGGCCAGCGATACCCGCCTGGCCGTGCAGGCCCAGGCCAACGCCGGTGGCGGGGTGATGCTGGGCGATGCGCCGGTTGCCCTGAGCACTGCACGTCTGGCCGCCACCGACGTGCTGGTGCTCGACGAACGCAGTCTGGCGGCACTGAGTGCGGCGCAACGCACGCTGGTGCAGCAGGCACTGTGCGATGGGCTGGGCGTGGTGGTGCGCAGCAGCGGCCCGCTCAACGACGCTACCCGCCAGGCGCTGCGCAATTGGGGCCTGCCGGTGAGCGCCGGCACCCGCGCAGCACCGCTGCAGCTGCCGGCCGATCCGGAAGCGGCGCTGCTACGGGCACGGCGCGGCCCGCAGCGCCCGTCCACCGACAGCACCGCGTGGATGGACGAAGCCGACGCCGCATCACATAGCGCCACGCCGCCCGCGCTGGAGCGGTTCGACGCGGGGGTGACCGATTCAGAGGCGTTGCTGCTCGACGCCAAGGGCAACGCCGTGGGCGGCTGGCGCAGCGTCGGTCGCGGCCGCATCGCCCTGCTCCCGGTTACCGACAGCTACCGGCTGGTCCTGTCCGGCCGCGACGACCGCTACGCCGAGCTGTGGTCGGGCGTGTTGTCCAAGGTCGCGCGCGCGCTGCCGGGTGCGCCTGCCATCCGCCTGCAGACAGCAACGCCCTGGTCGGGCGAGCGCGTGACCCTGTGCGAGGTACCCAACGGCACCCGCGTCCGCGACGCCGAAGGCCATACGGTCGCCCTGCAGGTCGATCCGGCCAGCGGCAGCCAGCAGTGCGCCGGCTACTGGCCGCAGCAGCCCGGGTGGCACCAGCTCCAGCACGGCGACACCGTGCAGGCGTTCTACGTATTCGACCCGGCCACCGCGCAACCGCTGTACCGCCAGCAGCTGCGCGCCGCCACTGCGAATCGCCTGGCTGAAACGAATGCCACCTCGAGCGGAACGCCCGACAGCGTCCCCGGCCCGCGCTGGCCGTGGCTCCTCGCCTTCATCGCCGTCGCCGGCATGATGTGGTGGCTCGAGCGGCGTCGACGGCCCGCCTCAGGTTGAACGCTTCCAGTCAGAAGCAGCGGGCGCCAACGAGATGATCCGCACATCGTTACCTTCGCGCGTGTATACAAGAAGATGGCGCGTGCTTCTGCATACGTAGAGGCGTGTGCCCTTTAGAGGTCCCTGTCGCCAAGTGGCCACGCCGTCCAGGGCATCAGCCTCCTGCTCCATGTTCGCGTCCGCTTCCAACGAGGCGCGGTAGATCGCAGGATCTTCGTAGTCCATCGCGCGGGCGAATGCCGCATCAAGAAGTCGCTGGCGATCCTCCAGTGCCGAAGGTGTCCACAGGACGCTCACCTCTTCCGGTCCTTCCGCCTCATCATTTCATCCAGCTGGGCCAGGTGCCTGGCTTTGATGTCGTCCATGTGCGCCTTTGCGTCCGCGCTCGAAAGCGGCGGCCGGGTGTCAGCCAGCGCCTTTGCTGCACCTTCGCGCAGAAACTCGGCATACGCCGCGTCCTCATGGCTTTGCTTCAGCGCTGCAGTCCGATCCGGTCGCCGACGCCGTTCCTCGGGTTCGGAATAGCCACTTGCATCAACGTGGTACCGGTTGATGCCGAGCTCTCTGCGAAGCACGCGTACGGCGGCATCGAGTCCAGCGAACAGGCGGGTGGCCCCAGCCTTGGTGGCCAGTGCACGTTCTCCGATCCCAAGTTTGAACGTGACGGCATATCCGCCAGCCTGACCCACCAAGAGGGTGTCGTGAACACTGCCGGCAGCGGCAAGTTCCCTCGCGGTGGCGAGTTGTACTGTCTGCATCATGCCAGCCTCCCAATTAATCATTACTTGGGAATAATACAACCATTGCTCATGAACTGGCTGAAGCCGCTCATTTTGCCGACGCGGGGTCACACTCCGCCTCCACCTCACAGAATTTCATCGCGCGGCGCTGCTGGGCCGCGTCCAGCTGCGGCGGCGGGCGCGCGATGGCGGACTGGATCGGGTCCGGGGCGCGGGTCAGGGTATGCAGCCCCTGGGCGGTTTTTGCGATGCCGTAGTTGATGCCCATCATCAAATAGCCGCCGCGCATGCCCACCTCCTCCAGCGAGGGGGGTTCGTGCCAGACGCGGTTGAACGCGTTGGGTTCGGGCTGCACCGGGGATTTGAAGCGATACAGGTCCACTGGCACGTCGTCCTCGGGCTTGAGCGCGCGCACCTCGCCCAGCGTGGTGACGCGGGCGTCCGCGCTGTCGGCGGGTTCGCCGCGATCCTGCTGGGCCTGGGCCCCGTTCGCCAGCAGCAGCCCGGCGATCATTGTCGTTGTTGCCATCCCTGTGGGTAATGCCACGTGTCGTCCTGTCAGCAGCGTCCAGCGCGCAGCGTACGAAGACCGCCTTCAGATTTCGTTGCCCGTGCCCGACCGCAGCGCAGGCGCTGAATCATTCACCCGCCCGGCCGGCGATGTCTCAACCGCTGAGACGCGATTGTGCTTCCATGGCGTCCTTTGCAGACCGTTGTACCCATGGCCTACGAACTCGCCAAGCGCACCGAAGATGCCGAGCGCCGCCTCGCGACCACCGACGGGCTGCCCTCGCGCAACGGCGCGCTGCTCACCGCGCGGCTGCAGCAGCGCTACGCCGACCGCATCACCGGCAGTTTCACGATCCCGGGCCGCGAAGGCCGCTATGCGCCCATCCCGGCGGATGTGCCGGCCGCGCTGACCGCCGCGCTGAAGGCGCGGGGCATCGAGCAGCTGTACAGCCACCAGGCCGAAGCATGGGAGGCCACCCAGCGGGGTGAGCACGTGGCCATCGTCACCCCCACCGCCAGCGGCAAGTCGCTGTGCTACACCCTGCCGGTGGTCAGCGCCGCCATGCAGGGCAAGGCCAAGGCGCTGTACCTGTTCCCAACCAAGGCGTTGGCCCAGGACCAGGTGGCCGAGCTGCTGGAGCTCAACCGCGCCGGCGACCTGGGGGTCAAGGCGTTCACGTTCGACGGCGACACCCCCGGTGACGCGCGCCAGGCGATCCGCCTGCACGGCGACATCGTGGTCTCCAACCCGGACATGCTGCACCAGGCCATCCTGCCGCATCACACCAAGTGGGCGCAGTTCTTCGAGAACCTGCGCTATGTGGTGATCGATGAGGTGCACACCTACCGCGGCGTATTCGGCAGCCATGTCACCAACGTGCTGCGCCGGCTCAAGCGGATCTGCGCCTTCTACGGCGTGTCGCCGCAGTTCATCCTGTGCTCGGCCACCATCGGCAACCCGCAGGCGCATGCCGAAGCGCTGATCGAGGCACCGGTCACCGCCATCACCGAATCCGGCGCACCGACCGGGCCCAAGCACGTGCTGCTGTGGAACCCGCCGGTGGTCAATGCCGACCTGGGCCTGCGGGCCTCGGCGCGTTCGCAGAGCAACCGCATCGCCCGCATCGCGATCAAATCCGGGCTGAAGACGCTGATCTTCGCGCAGAGCCGGTTGATGGTCGAAGTACTCACCAAGTACCTGAAGGACATCTTCGACCACGACCCGCGCAAGCCCCCACGCATCCGCGCCTACCGTGGCGGCTACCTGCCCACCGAACGCCGCGAGACCGAGCGCGCCATGCGCGCCGGCAACATCGACGGCATCGTCAGCACCTCGGCGCTGGAACTGGGCGTGGATATCGGCAGCCTGGACGTGGTGGTGCTCAACGGCTACCCCGGCAGCGTGGCCGCCACCTGGCAGCGCTTTGGCCGCGCCGGCCGACGCCAGCAGCCCGCCCTTGGCGTGCTGGTGGCCAGCTCGCAGCCGCTGGACCAGTACGTGGTGCGGCACCCGGACTTCTTCGCCGAGGCCTCGCCCGAACACGCGCGCACCGCCCCGGACCAGCCGCTGATCCTGTTCGACCACATCCGCTGCGCCGCCTTCGAGCTGCCGTTCCTGGCCGGCGACCCGTTCGGGCCGATCGATCCGCTGGTGTTCCTCGAAGCGCTGGCCGAAACCGAGGTGGTGCACCGCGAAGGCGACCGCTGGGAGTGGATCGCCGACAGCTACCCGGCCAACGCGGTGAGCCTGCGCTCGGTGGCCGACGGCAACTTCGTGGTGGTGGACCGCAGCGACGGCAAGCAGCAGATCATTGCCGAGGTGGATTACTCCGCCGCCGCGCTGACCCTGTACGAAGGCGCCATCCACATGGTGCAGTCCACCCCGTACCAGGTGGAACGTCTCGACTGGGAAGGCCGCAAGGCCTACGTCACCCGCACCCACGTGGACTACTACACCGACAGCATCGACTTCACCAAGCTCAAGGTGCTGGACCGCTTCGACGGCTGCATGGCCGGCCAGGGCGATTCGCACCACGGCGAAGTGCACGTGGTGCGGCGCGTGGCCGGCTACAAGAAGATCCGCTACTACACCCACGAAAACATCGGCTATGGGCCGGTCAACCTGCCCGACCAGGAACTGCACACCACCGCGGTGTGGTGGCAGCTGCCGCAGGGGCTGCTGCTGACCGCGTTCGATTCGAAACAGGAAGCACTGGATGGCTTCCTGGGTGCGGCCTACGCGCTGCACATCGTCGCCACGGTGGCGGTGATGGCCGATGCGCGCGACCTGCAGAAGGCGGTGGGCAATGGCGACGGCGCGTGGTTTGCAGTTGCCGACCAGAGCGGTCGCGGCCAGCTGCGTGGCGCCGAGTTCGATGCCAGCGCCATCGAACTGCAGCAGCAGTTCGTGCCCACCGTGTACCTGTACGACAACTTCCCCGGCGGCGTGGGCTTGAGCGAGCCGCTGTGGCTGCGCCAGGCCGAGCTGCTGCAACGCGCGCAGGAACTGGTGCAGCGCTGCGACTGCAAGGCCGGTTGCCCGGCCTGCGTGGGCCCGGTGCTGGCCGGCCAGGAAGACGATGCCACCACGCCCAAGGCGCTGGCCTTGAAGGTACTGGCGCTGTTTGACGAACAGGCGCTGCCGGCTGCCAGCGCACGTGCGCAGCACGAGGCCGAGGTGGTGCCGTTTTGAGCCTGAGCCTGGACAAGCTGCGCCTGCTGCGGCGCCAGGCCGGTGACGCTACGCCGCGCCCGGCAACCGCCGAGCCCGCCGCCGTACCCGCAACCGCGGTGCCGGTGGCCGCCAATGATGCACAGGCGCGACGCGCTGCGCCCGACTCGGTGTTCGCCTGGGTGGAGCAGGAAATCCGCCACAAGCCGACCGGTGAGAGCGCCCCCGTGCCGGCACCGCCACCGCTGCGCAGGCCCGATGTGGGTGGCCTGCACCGGCTGCTGGGGCTGCGTGATCGCGGTACGGCGGCGGCACGACCGCGCGCGAGCGCACAGGATCGGCATGTGCCGGGTGAGGAGATCGCACCGGGCCTGTTCCTGATCGAATCGTTCCTGCCGCAGGCCATCCCGACCCAGCCGCTGTCGCTGGCCTTTGCCAAACGCGACGGCGAACAGGTGCAGCCGCAGGACCTGATGTTCTTCGATACCGAAACCACCGGCCTGGCCGGCGGCACCGGCACCCGTGCCTTCATGATCGGCGCGGCCGACTGGCACCGCGATGCCGCGCGCGGCGACGGCCTGCGCATCCGCCAGCTGCTGATGACCACCATGGCCGCCGAGACCGCGATGCTGGCCGAGTTCGCGCGCTGGCTGCAGCCCACCACGGTGTTTTCCAGCTACAACGGCCGCTGCTACGACGCACCGCTGCTGAAGACCCGCTACCGGCTGGCCCGCCAGCGCTGCCCGATCACCCCGCTGGACCACGTGGACCTGCTGTTCCCCACCCGCCGCCGCTACCGCGGCACCTGGGAGAACTGCCGGCTGGCCACCATCGAGCGCCAGCTGCTGCAGATCGTGCGCGAAGACGACCTGCCCGGTTCCGAAGCGCCGACGGCGTGGCTGAACTACCTGCGCGGTGGCAGCGCGGTGAACCTGCGCCGGGTGGCCGAGCACAACCACCAGGACGTGGTGACGCTGTCGCTGCTGATGCAGCGGTTGGTGGCCGAGGAGCGGCGCGAGCGGGAAACCCTGGCGCTGGAAGGCGGCCCCGTCCGCAGCTGAGCGGGCCGTTGACACCCCGTGCAGCCGCGGCGGTGCAAGCTGGCCGCACTTACCCGCTCACGGAGACTGGCCATGCGTATGTCCCTGCTGTTGCTTGCTTGTGCCCTGCCGCTGACCGCGTGCAGCACCCCGCCCAAGAGCAGCACCGATCCGGCCGTGGTCGACCCGGTGCCGCATGTCGCTGATGGAGGCACCATGAAGTGCAATCCCGACGTTCTCGAGCAGTTCAATGGACAGAAGGCGACCGAAGCGCTGGTCAAGAAGGCGGTGGCCGCCAGCGGTGCAAAGAACGCGCGCGTGGTGAAGCCGGGCATGGCCGTCACCATGGACTTCCGCGAAGATCGGTTGACGATCAACGTGGACGCAGACAACAAGATTGAGCGCATCGGTTGTAATTGACCGGCGACGGGGTGCCCGGGCATACGCCCGGGCATCACCGTTACCTCAGGCGCTGCACGGTGCCATCAGCCAGTGCCTTGTCGAACGCCTTGCGCACGTCGCGGGCGATCTGGGCCGAGGCGATGCTCTGCTGCTGCGCCAGGCCTGACTGCTGGCGGGCCAGTTCGGCCTGCTGGCGGGCAATCTCGGCGATGCGGCGGTGGTCCACCGCTGCCGCCGCGTCCGCCTTGGCGCGCTGCGCGGCGCGTTCGGCCAGCGCTGCATCGCCCTTCGTGGTACGCGCGGCATTGTTGGCCATTTCCGCTGCGTCCATCGACTCCATCGCATCGCGGCTGGCGCGCATCGCCACCTCGGCAATGCGCTCGCCCAGCTCACCCTGCTGCTCGCCCAGTGCGCCCATGCGGTCGCCCAGCGCGCCCTGCTGCTCGCCCAGCCTGGCCACCTGCTGCTGGGCTTTGGACAGCGACTGCAGCAGCGCCGGATCACGCACGAGGTAACGCTCGTTGCCGACGCGCACCCACAGCGCCGGGTCGCGACCCTGCACATCACGCTGTGCCTGCTTGAGGTCGGCCATCGAGGCATCGACGAAGTTGTCGCCGCCGCCCATCAGCACGAAGGCTTGGCGCGGCTGGTGCGAGAGGTCCAGACGACCGTGGGTGATGGTGGTGGTACTGGTGCTGGTGCTGCTGCTCACACTGTCCGGGTGCGGCGGCGGTGCGGGTGCGGCCGGGGGCGCCGGTGCACGCGGTGCAGTGGCCGGACGTGGCACCGCCGGGGCCGCTGGCGCGGCGACGGCCGCCGGCACAGCCGGTGCGGCGGGAACCGCAGGGGCAGCAGGTGCAGCCGGAGCGGCCAGCACCGGGGGTGCTGGCGGCGGCGGCGGAACGGCAGCCACCAGCCGCATCGGCGCCACGCCGATGACCACGAACAGCGCGGTGATCGTCAGCGAGGCCACGCGCGGGAAACTGCCCGTCTGTTGAAGGGTCAGCAGGCGGCGCTTGAGGCTGCGGAAGTTGGGCGAGGCACTGGCCACGCCCACCGCCGGTCGCGGGGCCACGCCCAGCTGCACCAGGAGGCGGCCGTAGTCGTGGCGGCAATGCCCGTGCCCGGCCACCACCGCGCTGTCGCACGCCTCTTCCCGGGCCAGCGCGTATTCGCGCACGGCCACGTGCAGCAGCGGGTGGAAGAACAGCAGGTGCTGCGCCAGCGCGGGCAGCAGCCCGAACCACAGGTCGCGGCGCTGCAGGTGGACCAGCTCATGGGTCAGCGCCATGTCCAGGTCATCGGCGGCCATCGCCGGCAGTTCACGTGCGGGCAGCAGCAGCACCGGGTTCCACGGGCCGATCAGCTGCGGCGAACGAATCTGCGCGGACAGCTTCAGCTGTGGCGCGCGGGCAAGCCCATGCGCTTCGGCGGCCAACTGCAGCGCCTGCTGCAGCCCGGCGTCGGTGCAGGGCACCGCATGGCGGACCAGCGCGCGGCTCTGCCGGTAGGCACGCAGGCTATGCACCATCATCAACAGCACGCCTGCCGCCCACAGCGCGAACACCACGCTCTGCCAGGACAGCGACGCAGCGGTCGGCGCGGCGGTCAGGGTATCGATTGCCATCGGGGCCAGCGTCGTCGGCGCCTGCGCCATCGGCTGGGCCACCAGGGTGACGTTGTCGATGCCCGGCGCCGGCAGTACCGCCAGTTCGAGCGGGCTGCTCCATACGAGCCCCAGCACGGCCTGCAGGGCCACCAGCCACCACAGGCGGCAGCGCGTGGCGGCGGGCAGCCGCGGCAGCAGCCGGCACACGCCCCACACCAGTGCCACCAGCACGCCACTCTGCACGGAAGTCCAGGCCAGGCGGGTCAGCAGTTCCATCATCAGGGTGTCCATCGGTCAGCCCTCCCGCTTGCGTGATTGCAGCTGTGCGACCAGCGCTTCCAGTTCGGCCAGTTCGCTGTCGCTGACCTCGGCCTTGTGCGACATGAACGCGACGAAGGGTGACACCGAGCCCTGCAGCGTCTTCTCCACGAAGCTCGCCACTGCGCCCTGCACCACGCTGTCCTGCTCGCCGGTGGCGGAGTAGCGGTACACGCCCTCGACCTGCTGGCGCTGGAGATACGCCTTGCCCCGCAGGCGCTCCATCATGGTCAGCACGGTCGAGCGGGCCAGGCCACGCTCCTCGCCGAAGCCGGCCGCCACTTCGCCGACGCTGGCGTCCTCCTGTTCCGCTATGTACTGCAGCAGGGCCAGTTCCTGGTCCCCGATGGTCTTGCCGCGCATGGCACACTCCGTTGACTACACGTGTCGTCACCATGCCCGTGACTACAGGTGTCGTCAAGTGCCGGACGGTCGCAGCCGACGAACGGTAATGCGGAAGCCGCCGCGTCGCATGTCGTTCCCTTCGGCCTGGCCTTTACCCCTTCGGACCGCCCATCACCGGCAGGATCACCCCGCTGATGTAGCTGGCGGTGATCGGCGACGCCAGGAAGACATAGGCCGGCGACAGTTCCTCCGGCTGTGCCGGCCGGCCCATGTCGCTGCCCTTGCCAAATTCGGCGACGTCCGGCGCCTGCTTGTCGGCCGGATTGAGCGGGGTCCATACCGGGCCGGGGGCGACCGCGTTGACGCGGATGCCGCGCGGCAGCAGTTGGCTGGCCAGCGCCTTGGTGAATGCATGGATGGCGCCCTTGGTGGACGAATAATCGATCAGCGCCTTGCTGCCGAACAACCCGGTTTCCGAACCGGTGTTGATGATGCAGTCGCCCTCTTCCAGGTGCGGCAGTACCGCGCGCGCCATCTGGATGTAGCCGCCGATGTTGGTCTGCAGGGTTTCCTGAAGGTGTTCGTCTTCCAGGTCTTCCAGGCGTTCGCAGTGGAGCTGGAACGCGGCATTATTGACCAGGATGTCGATGCCGCCGAACGCCTTGGCTACCTGCTTGACGGCCTTGTTGCAGAACCTGGGATCGCGCACGTCACCGGCGATCACCACGCAGCGGGTGCCTTCGGCGTCCACGTGCTGGCGGGTCACCTCGGCGTCGTCGTGTTCGTCCAGATGCAGGACGGCGACATCGGCGCCCTCGCGCGCGAACAGCACGGCCACCGCGCGGCCGATACCGGAATCGGCGCCGGTGATGATGGCGCGCTTGCCCTTGAGCTTGCCGCTGCCGACGTAATCCGGCGCCAGGAAGCGCGGGGCCAGATCCAGTTCGTGTTCGTTGCCCGGCTTGGCAATGTGCTGCGCCGGCATGGTTTCAGGCTGCTTGCGGCTGCCGGCCTGGGTGGCCTTCTTCGTGGCTTTCTTGCTGGCCTTTTTCGCCGCGGCGCGCGCGTCCTTGGCCTTTTCCTGGTCCTGAAGGCGGCGCTGGCGGGCGGCCACGCGCGCGGCGCGCGGATCGGTGGCGGCGGCCTTGCGGGTAGCGGTCTTCACCACCGGGGTGCGCGTGCGCGTTGCCTTGGACTCGGCGGAGGTCGCGGCGGTGGTAGTACGTTTACGGGTTTTCTTGGCCGTGGCCATGGTCAACTCCTTCGTAGCATTCGCCTCGATGCGGGTGGAGGGCGAGGCAAGGGCAGTGTGGCCGCCGGGCCGGTCGCATACGGTGAATTGCATGTCGCCATGACGTGTACGGCTTCATCCGCCGCATACGCACCCAGCGGCATCGTGGGCACCAGAATCCCCGTTGGAGCCGCCCCATGTTTCGTCCCCTGCTTGCCGTTGCCGCCGTGACCCTTCTCTCCGCCTGCAGCAGCACGCCGGTGGCGCAGGTGCAGCCGATCGACGGCGTCATCTCCGGCCAGTGCCATGTCGACAAGGTGCGTGGCGCCGTGGGCCTGGCCGCCTCGGCTGCCACCGTCGAGCGCGCCCGCGTGGACAGCGACAGCCTGCAGGTGAACGTGCTGCGTGGCCAGCGCACCGAAAGTGGCCCCACCGCCAGCGGCGCGGCCAACCCCAGCCCGGGCGCGGAGAGCGGTGGCGAACGCCTGACCATCGAGACCGGCCGCACCAACAACATCACCGCCATCTACTGCGGCTGATGTCCTGGCCGGGATCGCGCCCTCAGCGCGCGGTCCCGGCCTTGGCCTTCTTCACCGTGCGCCGCGCGCTGCGCAGGAACTTCAGCGTCGCCTGCTCCCATTGCCGCTCGCCGCGCAGGCCGGCCAACCGCGCCAGCGACCCGCTGCGCCAGCCGTCGAACACGCTGGGATCGATGTAGGCCTTGCGGCACACCGAGGGGGTGTTGCCCAGCAGGGTGGCCACCTCGCACACCACTTCCTTCTGCAGCGCGGCCAGCGCGCGCTCGCTGGGCGTCTCCGGCAGCGCCGTTGCAGCGAAATGGCGCAGCGCGGCCACCGTGCCACCCCAGGTGCGGAAGTCCTTGGCGCTGAAATCGGTGCCCATCGCATCGCGCAGGTAGGCGTTGACCTGGCCCGAATCGACCGGCTGCAGCGCGCCGTCATCATCCCGGTACTGGAACAGGGCCTGCCCCGGCAGCTGCTGGCAGCCCTTGATCAGGCCCACCAGCCGCGTGTCGTCGATGTCCACCTCATGCTGCTGGCCCGACTTGCCACGGAAGCGCATGCGCGCACGCCCGCCCTTGACCAGTTCGAGGTGGCGGTTGCGCAGGGTGGTCAGGCCGTAGGAGCGGTTGTCGCGGGCGTACTCGGGGTTGCCCACGCGGACCAGGGTTTCGGCCAGCAGCGCGACCACGATCGCCAGCACCTTGTCCTGCGGGAAGCCGGGCAGCTTGAGATCGCGGCGAAGGCGGCGGCGCAGCGCCGGAAGCGCCTCGCCGAAGGCGATGACCCGGTCGAACTTGCCATCGCCGCGCACCCGCGCCCAGTCCGGGTGGTAGCGGTACTGCTTGCGCCGGCGGGCATCGCGCCCGGTCGCCTGCAGGTGGCCGTTGGCCAGCGCGCAGATCCACACATCGGTGTATGCGGGGGGGATCGCCAGCGAGCGGATCCGGGCCAGGGTGGCAGCGTCGCGGACCGCGTGACCGTCGGCGTCGCGGTAGCTGAAGCCCTTGCCGGCGCGGCGGCGGGCGATGCCGGGCAGCTCGTCGGTGACATAGCGCAGGCCGGCGTCGCGGGCTGCGGTGGCTTCGGGGGTGGCAAGGCGTGCGGGCATGGAAGCAGGGCGACGGAACGGGCCTGCAGTGTGGTGGGTGGCGCGACGGCGCCGCGTCAATAACGCAACACAAACACCTCACACCCGCCTTGACGATATGCTCCACGGTTTACCGCCTGGAACTCCGGAGTCTCGATGTCGTCCTTCTCCTTCCGCCGCCCGTTTGGCCCCACGATCCTGGCTGCCGCCCTGGTCCCCACCCTGCTGTTGCTGGGCGCCTGCAAGGCCCCGCCGATGGACGAACAGGAAGCAGCGGGTACCCACGCGCAGAAGGCCGCCGAAGAGGTCGCTGCGGCGCCCGCCGACACCACGGCCAAGGCCACCGAGGCACCGCCGGTCGGCAACTGCGATGCCAACCAGGTGCAGAGCCTGGTCGGCCAGCCCTACAGCGATGCCATCGGTGCGCAGGCGCAGCAGGATGCCAGCGCGCGCCAGCTGCGCGTGCTCAAGCCGGACGACATGACCACCATGGAATTCGTCGGCGAGCGGCTGAACATCGAAGTCGACGAAAAGGGCGTGGTCACCGGCCTGCGCTGCGGCTGAATTGGGCGCACCGGACGCGGGTTTTCGAGGGGTTTGGTTGCGCGTGCAACCGTGTATTGCGGCGTTGCAGCAACTGTGATCTAGTCGAAGCATCCGGTGCCTCCAGATGCGCTCAACGGATTGAGCGGGGACGAGTGTCGCCGCTCACCCGACTTTGAGGCAGAGATGGCCCCCCGCAACCGCCAAGGGCTTTACGACCCACAAGACGAACGCGATGCCTGTGGTTTCGGCATGGTGGCGCAACTGGATGACCAGCCGTCACGGCTGCTGGTCGACACCGCGATTGCGGCGCTGTCGCGCATGACCCACCGCGGCGGTGTTGCCGCAGACGGTGTCACCGGTGACGGCTGCGGCCTGTTGCTGCGCCGCCCCGAAGCGTTCCTGCAGGCACTGGCCGCCGAAGCCGGCATCGTCCTCGGGAAACTGCATGCGGCCGGCGTGGTGTTCCTGCCGCACGACGATGCCGCCGCCCAGGCCTGCCGCGACACCCTCGAACAGCAACTGCGCGATGCCGGCTGCCAGCCGCTTGGCTGGCGCGTGGTGCCGACCGATCCGAGCGTGTGCGGCCAGCTGGCCCGCGATACCCTGCCCCACATCGAACAGGTATTCGTCGATGCCGGCCATGGCCAGGACGAAGCCGCCTTCACCCTGGCGCTGTTCCTGGCCCGCCGCCGCAGCGAACAGCAGCTGCGCGAACATGCCGATTATTACGTCACCACGCTCAGCCCCAACGCGATCAGCTACAAGGGCATGGTGCTGCCGGACAAGCTGAGCCGGTTCTACCCGGACCTGCAGCGCAACGACCTGGCCTCCAGCGCCATCGTCTTCCACCAGCGCTTCTCCACCAACACGCTGCCGCGCTGGCCGCTGGCGCACCCGTTCCGCATGCTCGCCCATAACGGCGAGATCAACACCATCGAAGGCAACCGGCGCTGGGCGCAGGCGCGCAGCAAGGTGTGGAAGACCCCGCGCTTCGACATCGGCGAATTCAACCCGGTGATCTCCATGCACGGCTCGGATTCGCAGAGCCTGGACAATATGCTGGAGCTGATGGTCAGCGCCGGCATGGAACTGATCCAGGCGCTGCGCATCCTGGTGCCGCCAGCGACCCAGTCACTGGAGTTCAAGGACGCCGACCTGGCTGCGTTCTACGAGTTCTACGGCCTCAACAGCGAACCGTGGGACGGCCCGGCCGGCATCGTCGCCTGCGATGGCCGCTATGCCGCCTGCACGTTGGACCGCAACGGGCTGCGCCCCGCGCGCTGGATGCTCACCTCCGACCGCCACTTCCTGGTGGCGTCCGAAGCGGGCGTGTGGGAAGTGCCGGCCGAACGCGTGGTGCGCAAGGGCAAGCTGGGCCCGGGCGAGATGATGGCCATCGACCTCAAGCGCGGCGACCTGCTGGATTCGGATGCCATCGACCGCATCAACCGTGGCCGCGCGCCGTACAAGCAATGGCTGCAGCAGGGCGTGACCTACCTGCAGACCGAGCTGATCGACCCGTCGCTGGTGGAAGAGCCGTTCGACGAACGCACCCTGCGCAGTTACCACAAGCTGTTCCAGCTCAGCACCGAGGAAGTGGAGCAGATCCTGCGCCCACTGGCCGAGACCGAGCAGGAAGCCACCGGGTCGATGGGCGATGACACCCCGATGGCCGTGCTCAGCCAGCAGAGCCGGCCGCTGTACGACTATTTCCGCCAGGCCTTCGCACAGGTCACCAACCCGCCGATCGATCCGTTGCGGGAAGACTGCGTGATGTCGCTCACCACCCAGCTCGGCAAGGAGACCAACATCTTCCATGCCGGCGCGGAGACGGTGAACCACGTCATCCTCAATTCGCCGGTGCTCAGCCAGCGCAAGCTGCGCCAGCTGATCAAGATGCCGCAGTACGTGGACCGCAACCGGCTCATCGACCTCTCCTACAGCCTGGACGAAGGGCTGAAGGCCGGCATCGAGCGCATCTGCGCCGAAGCCGAAGCGGCCGCGCGCGAAGGCATCGTCATGCTGCTGCTCAGCGACCGTTACCCGGTGGCGGACCGGCCGATGGTGCATGCGCTGCTGGCCACCAGTGCGGTGCACCACCACCTGTCCAACGCCGGGCTGCGCTGCGACGTCAACCTGATCCTGGAAACCGGCACCGCGCGCGACCCGCACCACATGGCCTGCCTGCTCGGCTTCGGCGCCACGGCGGTGTACCCGTACCTGGCCTACCAGACCCTGTTCGACCTGGGCCGGCGCGGCATCCTGCAGCTGAAGAAGGGCGGCGAGCAGTCGCAGATCGGTCGCAGCTATCGCAAGGGCATCTACAAGGGCCTGTCCAAGATCATCTCCAAGATGGGCATCTGTACCGTGGCCAGTTACCGCGGCGCGCAGCTGTTCGAGATCGTCGGCCTTGACGACGAAGTGGTCGACCTGTGCTTCCCGGAAACGCCCTCGCGCGTGGCCGGCGTGGGCTTCGCGCGGCTGGACGACGAGGCGCGCGAGCTTACCGTGCGCGCCTGGAACGACCTGCTGCGCCCGGAGGTGGGCGGCGTGCTCAAGTACGTGCACGGTGGCGAATACCACATGTACAACCCCGACGTGGTCATGACCCTGCAGCGCGCCGCGCGCAGCGGGGATGCCGCCGACTGGCAGCGCTACTGCGAGGCGGTGCATGGCCGGCCGGTGTCGGCGCTGCGCGACCTGCTGCAGCTCAAGGCCGCCCCCACGCCGACCCCGCTGGACGAGGTGGCGCCGGCCGAAGACCTGTTCCGCCGCTTCGACACCGCCGCGATCAGCCTGGGTGCGTTGTCGCCCGAAGCGCATGAAGCGCTGGCCATCGCCATGAACCGGCTGGGTGGGCGCAGCAATTCCGGTGAGGGTGGCGAAGATCCGGTGCGCTACGGCACCAACAAGCGCAGCAAGATCAAGCAGGTGGCCTCGGGCCGCTTCGGCGTGACCGCCGAGTATCTGGTCAACGCCGAAGTACTGCAGATCAAGGTGGCCCAGGGCGCCAAGCCCGGCGAAGGCGGGCAGCTGCCCGGGCACAAGGTCAACGAACTGATCGCACGGCTGCGTTATGCCAAGCCGGGCATCGGCCTGATCTCGCCGCCGCCGCACCACGACATCTATTCGATCGAAGACCTGGCCCAGCTCATCTACGACCTCAAGCAGGTCAACCCCGATGCACTGGTGTCGGTGAAGCTGGTGTCGCATGCCGGCGTGGGCACCATCGCCGCCGGCGTGGTCAAGGCCGGTGCGGACCTGATCACCGTGTCCGGCCATGATGGCGGCACCGGTGCCAGCCCGGTCAGCTCGATCCGCTACGCCGGCGTGCCGTGGGAACTGGGCGTGGCCGAATCGCACCAGGCGCTGGTGGCCAATGACCTGCGCGGGCGCACCCTGCTGCAGACCGATGGCGGCCTGAAGACCGGGCTGGACGTGATCAAGGCCGCGCTGCTGGGCGCGGACAGTTTCGGCTTCGGCACCGCGCCGATGATCGTGCTGGGCTGCAAGTACCTGCGCATCTGCCACCTCAACAACTGCGCCACCGGCGTGGCCACCCAGGACGAGCGCCTGCGCGCGCAGTATTTCACCGGCCTGCCCGAGCGCGTGGAGAACTTCTTCCGGCTGCTGGCCGAGGAAGTGCGCGGCTGGCTGTCCTACCTGGGCGCGCGCTCGCTGGACGAGATCGTGGGCCGCACCGACCTGCTGCAGCAGCTGGACGTCGCCCCGCGCCCGGGCGTCAAGGTGGATCTGTCGCGCCTGCTCAACCCGGCCCAGTACGGCGGCAGCCACTGCGCCGCGCAGCGCCTGTACGAATCGCCGGACAGCCTGGCCACGCAGATGGATGGCCTGCTGGCCCCGGCCATTGCCGGCAAGCTGGGCGGCGAACACCGCTTCCTGATCCACAACACCGACCGCTCCATCGGCACCCGCCTGTCCGGCGCCATCGCACGCGCGCATGGCAACCAGGGCATGAGCGATGCGCCGCTGACCCTGCGCTTCCGTGGCACCGCCGGGCAGAGCTTCGGCGCGTTCAACGTGGGCGGCCTGCAGCTGGAAGTGGAAGGCGAAGCCAACGATTACGTGGGCAAGGGCATGGCCGGTGGCCGCCTGGTGGTACGCCCGCCGCGCGGCGCACGCTTCGAAGCGCGCAACACCGCCATCATCGGCAACACCTGCCTGTACGGCGCCACCGGCGGTGAGCTGTTCGCCGCCGGCCGCGCGGGCGAACGCTTCGGCGTGCGCAACTCCGGCGCGCTGGCGGTCATCGAAGGCGCCGGCGACCACTGCTGCGAATACATGACCGACGGCATCGTACTGGTGCTGGGCAAGGTGGGGCTGAACTTTGGTGCCGGCTTCACCGGCGGGCTGGCCTACGTGCTGGATATCGACCGCGACTTCGTGGACCGCTACAACCACGAACTGATCGACATCCACCGCATTTCGGCCGAAGGCTTCGAAAACCACCGCCAGCACCTGCACACGCTGATCAGCCGCCACCGCGAGCTCACCGGCAGCATCTGGGCCCAGCAGATCCTGGACGAATTCCGCGATTACGTGGGCAAGTTCTGGCTGGTCAAACCCAAGGCCGCCAGCATTGAATCGCTGACCGAATCGCTGCGCCGCGCCGCCTGATTTCCTGGATTCCCATACATGAGCCGCAAGCACGCCTTCCAGTTCCTCGACCTGCCCCGGACCATGCCGCAGCGCATTCCGGTGGAACTGCGCACCTCCGGCGACTGGGGTGAGCTGTACGGAAAATTCGGCAAGGAAGATGCCCAGTACCAGGCCGGTCGCTGCCTGGACTGCGGCAACCCCTACTGCAGCTGGAAGTGCCCGGTGCACAACGCCATTCCGCAGTGGTTGCAGCTGGTGCAGGAAAATCGCATCCACGAAGCGGCCACGCTGTGCCATTCCACCAACCCGCTGCCGGAAGTGTGCGGCCGGGTGTGCCCGCAGGACCGCCTGTGCGAAGGCAGCTGCACGCTGGAGGAATTCGGCGCGGTCACCATCGGCGCGGTGGAGAAATACATCGTCGATACCGCGCTGGCCACCGGCTGGCGGCCAGACATGGCGGCGGTGGAAAGCACCGGCAAGCGCGTAGCGGTGATCGGCGCCGGCCCGGCCGGCCTGGCCTGTGCCGACCGCCTGGCGCATGCCGGCGTGCAGGCGGTGGTGTACGACCGCTACGAACAGATCGGGGGCCTGCTGCAGTTCGGCATTCCCAGCTTCAAGCTGGACAAGTCGGTGATCAGCCGCCGCCGCAACGTGCTGGAAGGCATGGGCGTGCAGTTCCGGCTGGGCGTGGAGATCGGCCGCGACGTGACCCTGGAAACGCTGCTGGCCGACTACGACGCGGTGTTCGTCGGCACCGGTGCCTACCGCTATACCGATGGCGGGCTGCCCGGGCAGGATCTGAAGAACGTGCTGCCGGCGCTGCCGTTCCTGGTGCAGAACAGCCGCATCGTCAGCGGCAGCGATGCCCACGGCCGGCCGATTGCCGGCTGGGAAGACACGCTTGCCCTGCCCGACCTGGAGGGCAAGCGCGTGGTGGTGCTGGGTGGCGGCGATACCGGCATGGACTGCGTGCGCAGCGCGGTGCGGCTGGGTGCGGCCCGGGTAACCTGCGCGTACCGCCGCGATGAAGCCAGCATGCCGGGCTCGGCGCGCGAAGTGGCCAACGCCCGCGAAGAAGGCGTGCGCTTCCTGTTCAACCGCCAGCCGCTGTCGATCGAGGCCGGTGCCGATGACGAAGCGATCGGCGTGACCGTGGTGGAAACCCACCTGGGCGAGCCCGATGCACAGGGCCGGCGCAACGCGGTGCCGATCGAGGGCAGCGAATCGCTGCTGGAAGCGGACGTGGTGATCATCGCGTTCGGCTTCTCGCCAACCGCGCCGGCATGGCTGACCGCGCAGGGCGTGGAGGCGGGCAACAACGGCCGCATCCTGGCCGGCGGCCAGGGCCGGCTGCCGTTCCAGACCGCCCACCCGCGCCTGTTCGCCGGTGGCGACGCGGTGCGCGGTGCGGACCTGGTGGTGACCGCCGTGGCCGAAGGCCGCGATGCGGCGGCAGCAATCGTGGAGCTGATCACCGCCTGACAGCGGTCACCGGGCACGCTGGCGCCGGCCGTTGGCCGGCCCACGGAGTGCCGGATTCAAGCGGCGGCCCGGACCCCGGCGCGCTCGATTTCCAAGGCCAACAACAGCTGGATCTCATCCAGCTGGTCGCGGATGCGGGCATTGCCCGCATCGTCGGCGTGGTCGCATTCGATATGCGCATCCAGCATGCGCGCCAGCCCGACCAGCAGGACGTCGGCATCGCCGTGGGCCGCATGGCGCAGCAGGCGACCCAGCGCGCGGATGCGGGCGCCGCGATCGTTGGCCAGCGTCTGCACCGACGGCGCGTTGCGGGGAGCGGAGAGAGGCATGGGGGGACTGTCCTGATTGACCGGCTGATGGCGGTCAATGTCGGTTATGGCCCCCGTAGACGGCTATGCAACTTTTACGAATTGTCGTGAAGGGCTGGTAATGTCGCGGATGCCCCACTCTCCCGGATGATCCCCATGCGCATCGGCCTGGCCGCCAATCGGCTGCACCACCACGACAAGCACGCCGCCCTGTTCCGCTGGCTGCGTGCCAGCGACAGCGGATTGCGCGAGCTGGGCGTGGAGCTGCACGCGGTCGGCCGCACCTTCGACGCCATCCAGCGGCTGGGCTTCCTGCCCGATTTCGCCACCCTGCGCCGCTACCCGAACGGCCGCGAGGGCGGCCTGATGAAGCTGGTCGCCGAGGTGGTGGGCATGGGCACGCCCGAGCGGACGCTGGATGGGGCGATCTACCTGATGGACCCGGTCGACCCGTCCTCGGTGTTCCCCGAAGCCACCGCACTCAAGCGCCAGTGCGTGATCCACGGCAAGCCCTTCATCTCCACCGTGGCCACCGCGCGCGACTGGATCGAAGTGGAACGCGTGCACGCCGACCTGGCCGCCGATCCCGGCGCCGAGGACCTGCATGCATTCGAGCAGCACACGCTGGCGCTGATCGCGCACGACGCGATGAAGCCGGCCATGCTGGCCTTCGCCGACGAGCACTTCGCGCTGCTCTCGCGCTTCCGCAGCCGCGTGGGCACCGGTACCACCGGCCAGCGCCTGAATGAATTGGCCTGGAGCCGGGGCTGGGCCAGGGACCAGGAGTGGGTGACCCGCTACCAGAGCGGCCCGATGGGCGGCGACGCGCAGATCGCCGACCAGGTGCTGGAAGGCCGCTGCCAGCGCGCGATCTTCTTCGAAGACCCGCACGTGGCGCGCCAGCACGAAGCCGACATCCAGCTGCTGGAGCGCGCAGTCACCACCGTGACCGATCAGGCGGTGTGCATCACCGCCCCGCGCGTGGCCGCACGCTGGGCGCAGGCGGCCACACTGCGCGCACGCGCTTTGCCCTGATCACGGGGAGGGTATGCATCGCTGGCCACGGCGAAATCATGCGCGCCCTGCCCCCGTCGCCACTCACTGTCGCCACTGCGGCCGCCGGCACTGAGGATGTAGCTGCCGCGCCAGTGGTCATCGCTTTCACGGCGATCCATCCCGTGGGTGGCGATGCTGCCCTGGCGGCGTGCGCTTTCGCGGAACAGCAGGCGGAAGCGCTTGCGATGGAACACGCTGCCGTACAGCCCACCACTGACCTCCACCCGTGGCCGTTCGCGGCCGGGCAGCAACCGTAACGGTCCGTTTCCAACGCGGCACTGCACGCACTCGGCCACGCCTTCCACGCGCACCCCGTTCTGGGACAGCATGACCAGGTACACGGCCTCGGCGTGGCGCTCAGGTCCCTGGCCGTAACGGGTCAGCGTCCACACCCCGGACACATCCGGTACGCGCGCACGCAGCATCGCCGCCGTGCCCAGCACCGCGGCAGCCAGCACATTGGTGAGCACATCGAAGGCAACCGAGGCCATCGTCGACATGGGCATTCCGGGTGGCGGCAGAAGCCGCCAGATTCGCGCGCCTCACGCAGCGATCCCATGCAACAAGGTCGAAAGCAGCGACGCAGAAAGCGTATTCAAAGCAGCTGCCGCAGCATCGCCTTGAGCCGCCGCCCTTCCAGCTGGAAGTAGTCCCGTTCCTCACGCCACGCCGGGAAGCGCTGTTCCACTTCGTCCCAGAACGCAGGCGAATGATTGGCCTGGATCAGATGGCAGAGCTCATGCACCAGCACGTACTCGAACGCCGACGGCCGCCCCAGCACCAGCGCCAGGTCCAACGCCATGCTGCCGTCGGGGGCCAGCGAGCCCCATTGCGAGGACATCACCTTCAGCCGCAGGCGCGCTGGTGCGCGCGGCAGGCTGGGCAGGTAGCGCGGCAGCCACTGGCCGACATCGGCGCGGGTCTGCGCTTCGTAGAACTCGCGCAGCGCGCGCTTCACCGTGGCATCGGTACCGCGGGCCGGCAGGTGCATGCACACGCCGGTGCCGTCCAGCTCCAGGTGCGCATAGCGCCCGGTATCCCACCGCAATGGCAGCAGTTCGCCACGCAGCGGCAGCACGCCGGGTTCGCCGATCACCAGCGGCGGTGGCAGGTTCTGCGCCTGGTAACTGCGCAGCTGCGTGGACAACCAACCGCGGTGCTGTTCGAGGAAACGTTCGCCCATCACCAGGCTGGCGCGCGGCGGCAGGGTCAGCCGCACGCCGCGTTCGTCGACACTTAGTTTGATCCGGCGGGCACGCGGATCGCGCACGCGCAGCACGTCGATCTCGGCATCCTCCAGGCGCAGGCGCACGGTGTCGCGCTGCAGGGTGGGGGCAACGGCCGGGGAGATCAGGCGGCGGAGGAATCCGGGCATGGGTACAGCATAGCGCCCGTAGTGCGCGGGATATGACTGCGGGGTGTAAAGGGGGCGGGGCAGGACCCCGCCCGCTGCCTCAGTCGGCTTTGCTCAGCTTGAAGGCTTCTTCCAGCAGCAGGAACAGGCGGCGCACTTCGCCGCTCTGCAGGGCGAAACGGGCGTCCAGCTCGGCGCGGCGGCCGTCTTCGTCGGCGTGCTCGAGCTGGTCCAGGGCGCCGTCCAGGAACTTCAGCTTGCGCACGATCAGGTCGTCGCCCAGCACGAAGGACAGGTTGTCCTCGAACACCAGGGCCAGCTTGGTCACCTGCTTGCCGGCGTCCAGGTGCTTGTCGATCTCGTCGCAGCGCAGTTCCTGGTGCTGGCACTTGACCACCGCGCCGCCCTCGGCCGGGTCCTTCATCTCGCACTCTTCGCCCAGGCTCAGCCCGGTGGGGAGCGGCTCACCGGCGATCCAGCCGGTCAGGATCGAGCGCGGCGCCACTTCAGCGTTCAGCGGCATGGCCGGGAAGCTGCCGAGCAGGCCGCGGATGTCGGACATCATGTTCTCGCCCTTCTTGCTGCTCGAGCAGTCCACCGCCACGTAGCCGTGGGTCAGGTCGATCAGCGCGTCGGTGCGCGAGCTCTTCACGAAGGCACGCGGCATCAGCTCATGCAGCAGGTCGTCCTTCAGGCGCTTGCGCTCGCGACCGCCGGGCTTGCGCCCCTCCTTCTCTTCGATCTCTTCCAGCTTGCGGGCCAGCAGGTCGTTGACCACCGCGCCCGGCAGGATCTTGTCCTCACCGCCCACGGTCAGCCACAGCGCGTCGCCGACGCGGTGCGAGAACACGGCCTTTTCCTCACGACCGAACGGGGAGATGAAACCGCGTGAACTCATTTCAAGCGGGCCGACCGGCTTGAGCAGCACCTGCGGCAGCAGGGTATCGACTTCGGAGAAATCAGTGGCGGTCGGGAAGCGGAACAGGGTCAGGTTGCGAAAGAACATGGAAATCCGGATAGGAAGGCGTGAAAGGGAACGTCAGGGGGTGCCGTCGGTCCAGGCCGACGGCGGGCTGGGCGCGACCGCGGTGCGGCCCAGCGCCATGAAATCGAACAGGGCCGGGTCGGCCAGCTGCGACGGGTGGATGTTGCCCAGCGCACGCGCAATCTGGTCGATCCGCCCGGGGTGTTGATCCTCCCACTGCTGCAGCATCTGCGCCACCTGGCGGCGCTGCAGGTTGTCCTGGCTGCCGCACAGCGTGCACGGAATGATCGGGAAGCCGCGCGCCTGCGCATGCTGTGCGATGTCGCGCTCGCTGACATAGGCCAGCGGGCGGATCACCACGTGCTGGCCGTCGTCGCTGCGCAGCTTGGGCGGCATCGCGGAGAGCTTGGCGTGGTGGAACAGGTTGAGGAAGAACGTGGCCACGCTGTCGTCGCGGTGGTGGCCGAGTGCGATCTTGCTGAAGCCATTTTCCGCCGCATGCCGGTACAGGGCGCCGCGACGCAGCCGCGAGCACAGCGAGCACATCGTGCGGCCTTCGGGAATTACCCGGCTCACCACCGAATAGGTGTCCTGTTCGATGATCTGGTAAGCCACGCCGATCGAGGCCAGGTACTCCGGCAGCACGTGTCCGGGGAAGCCCGGCTGTTTCTGGTCCAGGTTCACCGCCACCAGTTCGAAGGCCACCGGGGCCTTTTTCTGCAGCTGCAGCAGCACGTCCAGCAGGGTGTAGCTGTCCTTGCCGCCGGACAGGCAGACCATGATGCGGTCGCCGTCCTCGATCATGCCGAAGTCGGCGATCGCCTGGCCCACCTGGCGGCGAAGCCTGCGCGCCAGTTTGTCCTGCGCGGCCGCGTCCGTGCGCGGGGCGCGGGGGAGCGGATCGGGCAGGGGCAGCACGGCAGGCATCCGGTCATTCTACCGGCTCGCACTGGTTGCCATCGGTGTGGGGAAGTGACTGCGTTCACTCCCGGGCGTCATGCCGGATGTGTATGCTCGACGACTGTGGATACCCTGACGCCCGAACAGATCACCGACCTGCTTGCCAACCTCCGGCAGGAGCATCGTGACCTGGATGACAAGATCCAGCGCATGGCCGCCAATGGCGAGGATGAGCTGGAGTTCAAGCGCCTGAAGCGCCGCAAGCTCCAGCTCAAGGACCGCATTGCGAAGCTCGAAGACATGTTGATTCCGGACGAGCCGGCGTAAGGCATGCCGGCCAACGGCCGGCGCTACGAATTGCTGGCGAACGCGGTGAAATCCGGATACCTCGGGATACGCAGGATTGTCGGCGCGGTCGTCAATCCTGCGTTACCGGTTCCTCTGGCTTCGCGGCTTCGGGGCTCACCCGCTCGATGGTGTGGCGCAGCTCGCGGCCCAGGATGAACTTGGCGTCCTTGGCCCACATGTCCAGGCGTTCGTCGAACAGCAGCTTGCTGTTCTCGTCCGGCCACACCAGGCGCAGCTCGCGCAGCTTCTGGATGAAGCCACGGAACAGGGTGCGGTCGAAGAACTCCGGCGCGGCCGGGGCGTAGAGCAGGCTCAGGCGCTGCGCGGCCTGCTGGCACAGGCTTTCCAGCTCGGCTGCGCCCAGCGTGCCCGGGCCGTTCTTCACCAGCACCGAAATGGCGATGTAATACCGCTCGAACGCCTGCTGCAGTGAATGGCCGATCGCACGCAGGCGGAACACCTCGTCGGTCTGCCCGGTGTTGCGCGCCAGGATGCCGCCATCGTCGTCATTGACGTTCTGCAGCAGGCCCTCGCGCACGAACACTGCGATGGTCTGCTCGATGCGCTGGGCGAATTCGTCTTCGGTCCACGGCAGGAACAGCTCGGCCTGCAGGAACGGGTACACGGTGCGGCCCAGCTGCACCAGCCCGGTGCGGCTCATGCGGCGGTTGTTCTGGAAGCAGCACGCCACCCACGACGACGCGGTGAACAGGTGGATGACGTTGTTGCGGAAGTAGCTGAGCAGCACCGCGGTATCGCCACTGACGCTGAGCACATCGCCCAGCGGGTGCTTGACCCGGGTCAGCACGTTGATTTCCTCGGCGTGCGCGATGATCCGCTCCGGCGAATGCGGCGTGACCGTGACCCGGTCCGAATACGGCATTTCCACCAGCAGGGTCTTGCACAGCTCGATCTGCGCGATCAGGTCGGCTTCGCCCATCGCATGCTTGGGCGTGGACAGCAGCGCCAGCGCCAGCAGGTTGATCGGATTGACGTCGGCCGCGCCGTTGATGTGCACCTGGATGCGTTCGGCCAGGTGGTCCACCGTGCCCGACAGCCACGACGGCTTCTCGTCCTCGCCAACCGGCGCGCCATCCCACTCCGGTGCCTGGCGGGCCAGTACGTCGTTGAGCGCGATCGGTTCGCCGAAGTTCACCACCACCTGGCCGTAGTTCTGCTTGAGCACCTTGGGGATCGACCACAGCAGCTGCCAGATCGATTCCTTTTCCTTCGGCCGCCCGGACAGCTCGTCCAGGTAACTGCCGCCTTCCATCAGCTTTTCATAGCCGATGTACACCGGCTGGAACAGCACCGGCTTGCGCGGCTGGCGCAGGAACGCGCGCAGCGTCATCGAGATCATGCCGCCCTTGGGCTGCAGCAGGCGCCCGGTACGCGAACGGCCGCCTTCGACGAAGTATTCGATCGAATAGCCACCGGCCACCAGCTGCGCCACGTATTCGCTCAGCACCGCCGAATACAGCGCGTTGCCGCGGATCGAGCGGCGGATGAAGAAAGCGCCGCCCTTGCGCAGCAGCGTGCCCACCACCGGCAGGTTCAGGTTGATGCCCGCCACGATGTGCGGCGGCACGATGCCGCGGTCGTACAACAGGTAGGACAGCAGCAGGTAATCCATGTGGCTGCGGTGGCTGGGCACGTACACCACTTCATGGCCCGGCGCGGCGGCCTTGAACTTGTCCAGGTGGTGCACCAGCACGCCGGCGTAGATGCGGTTCCACACATGGCTGAGCATGAAGCTGGCCGAGCGCACCACCGGGCTGGAGTAGTCCGCGGCGATTTCCCAGGCGTAGGCGTGCGCCTTCTTCCAGGCGTCGGCCGGCTTGGTGTTGTCGCGCTTGGCCTGCGACGCGATCGCCTCGCGCACCGTGTCCGCCTCCAGCACCTTGTCCACCAGCAGGCGGCGGGTGGACAGGTCCGGCCCGATCACCGATTCGCGGATGCGGCGGAAGTGGGTGCGCAGCACGCGCTGCAGCTTGCGCACCGTGCGCTCGGGGTCCAGCCCTTCGTCCACGGTGGCGCGCAGCGAGATCGGCGGGGCGAACCGCACAATGGTGCTGCGACCGTTGAGCAGCACCGCCAGCAGGCGGCGGAAGCGGCCCACCAGCGCCCAGTTTTCCGAGAACAGCACCGCGAACCAACCGCTCTGCTTGTCCGGCGCGCGGCCGACGAAGATCGACACCGGCACCAGGTTCACGTCCAGCTCGCCGCGGGCACGATGGGCCTGCAGCACCTTGGCCAGCGAATCGGAATGGGTCTTGGCGCCGCGCTGCTCGGGAATCAGCGAGTTGCTGCTGCTCCGCCGCGACAGCGCCAGATAGGCCCGCCTGCGCCCGGTCGGGTCGCCGGCAATGGGCACCAGCGGCGAGGGCAGCCCGGCTTCACGGCAGGCCTTGTCCAGGATCAGCGCGTTGGACAGACCGTAATCTTCCAGCACGTAGACCACCGGGCGGCCGTCGTCGTACTGGCCGGGGTGTTCGGGTTCGATCTTAAGCGACAGCCACGGCTCGACCAGGCGGCCCAGCAGGCGGGCCCACCACGGGCGGCGCCCGAACGAGGTGCGCGCTGCCGCGCTGACCGGGCTGGGCACGATCGCCGCCGGGTCGGTTGCGCCCGCGGTCGGGGCGTCCGCGCCGGGCACGGTGTCGGGCGACGCGGACGGGGCGTCCGGCGTCTTGGGCGGCTCTTCGCCGGGGAAAGGCAGGGGATTCTGGTTCGGCATCGGCTTCATTATGGCTTAGCCGGTGCAGAAGCACCGTCCTTGACCTGCGCGGCGGCCTCTGCTTCGGCGGCCAGCTGGGCGTCATGTTCAGCTTGCGCGGCCATGGCGGCCTTCGCTTCGTCAGCCGCCTTGAGCAGTGCGTCGGTCTCTTCCAGGGTGCGCGCCAGGTACCAGTGGCCCTCGCGGCGGCTCATGCGCACCTGGGCTTCGATCTGTTCGCCGGCCAGCGGGTACTGGATCCGCAGCAGGGCAGTGTCGCCCTCGTGCGACACCAGTTCGCCGCGCAGGTCGGTCATTGCCGCGTCCAGCGACAGCCCGTAACTGGCCAGCGCGGTCTTCAGCGCCTTGGCGAATGGCCCCAGCCGGCGCAGGCTGCCCTCCATGCCGGCCGCCTGCAGCTCGGCGTCGGTGGACAGCCCGGCATTGCGTGCGGTGGCGGTCAACAGGGTGATGGTGGTCTTTGCGCGCTGCTTGTCGGTCAGCGGCGCGGCGGCCGCCCAGCGGCTCAGCACATCCACAACCTGGCTGTAGTGGGCGCGCTCGGCCTCGCTGTAGTCGGTCTGGTTGCGCAGGTACTGCACGCCGAACAGCCCCATCGAATGGGCCGCCTGGCGCACCCCGGTGGCCTGGCCGGCAATCTGGGTGTCGAACGAGCGCTGCAGGCGCTTGGGCGCGTCCGGCGCGGACAGCGCCGCCAGCATCGGCAGCAGCTGGCCATCCAGCGGCAGGTCGGTCAGCGGCCAGCGGCTGTGACCCTCGTCCCAGGCTGCCTGCAGGCGGGTGTACTGGGCCGGCGGCACAGAGGCACGGGCGTAGCCCACCAGGTCGTTGTCGGCCAGCTGGCGGGCGATCTGCTGCAACGCGGCCACCGGCTCGGCGGCCGGTGCATCCGGGTCGATCGTGTCGCGCTTGCACGCCCCCACCAGCAGCAGCCCGCACAGCGACAGCGACATCACCCAGGGTCGGTAGCGCCCTGTCATCAACGGCATGGACATGAATTCGGACTTCCCCGGACCGGTCCGCATCTTGCGGCCTGCGCCCCCACAGCGGCAACCCATCCTGCCCGCCGGACCGGCAGGATGGGCGCAACCCGTTGTTTCTACTGGATGTCAGTCACGCATCCAGGTGGCCTGGATGAAATCGCGCACATAGCCCTGCGATAACCGCGCGTACACCCCGGGGCGATCCGGCAGCGCGCAGCCCTCGCCCCAGCTGACCGTGCCCAGCACCGTCCAGGCGCCCTTGCGGCGCACCAGCAGCGGCCCGCCGGAGTCGCCGCTGCAGCTGTCGATGCCCTCGGCGCCGGCGCAGATCACCGCGCCGGCCTGCAGATCCGGGTAGGCCTGCTGGCACGCGGCGAAGGTCACGAACGGGGTCTGCACTGTCTGCAGGGTGGTCGGCAGATCCTGCTCCCCGGGGAAGTCGGTCACCCCCCAGCCGATCACCGTGAAGGCGCGCCCGGGCCGCAGGTAGGCACTGTCCCGGCCCAGCAACAGCTCGGCCGGCTCGGCCTTGGGCACCGGCCGCTTGAGCTGGATCAGCGCCACGTCGTTGAGCAGGTTGCCTTCGTCGTAGGCCGGGTGGACGTGGATGGCCTTGACGTTGGAGGCGCGGCGGCGCGGCGTGGTCTTCAGCGTGGTCTCCCCGACCAGCACCGCCAGCTGCGCCGGCGGCAGCCCGTCAACGCAGTGCGCGGCGGTGAGCACCCAGGAGGGTGAGATCAAGGTGGCACCGCAGCTGTGGCGGGCGTGGTCCGAATCGCCGCGCCCCAGCCGCTGCAGGCTGGCCATGAACGGGTACTGGCCGGGTTCGGCGTCGACCCCGCCGATGATGTGAGGCACGGTGTCCGGCCCGGGCTGGGCCAGCGCGGGAACCGAAACAGCAGAAAGGATCAGGCCGAACATCCAGGCCGGCCGGGAACAGATACGCATGCAGCAACTCCTTTGCGGAAAAGTGGAAACGACAGGCACAGCGCCGGGGCGTGTGCCGGGTCGATTCGACGGCAAAGAAGACGGAACAACTGCGTGGTCGGTCGCGTTTCAGCGGCACCAACGATTGATGGATCCATTTCCGCGAACAGGCGCTACCTGGCACCGGGATGCAGTTCCATCCCGGTGCGTGCAACCCCTACATCAGTCAGCGACGGGCGGCGCGGATCTCGTCCTGGATCGCCCGCGCGGCCGCGCGCGGGTCGGCCGCCAAGCGGATCGGGCGACCGACCACGATGGCATCGGCGCCGTCGGCGAACGCCTGGGCCACGCCCACGGTGCGCTTCTGGTCATCGCCAACCGGGCCACCGGGGCGGATGCCCGGGCACACGATCGAGAACCCGGCGCCGGTGGCGGCGCGGATCGGGCCGGCTTCCTGGCCCGAGGCGATCACGCCGTCGATGCCGGCGGCCTGCGCGGCCAGCGCGCGTTCCACCACCACGTCGACCGGCTCGCGGTCGATGCCCATGCCACGCAGGTCCTCACGCCCCATCGAGGTCAGCACGGTCACCGCCAGCAGGCGCATGTCGCTGCTGTTGGCGGCCGCGCAGGCCTCCATCATCGCCGGGTGCCAACCATGGATGGTGGCGTAGCTCACCGGCCACTGCGACAGCCGGCGGATCACCGCCGCAGCGGTGGCCGGGATGTCGAAGAACTTCAGGTCGACGAACACGCGCTTGTCGCGCGCGGCCAGCGCATCGAGCACTTCGAAGTACTCGCCCGAGGCCAGCAGCTCCATGCCGATCTTGTAGAAGGAGACCGCATCGCCCAGCCGGTCCACCCAGGCCAGCGCATCCTCGCGGCCCGGCACATCGAGCGCGAAGATCAGGCGTTCGTCATCGCGCAGCGGCAGCGGGGCGCGGCTCACGGCGCGTAGTCCAGCGCGGCCCGCTTGGCGTCGTGGCGGGCTTGGCGCGACTGGCTGTAGTCGTTGTTGAACTGGGCCGGTTCGAAGCCGCCGTAGGTCGGGTTGGGCAGCATCCACCAGCGCTCGCCGAACCAGTCGTGGTACTGCTGCAGCAGCGCGTCGCGGCCGTCATTGGTGTTGGCGGTCACTTCCACGAAGTCGCCCAGCTGGTCGCCGAACTGCATCAGCACGCGGTAGTTCTGCCCGGCCAGGCGGCGGCGGCAGTTCTTTTCGCTGCCGGCCTGCTCGCAGTCCTTCACCACCGTGCCCAGGCCCAGGAACACGCTGTCATCGGCCACTGGCAGGCCTTCGGCACGCAGGTTGGCCAGGGTGGCCTCCTTGAGGTGCACGGCGCGGTTGGAGATGTACAGCAGGGTCACGCCCTTGGCGTTGGCCCCCTTGGCGAAATCGACCACGCCCGGAATGGCCTTGGCCTTCTTTTCGGCCACCCACTGGTCCCAGCTCAGTTCGTCGTACTCGCCGCCGTCGCGGACCAGGCGGGCCTGGTAGGGCGAGTTGTCCAGCACGGTTTCGTCCACGTCGAGCACCACGGCCGGCTTCAGGCCCTTGGCGGCGTTGCCGCGCTCTTCGGGCACCAGCGCATCCCAGTTGGCTTCCTTGAGCGCCTTGTCCAGGTGGTCGGCAGCGGCGCGGTAGGTCTGCTCGGTGATTGCCCGGTATTCCTGCGAACGCTGCATCCACAGCACGGCGTTGAGGTTGTCGTTGGCGGCCACGGCGGCATCGCCCTTTGCGGCAGGCGCGGCAGCGGCGGCTGCAGGGGCCGGGGCAGCAGCTTCGGCGGGGGTCTCGGTGCGCTTGCACGCCCCCAGCGCCATCACGGCGCAGGCAAGCACGGACAGGGAAACAGCGGTACGACGCATGGCAATCACCAGTACTGAGTGGCGCCAGTTTACCGGCTTGGCCGCTGCGGTTCATGCCGGCCGCAGGGCTCGGCTATGCTGCACGGCCCAGCAACACCCGGAGCGCGAGATGACCGACGACACCCAGACCCCTGCCCTGCCCGTGCTCAACGCGGCCCAGGCCCGCGCCCTGGGCTGCCTGATCGAGAAGGAAGCGACCACCCCGGACGCCTACCCGCTCACGGTCAACGCCACCCAAGTGGCGGCCAACCAGAAGACCGCCCGCGAGCCGGTGCTGCAGCTGTCGGCCGGCGATGTGCACCACGCCCTGCGCCAGCTGGAAACCCTGGGCCTGGCCCGCCAGCAGTTCTCCTCGCGTGCCGAGCGCTACGAGCACCGCGCCGGCAGCGCGCTGGACCTGACCCGGCAGCAGCTGGCCATCCTGGGCCTGCTGCTGCTGCGCGGCCCGCAGACGGTGAACGAGCTGCTGACCCGCAGCGAGCGCCTGTTCCAGTTCCAAAACGCCGACGAACTGCGCCACCACGTGGAGCGCATGATCCAGCGCGGCCTGGCCGTGCTGCTGCCGCGCGCCGGCGGCCAGCGCGAAGACCGTTACATGCACCTGCTGGCCGGCCCGGTGGATGTGCAGGCGTTGGCCGAGCAGTACAAATCCGCACCGTCCAGTGGCGGCGGCAATGCCGCGCTGGAAGCGCGCGTGCAGGAGCTGGAAACCACGGTGGCCGCGCTGCAGGAACAGTTGGCCGAGTTGCGCGCCCAGCTGGGCGGCTAGACCGCCGGCGCGCCGGGCGTGGCGAACAGGAGCAGCACGTCTTCATCGCGCGGCGCCGGCAGGCGCACATCGCCACGGTCTTCCATGCCCAGCTTGCGCAGCAGTGCGGCCGAGCGCAGGTTTTCCGGCGCGACGATGCCGTACAGGTCCGGGTAGCCGAGCACGTCGCGCGCGTAATGCATCACCCCGCGCGCGGCCTCGAACGCGTAGCCGTGGCCTTCGTACTGCGACAGCAGCGCATAGCCCACGTCCGGCGCGGGCAGCCCATCGCGGCGCACCAGCCCGGCGTTGCCCAGCCACGCGCCGTCGCTGCGGCGGATGATGGCGTACATGCCGAACCCGTTGAGCGTATAGCTGCCGAGCACGCGTTCGGCGGTGTAATCGCGCGCCTGCGCCAGGGTGCGCACGCCACGGTCGGCGATATGGCGGATGAAACCGGGTTCATTGAGCAGCGCCAGCATGTCCGCCGCATCATGGTCGGGATCGATCAGGCGCAGGTGCAGGCGTTCGGTCTGGATCACGGCGGACATCGCGTCGCTCGCAGGCAGGAATTGGCCGATTGTGCAGGCTGCGGGAACACGTGGGTAGAGCCGACTGTTAGTCGGCTGCCTTCTGTCGGCTGCCTTCTGCAGGCGCCGCGCGAACGGCAGCCGACTAACAGTCGGCTCTACAACGTCAGTCGAACAAGGCCTCGATCGCCGCCAGGCCGGCGCTGGCACGCTCCTTCTTGCGCGCCGCATCGGCCACCGGGTCGGCGCCATCGCGCTGCATTTCCTCGGCCGGGATCTCGTCGAAGAAACGACTCGGCTTGAGCCGCACATGCTCACCGAACTTGCGGGTCAGCTTGCTGTGGCTCATCCACAGCTGCACCTTGGCGCGGGTGATGCCCACGTACAGCAGGCGGCGTTCTTCCTGCAGGTTGCCCTCGTCCAGGCTGACCTGGTGCGGCAGCACGCCGTCCTCGCAGCCGACGATGAATACATACGGGAACTCCAGGCCCTTGGACGCGTGCAGGGTCATCATCCGCACCTGGTTGCCACCGTCGTCCTTGTCATTGCGCGACAGCAGCGCCAGCTGCGCGGCCAGGTCGGCGGTAGAAGCGCCACGCGGACCGCCTTCGAACCACTGCGCCAGCTCTTCCAGGTTGGCCAGCCGGCGCTGGTACACCGACTCTTCCTTGCAGGTGCTGCGCAGTTCGGACACCAGCCCCGAATCCTTCACCAGCTTCCGCACCAGGTCGCCCGAGCTCAGCTTGGGCATCTCCGCACGCAGGTCGCGCAGGATGTCGGTGAAGCGGCTCAGGCTGTTGGCGGCGCGCGGCGGCAGCTGCGCCAGCGCGCCGATTGCCTCGGCCGCATGCGCCATCGGCAGTTCCTTGTCCGAGGCCAGCTCGGCGAGCTTGGCCAGCGTACCGGCGCCCACCTCACGCTTGGGCGACTGCACCGCGCGCATGAACGCCGTATCGTCATCGGGGTTCACCAGCAGGCGCAGCCACGACAGCGTGTCCTTCACTTCCTGGCGTTCCAGGAACGCGGTGCCGCCGGTGATGTGGTACGGCGCGCGCACCAGCTGCAGCGCCTTTTCCAGCGGCCGCGACTGGAAGTTGCCGCGGAACAGGATGCAGAAGTCGCTCCACGGAATCTGCTTGGAGGTGGCCAGGTAGGAAATCTCGGCGGCGACCTTCTCCGCCTCGTGTTCGCTGTTGCGGCACTCCCACACGCGGATGCGTTCGCCGTCGGCCTGGTCGCTCCACAGCTTCTTCAGGTGTTCATGCGGGTTGTTGGCGATCAGTGCGTTGGCCGCGCGCAGCACGCGATTGGAGCAACGGTAATTCTGCTCAAGCTTGATGATTTCCAGCGCCGGGTAATCGCGCGCCATCTGCTGCAGGTTTTCCGGGTTGGCCCCGCGCCAGGCGTAGATGGACTGGTCATCGTCGCCCACGCAGGTGAAGTTGCCGGCAGTGCCGGCCAGCTGCTTGAGCAGCCGGTACTGCGCATCGTTGGTGTCCTGGCATTCGTCGACCAGCAGGTAGCCGATGCGTTCGCGCCAGGCCAGCGCGATCTCCGGGTTCTCCTCCAGCACCTGCACCGGCAGCCGGATCAGGTCGTCGAAATCGACCGCGTTGAACGCGGTCAGGCGCAGCTGGTAGCGCTCGTAGACGCTGGCCGCTTCCTTCTCGCGGTTGCTGCGCGCTTCGGCCATCGCCTGTTCGGGCGACAGGCCGGCGTTCTTCGCACGCGAGATGAGGTTCTTCACGTCCTCGATGTCGTCCGGCTTGGCGCCGTACATCAGGTCTTTCACCTGCGAGGTGGAATCGTCGGCGTCGAAGATCGAGAAGCCGCGCTTGAGGCCTACCGCAGCATGCTCGATCTGCAGGAACTTCAGGCCCAGCGCATGGAAGGTACAGATGGTGACGTCTTCGGCGTCGCCGCCCTGCAGGCGCTTGGCCACGCGCTCGCGCATTTCCTTGGCGGACTTGTTGGTGAAGGTGATCGCCGCGATGCGCTTGGCCGGGTAACGGCGGGTGCTGATCAGCTGGGCGATCTTTTCCACGATCACGCGCGTCTTGCCGCTGCCCGCGCCGGCCAGTACCAGCAGGGGACCTTCGCAGTGCAGCACTGCCGCGCGTTGGGGGGGATTGAGACCGTGCATGCCTTCTCCGTGGGTGCCGCATTGTAACGGGCGGCGGGCCACCGGACCTGGCTTGACCTGCGCCGGGCGGTGGGATATCCAGAGAGCGATCGGATCGGAGCAATCACATGAATGGATTCATGCATTGGATGGCCGGCAGCGCGGTCGGCGCGGCCCTCTGGCTGGCCACCGGGGTCGCTGGCGCAAGCACCCCTGGCTGTGCGCGGCAGGTCCCCCGGACCATTCCCGCCTCGCTGATGACCGATGGCTTCCTGGATGGCCATCCGGATCTGCGCTGGCGCCGTTATGGGCTGAAGGAGTTCGAGAAGGGCAACCTGCCACGCGCGTTGTCGCGGTTCCGCAAGGCCGCCGAGTACGCCGACAAGTACTCGCAGCTGCGGGTGGCGATCATGTACCGCGAGGGCAGTGGGGTGCCGGCCGATCCGGAGCTGGCCTACGCGTGGATGGACCTGGCCGCCGAGCGCGGCTATCACGACTTCGTGCGCCTGCGCGACGCCTGGTGGGCCGAGCTGGACGCGGGGCAGCGCGAGCGGGCGCTGCAGCGCAGGCAGGACGTGTTCGCCCAGTACGGCGACCAGGTCGCCAAGCCGCGGCTGGAAAGCGCCATGCGCGGAAGGCTGTCGAAGATCACCGGCAGCCGGGTCGGGCACGTGCACAGCGGCCTGCAGGTTGTACAGCACACCGGCGCCACGGCGGGCGAGGTTCAGTCCGGTGCGGACTACTACGACCCGGAGTACTGGAAGCCCGAGCTGTACTGGTGTCTGCACGACACCTACTGGATGGCCCCGCTGCGCCAGCAGCAGATCGACGTGGGGCGGCCGGAAACCGTCCACGGCGGAGAGGGCGACGGGAGGTAGCGCGCCGTCTAGAATTGGCCGATGGCCAAGCTCTATTTCTATTATTCGGCGATGAACGCCGGCAAGACCACCACGCTGCTGCAGTCGGCGCACAACTACCGCGAGCGCGGCATGCGCGTGGCCATCCTCACCCCGCGCCTGGACGACCGTGCGGGGCGCGGCGTGGTGGCCTCGCGGATCGGCCTGAAGGCCGATGGCATTGCCTTCGACCGCGATACCGACCTGGAGCAGCTGATCCGCGCCGACATCGCCAGCGACGGGCCGTTGGGCTGCGTGCTGGTGGACGAGGCACAATTCCTCAGCCGCAGCCAGGTCTGGCAGCTCAGCGAAGTGGTCGACCAGCTGCGCATTCCGGTGCTGTGCTACGGGCTGCGCACCGATTTCCGCGGGGAGCTGTTCGAAGGCAGCCAGTACCTGCTGGCGTGGGCCGACGAGATGCAGGAGATCAAGACCATCTGCCACAGTGGCAAGAAGGCCACCATGACCGTGCGCGTGGACGAACACGGCCACGCGGTGCAGGACGGTCCGCAGGTGGAGATCGGTGGCAACGAACGCTACGTCTCGGTCAGCCGCGCGGAGTTCAAGAAGATCACGCGCGGCGAAGGCAGGATCGACCCTGCCCAGGCACGGCTACCCCTGTAGACCTGCCGGTAGGTACCGACCGTTGGTCGGTACACCGTCTCAATACAACGTACGTTCCGGCGCCCCCGCCGGCGGCGGGCTGTACTGGTACAGCCAGGTTTCGGTCAGGGTCTTGCCACCGCTGCGCAGGTACAGGCGGATGTCGATCTGGTCGGTGCTGTCATCGGGCGGCACCAGATCGAACATGGCGCGGTAGCCCTTGATCTCGCGCAGCGGGCGCGCCGAGACGATCTCGGTGCGGCCGCGGCTGGCCTGCACCACCGCTTCCACCTCGCCCTTGTCGATCAGCGCGGCCAGTTCGCCGCCCTGGAAGTCCACGGCGAAACGCCACGAGAAGTACTCGCGCTTCTTGCCGATCACCCCGCCCAGGCCGGTGCGGGTGGCCACGGCCTGCGCCAGCGGCGGCCGCGCCGGTGGCTCGGCACCCCAGTACAGGCGGTAGCCCAGCAGCATTTCCTGGCCCGGCTGCGGCTTGGCTTCGGGGTTCCAGAACGCCACGATGTTGTCGAAGGTCTCGTCCACGGTGGGAATTTCCACCAGCTGGACCGAGCCCCTGCCCCACTGACCCTTCGGTTCCACCCACAGGCAAGGGCGCTTCTCGTAGAACACGCCATCGTCCTGGTAGTGGTCGAAGCTGCGGTCGCGCTGCAGCAGGCCAAAGCCCTTCGGGTTGTTGTCCACGAACATGTTGAAGCGCAGCTGGCGCGGGTTGGACAGCGGGCGCCAGATCCACTCGCCCGCGCCGTTCCACATCGACAGGCCGTCGGTGTCGTGGATCTCCGGGCGCCAGTCCCAGGCCATCCGGCGGTCGTTCTCGCCCACCTGGTACATGCTGGTGCACGGCGCGATGCCCAGCCGTTCGATGGCCTTGCGCGGGTACAGCGCCACGTCCACGTCCATCAGCAGCACATCGCCGTTGGTGATGGCGAAGCGGTAGGCACCGGCCACGCTGGGCGAATCCAGCAGCGCGTACACCACCAGCGTGTTGGAGTCGGCGGCCGGCTGTTCCAGGAAGTAGGCAATGAAATCGGGGAATTCCTCCGGGCGGTCCATGCCGGTGTCGATCGCCAGGCCACGGGCGGACTGGCCGTACTGGCCTTCCTTGCCTACCGCGCGGAAGTAGCTGGCGCCCAGGAAGGCGGCGAAATCGCGGTCGGTGTCGGCGCGGGTATTGAGCCGGAACCCGGCAAAGCCCAGGTCGGCCGGCAGGTGGCCGTTCTTCAGGCCGCTCTTGCCGTAATCGAACGCGGCCGGGTCATAGGCCAGTTCCTGCGCCTTGCCGTCGACGATGTCGAACATGCGCACCGGCGAATGGAAATACAGGCCCAGGTGGAAGAACTTGGCCTGGAAGCGGCCGGGCTGGTCAGCCCACAACGCGTGGTCCTGGCGGTAGCGGATCGACTGGTACTGGTCCCAGTCCAGCGCCTCCAGCGGCCCCGGCAGGGTCCGGCGATGACTCTTGTAAGCCGCCTCGGACAGCGCGCGTGCCTGGCCCTTGAGGGTGGCGAAATCGAACGGCTGCGGCTGGCCCAGCCGGCGCAGGCCTACCTGGCTGCCCTGCGCGGCGCAGGCCGGCAGCGCGGGAAAACCAATGGCGGCCAGGGCCAGGGAAGCGTTGCGGATGAAGTCGCGTCGTTGCATGCAGGCAGCGATGGGCAGGAAAGGGTCGGCCATCATAGGCACGTGAACGTTAATTCGCCGCCGTGGCGCCGGGCCTGCGTTCAGGCAGGCCGGCGCGCGCCTGCAGGCGCTTGCTGCCACAGGCCTGCAGCGCCTGCTCGATCTGCCGGGGAATGCGGCCGCCCTGCGGCCGCTGCGCGCGCACTTCGGCCTGCAGCCGCACCAGTGCCTCGCGCCCCCGTGCCGGCGCCTGCGCGCAGTCCAGCTGGCCCAGCGCGGTCCGTGCCAGCCAGCGCAGGTTGACGCTGCGCGGATCCATCGCCTCGCCCTCGGTCAGCGGTTGCAGCGCGCGTTGTGCTTCCACCGGTTGGTCCATGCGGAGCAGGTTGCGTCCCCACGCCAGCTGTACCGCCTGCAGCTGCAGGCGGGCCTCCGGGCCACCCCGCGCGGATTGCCGCATCAGTTTTGCCAGGCGCTCGCCGGCCTGCCAGGGGTCGACATGCTCGCCGATGATCTCGGCCATGCGACGGTCGCCCCGCTGCACTTCCGGGTCGTCGTCGCCGCGCTGCGCGGCCTGCCACTGACGGCCCTCGTGGAAGGCGGCCAGCGCATCCTGCCAGCGGCCGACCTCGGCCAGCGCGTTGCCATAGTCGTACAAGCCCTGCGGCAGCAGCCCGATGCAGTCGGGCTGGCGCCAGATCGCCACTGCGCGGCCGAACGCCTCCACCGCCGCCGCGTTGTCGCCACGTTCCAGCGCCGAGCGGCCGAGCGCATGCCAGGTCTGGCCGGTGTCGCGGTGCTGCTCGCCCAGCGCCTGGCGGGTCAGCCGGTGCACCTGCTGCAGGGCGGCCTCGGCCTCGGCCAGATCGCCGCGCTGCAGGGCCAGGGTCGCGCGCAGGCGGCGGATGGTCAGCGTTTCGGGATGGTCATTGCCGTACAGGCTGACCGCGTCGGTCCACGCCGCGCGCAGGCTGCGGTCGGCACTGTCCAGGTCGCCCTGCGCGGCCATCATTTCGCCCAGGTGGCGGCGCAGGGTGACCAGCTGCGGGTGGCGGTCGGTGGTGCGCGCCTGCAGCAGCTGCAGGGCCTGGCGGTAGCCGGTCAGCGCGGCCTGTGCGTTGCCGTCGTCACTCTCCAGTGCGGCCAGGTCGGACAGGCTCTCGGCCATTCCGGTGGCGTCGTGGGTGATGTCGCGGCGCAGTGCCAGCGCACGCTCGAACCCTTCGCGGGCTTCATCGCGGTAGCCCAGCAGCTGCTGGCAGCGTCCCAGCTGGGCGTGGAACTCGGCCACCACCGACGGCAGCGCCTGACGCTGCTCGGCCGCCAGCGCCTGCATCGGCGTCATGTGCGCCACGCACTCGCGCGAGCGGCCCAGCATGCGCAGCGCGCGGCCGCGCTGGGTGACCGCTTCCAGCTGCAGCCCGGGCGGCACCTGCTTGACCTGGTCCAGCAGCGCGCGCTGCCGGTCCAGCGTTTCCAGCGCCAGCGCGTAATCGCCCATGCCGATCCGCAGCCGGCCGATCACCCCTTCCAGGTCGGCCAGCGGCAATGGCTGGTCAGCCAGCTCCGCCTCGCCGCGCTGCTGCCCGGTGGCCAGCAGCTGGCGCACATCGAAGCTGCCGTGGCGCACGCTGGCGGCGCGGTCGAACAGGCCGATGGTGAAATCCTGCATGGCCTGCGCACGCGCGATCTCACGCCGCGCCTGCTGCATCTGCCACACCGCCAGTGCCGCCAGCACCGCCAGTGCCAGGATCGCCACCGCAGCCAGCGCCACGCCCCAGCGGTGCCGCCCCAGGTACTTGCGCAGGCGGTACAGCGAACGCTGCGGGCGCGCGTGGATCGGGCGGCCCTCCAGGAAGCGCTGCAGGTCCTGCGCCAACGCTTCCACCGAGGCATAGCGCTGCGCAGGGACCTTCTGCAGCGCCTTGAGCAGGATCGTATCCAGGTCACCGCGCAGGCGTCGGGCCAGGCGCCGCGCCGCCGGCGTAGCCGCCGCATCGGTGATGTCGCCGCGCAACAGCATGCTGGAGGCGCGCGGCGCATCCACTTCCAGGATCGAGCGCTCCCATTCGGCATCGCTGTGCCGGCGCAGGCGGTAAGGTTTGCGCCCGGTGATCACCTCGAACAGCACCACGCCCAGCGAATACACATCGGTCAGCGTGGTCACCGGTTCGCCGCGTACCTGTTCCGGTGCGGCGTAATGCAGGGTGAAGGCGCGCGCTTCGGTGGGCGGGTGCGCGGCGTTCGAGCGCGCCTGCTCGTCATCGAGCAGCTTGGCGATGCCGAAATCCAGCAGCTTCACCTCACCGTTGGCGGTGACCAAAATGTTGGAGGGCTTGAGGTCACGGTGCACGATCAGGTTGGCATGCGCGTGGCTGACCACCGCGCATACCTGCAGCATCAGCTGCAGCCGGCGTTCCAGCGGCAGCTGCAGGCGCTGGCAGTAATCGGTGATCGGCTCGCCTTCCACATAGGCCAGCGCCAGGTACGGCTGGCCCTGCAGGTCCACGCCGGCATCCAGCAGCTGCGCCAGGTGCGGGTGCTGCAGCCGCGCCAGGATCTCGCGTTCGCGGCTGAAACGTTGGCGCAGCCCGGGGTCGGCATAGCCGCTGCGCAGCAGTTTCAGCGCTACCTGGCGCTGGTACAGCCCGTCGGCCCGTTCGGCCAGCCAGACTTCGCCCATGCCGCCTTCGCCCAGCTGTCGCAGCAACCGGTACGGACCGATGTGGGTGCCGGCGCGGCTGTCCTCGGGCGCGGCGGTCCACAACGGCTGGGCCAGGAATTCCTGGCTTTCCTGCTCGTGCTCCAGCAGCCGTTCCAGGTCATCGGCCAGCGTCGCATCGGCCAAGCGCAGCTGCGCCAGGCGTGCGGCGCGCTGGTCGTGGGGTAGTTCCAGCAACTGATCCAGCAGCGTCGACAACTGCCGCCAGCGCACTGCGTCCATCGTCCCTTCCCCGGGCGCTGTGTTGCCACCGTGCACATCCGCCCGCGCCCTCGCGCGGGAACCCGACTGCCGCCGTGCTCAGTCCTCGCGGACCGACGCCAGCAGGAACATCCGTGCCTTCTGCCAATCGCGCCGGATGCTGCGCTCCGAGCGCTGGCACAGATCGGCGATTTCCTGTTCCGACAACCCCGCGAAGTAGCGCAGTTCCACCACCTTGGCCAGGTGCCCGTCCACCGCCTGCAACCGCGCCAGCGCCACATCCAGCGCCAGCAGGTCTTCATCCAGGCGCACGCCGCTGCTGCTGTTTTCCGGAATTTCCGCCACGCGCTTGAGATCGCCACCGCGCTTGCGTGCCAGCCGGTTGCGCGCGTAATCCACGACCACGCTGCGCATGGCCGAGGCGGCATAGGCGAAGAAGTGCGCGCGGTCTTCAAAGCGCGCCGCGCCGCGCGCGCCCAGCAGCTTCAGGTAGGACTCGTGGACCAGCGAGGTGGCATCCAGGGTGCGCCCCTGCTGCCCGGCCAGCTGGCGCCGGGCCATGCTGTGCAGTTCCTGGTAGAGCAGGGTGAGCACCCGGTCCAGCGAGGCACGGTCGCCCGACCGGGCCGAATCCAGCCATACGGTGATATCCGGGCTTTCGTCCATCGCACACCCCCGCCGGTGACGTTTGGCCGACTATAGCGCCGCTTCCTGCAGATGCGTAGGACAGTTCAGCGCTGGCAGTGGCCGCACCAGACGCTGGCGCGCTGGCCAATGGTGGCGTGGCGCAGGGCGCGCCCGCACTGCCGGCAGGGTTCGCCTTCACGGCCGTAGACCAGCAGTTCCTGCTCGAAATAGCCCGGGGCGCCGTCGGGGTTGATGAAATCGCGCAGGGTGGTGCCGCCACGGGTGATGGCATAGGCCAGGATCTGCTTCACCGCCGTGGCCAGGCGCTGGTAGCGCTCACGCGAGATCTTCCCGGCTTCACGCAGCGGATTGATCCCGGCCATGAACAGGCTCTCAGCGGCGTAGATGTTGCCCACCCCGACCACGATGGCCTGGTCCATCAGGAAGGTCTTCACCGAGGCACTGCGGCCGCGGCTGCGCTGGAACAGGTAGTCGCCGTCGAAGGCGTCGTCCAGCGGCTCCGGGCCCAGCCCGGCCAGCAGCGGGTGGGTGTCCCCGGCCGGCTGCCACAGCAGGCTGCCGAACCGGCGCGGGTCGTTGAAACGCAGCAGGCGGCCGTTGTCCAGGCTGATATCGACGTGATCGTGCGCGCGGACCGGGGTGTCCCCCGCTAATACACGCAGGCTGCCGGACATGCCCAGGTGCAGCACCGCGCTGCCGATGGCGGTATCAAGCAGCAGATACTTGGCGCGGCGGCGCACGCCTTCAATCGCCTGGCCGGGCAGCAGCGCGCTGATCTCGTCGGGAATCGGCCAACGCAGGTCCGGCCGGCGCAGGATCACGCCGTGCACGCGGCGGCCTTCCAGGTGCGGGGCCAGGCCTCGGCGGGTGGTTTCTACTTCGGGAAGTTCAGGCATGGGGGAATGGCAGGCGGGTGCGCGGTGTCATCGGGGTGGGGCGGCGAGTTCTTTCGCGCTCAGGAAGCCGTCACCGTTGGCGTCCTGCTTGTGGAAGCGTTCGATGATCGTCTGCCGTTGCTGCTCGCGGGTGATCGGCCTGCCTTTGCCGCCGGGCAGTTCATCGGCGCTGAGCACGCCGTCGGCGTTGCGGTCCATGCGGTCGAAGGCGTACATCATCCATTGCACATACTCCTCGACGCTGACCTTGCCGTCGCCATCGGCATCCATGCGCTGCAGGTAACTGCCGGTGTCGGTGACCTGGGCCTGCGCGGCGGCGGCGAGCAGCAACAGGGACGCGCAGGAAAAACGCCGCACAAGGCGGCGCTTTCCGGTGGTGCGAGGGGCAGGCCGCACCGGTCAGTGCGCCGTCAGCGCGTAGCCTTTCAGGCGCGCGGCGTAGTTCTGCAGCGCGGCGATGCCACTGGCCTCGGCTTCATGGCACCAGGCCTGGAGCAGCTTCAGGCGTTCGGCGGCATCGTTGCCACGGGCTTCCAGCAGGGCGGCCAGGCGCGCGCGGTGTTCAACCAGCACGCGGATGCGCGGGCGCTGTTCGACCCAGCTGCTGAGTTCGGCGCGGCAATCGGGCTTGAGCCAGCGGCCGTCGTTGACCAGGCCCCGGCGCATGCGGCGCGGCAGCAGCTTGCGCAGCTTGGCACCGGCAAACGCGGCTTCTTCGCGCAGGGCCGGCACGAACACATTGCGCTGGTAATCGGTCATGGCCTGGAAGCGGTGCGAGAGCAGGGCCTTCAGGGTTTCGGCATCGGGCACGGCGATGTTCGGGCGCACGTCCATGCTGGGCGCCACGCGCAGCACCTTGGCCAGGCCCACGGCCTGCAGGCCACGGATCGCCGCCCAGCCGATATCGAACTCCCAGCGGCGCATCGAGAAGCGGGCCGAGCTGGGGAAGGCATGGTGGTTGTTGTGCAGCTCTTCGCCGCCGATCCAGAACGCCCACGGGGTGAGGTTGGTGGAGGTATCGGCCGACTCGAAGTTGCGGTAGCCCCACCAGTGGCCCAGGCCGTTGACCACGCCGGCGGCCCAGAACGGAATCCACGCCATCTGGATCGCCCACAGGGCCACGCCGGGCAGGCCGAACAGCAGCAGGTTCACCGCCAGCAGGGCTACCGGGCCCAGGTTGGCGTGCGGGGTGTACAGGTGGCGCTCGATCCAGTCTTCCGGGGCGCCGCGGCCGTACTGTTCGATGTCCGCGCGCATGCCACGGGCTTCGCGGTACAGCTCCACGCCGCGCCAGAACACCGTGCCAATGCCCTTGGTCACCGGGCTGTGCGGGTCTTCGTCGGTTTCCACCTTGGCGTGGTGCTTGCGGTGGATGGCTACCCACTCCTTGGTGATCATGGAGGTGGTGAGCCAGGTCCAGAAGCGGAAGAAGTGCGCGATGACCGGGTGGAAATCGACGCCGCGGTGCGCCTGGCTGCGATGCAGGTAGAGCGTGACGGCAAAGATGGTGAGCTGGGTGAACACCAGCAGCACCAGGCCCATGCCCCACCAGCCGAGGCCGACGACACCGCCGGTCAGGAAGTTGATGAGGGTATCGAGCATCGCAGGACTCCGGGCCGTGATGGCCAGCAGGGAAACGGTGACAGGTGGATCCATCATGGGGCCAGACGTTGCAAACTTCATCCGTCTGATGCGATTTTTGCGCAGTCATTCAGTTGTTTTCCCCCTTCGTGAGCATTGCCCCCGCATTCATGACCGTTGCCACCCCACCGCCGGCCATCGCCGCCGCCGCCCCCCTGATCGAACTTGACCGCGCCTGTGTGATCCGGGGGCAGGTCCGCGTGCTGCATGACCTGAGCCTGCGCATCGCCCAGGGCCAGCACACCGCGCTGCTCGGCCCCAATGGCTGCGGCAAATCCTCCTTCATCAAGCTCATCACCCGTGAGCTGTACCCGCTGGCGCACGCGGACGGCACCGTCGCCGTGCGCGTGCTCGGGCAGAACCGCTGGCAGGTGGACCGGCTGCGCTCGCAGCTGGGCATCGTCACCGGTGACCTGAGCAGCAACCTGGCCGACATGCCCGGGCTGACCGTGGAAGAAGCGGTGCTGTCGGGGTTCTTTGCCAGCTTCGTGGTGCCCGCCTTCCGCGAGGTCACCGACGACATGCGCGCGCGGGTGCGCGAGACGCTGGCACTGACCGGGGCGTTGCCATTGCTGCACCGGGGCTATGCCGAATTGTCCGCCGGTGAAACCCGGCGCGTGCTGATCGCCCGTGCGCTGGTGAACCGGCCGCAGGCGCTGCTGCTGGACGAGCCGTCCACCGGGCTGGACCTGGTGGCGCGCCAGCATCTGATCGCCACCATGCGCACGCTGGCCGCGCAGGGCATCACCCTGGTGCTGGTGACCCACCACATCGAAGAAGTGATTCCGGAAATCGAACGCGTGGTGCTGCTGCGCGGCGGCCGGATCGCCGCCGATGGCACACGGGCGGAATTGCTGCGCGATGGGCCGCTGTCGGAGGTATTCGGCGGGCCGATCCAGGTCATCGAGCACGAGGGCCGCTTGACCGCCTTCGCGGGGTGACAGCCGGGGGCGGCGTTGCCGCCCCCGGCCTCCATCAGAACCGCACCGCTACTGCGCGGCTTTCGATCGGGGCCATCCGGCCCTGGTCCTGCAACTGCAGGTCACGCAGTTCGAAGGGGGCGCCGTAGCCACCCGGTAATGCCACCGTGTCGAACGCCAGCAGCAGTTCGCCGGCACCGGCCGCATCGAACCACGCCGCGCTATGCGCCTGCGCCACCGGGTGCAACCTGCCGTCGGGCCCGGTGGCATGCAGCGTGCCGCGTGCCTCGTAACGGCCCGGCGCGCCGATCTGCAGCGGCAGCCGCACCTGGCGCCGGGCGGGATCCACCTCGACCTGGCCGCTGAAGCGCGCCGTCGGCCGGGCCACGGCGAACGCCACCTTGGCGTCACGCTGCACGCCCTGCGCGGTCACGAAGGCCTGCAGCTCCCACAGCCCCTGTGCCTGCCCCACATCCTCGGGAATGGTCACCTGGGCGCGCAGGCCATCCTTGCCGGCCACCAGCGGCACCGGCCAGCTGCGCCCGTCCGGTGCCACCAGCAGTGCTTCGCCGCCCGCTGGCAGCGTGCGCGCTGCCGAGCGCCCCGCCGCCCGCGCCGCGTTGCCACCGTCGTGCTGCAGGCGTGCGTTCAACAGCACGCTGCCACCGGCCAGCACCTGCTGGCGGTCGGCCTGCAGGGTCAGCGCGATCGGGCTGTTGGGCTCCAGCACCTGCACCACGTAGCGGCCCTGGGCCTGCGCGGCCTGCAGGCGGTAGGTGCCCACCGCCGTGCTGGCGCCGGTCCGCGCCATCGCGCTGCCCTCGCCCACGCCCATGCCTGCAGCGCGCAGCTGCTGGGCATCGACCACTTTATCCAGCGCTACCGCACCGGAGGGATCGCGCACCTGCAGTTGCTCCACCTCCAGCGCGCGGGCACCCTGCACCGGGCTGACCTGGATCACCGCATCCGGCGCGGTGAGCGGCAGCTCCAGGCCGCGCTGCAGCGTGGCCGCATCCACGGTGTCCCAGTAGCTGCGGCTCAATGCAACGAACGGGGCCGGCGCGCTGAGCGCCCGGGTCGGGTCCAGCGCCCAGGCAAAGCGCACGGGGGCGCGTTCCACCGTGGCATCGGGCATCGGCGCGCGTTCCACGCGTGGGGCCACCTGGTCGGTGCCGCGCGCGGCCTGCAGCGGTTGGGCGGCGTGCAGCGGCAGCGCGGACAGCGCCGAGGCGACGGCCATGGCAAGCATCAATCGTGACGTCATGGCGTGCTCCTCAGAGGGTCAGGTCGTTGCGCAGGATCGCGCCCAGGCCGAAGCATTCGCGCCGGCTCTGGTTGTGGCTGAGCGGTTCGGCGCCGTTGGTGCGCGCCTTGTCGGTGAACAGCACGCTGCCGGCCGCCTTCTGGCTGCTGCATTCCAGGAAGCCATCGGAACAGCTGTCGAGCCAGTTCTGGGTGAGCTCCAGCCCCACGTTCTGCGCATAGCCACCGCAGTAGCTGTTGCTGTCCCACACCGCCGATTCCACATCCGAACCCACCACCGCGCGGAACGGCTTGGGCAGCGCCGGGCGACCGGAAGTGCCGTACAGGTTCTGCGCGTTGTAGGTGGCCATCCAGCCCACCTGCTGCATGCGCACCGCATCGTTCTGGTAACCCAGCAGCCAGCCGACCGACGCTTCGAAGGCGTTGCCGTTGAGCACCGCGTCGGCCAGCGGCGTGCCGGCCGACGAGGGCGCCAGCGCAGTGACCTTGCTGATGGTCAGGATAAGCTTCGGATAGCGGCTGTCGTAGGTGGGGTTGGACAGGATCCAGCGCACCACGTTGCCGCCGTTGGAATGGGTGATCACCACCAGCCTGGTGATGCCACGGGTGTTGATGAAGGTGGTGAGCTGCCCGGCCAGGCAACCGGCCGCTTCAGGCTTCCACATGTACTGCTCGAAATCGCAGTTGACCACGGTGTAATTGGCGCTGTTGGGCAGGCCCTGGCGTACCGTGTCGATGATGCCCGGCTGCCAGTAATCGGCGCGCGCATCGGTCTGCTTGCCGGTGCCGTGCACGAACGCCACGCCCACCACGTCGGCGGCATGCGCGCTGGCGCAGGCCAGCATCATTCCCAGGGCCAGGCCCGCGCCCTTCCCCACTGCAGTGCTTTGCATCCTGTGACTCCCTTTCCCGGTGATCCCCCTGATTGCCGACAGAAGCTATTCCGCCTGCGAATCGGTTTCCGTGAACCAGTAGAGGATTCCTATCATTTGAAACGACTCCCAACGCGGCCCTTCACTGCGCCATGCCGGGTCTGGCGGCATGACCAGTGGCCGCTGGCAGGGGCCTGGGAAGCTGCGATCATGCGCGCTTCACGCTTTTGAGACCTGCCGATGCACGCTGCCGCTTCCGCCCCGTTCCTGCGCCCCCTTCTGGCCACCGCCCTGATTGCGGCCCTGGCCGGCTGTACCACGGTGGCCGCGCCGGCCACGCCGGTGGAGGCCTCGGTGGTGACCAAGGCGGTGGGTTACCTGGCGGCCGACGCGGTACCGGACAGCCTGGCGCTGGTGCCGGCCCCGCCGGCGGCGGGCTCGGCCGGGTTCGCGCTGGACGAGCAGGTCAGCCGGGAGGCGCGCGCCCTGCGCGAGACCCCGCGTTTCGCGCAGGCCCACCGCGATGCCGAACTGAGCTTCCCCGAGGGCGCGAACCAGTTCGCCTGCGCGATCGGGCTGGACGTGGATGCGCAGAAGACCCCCGCGCTGTACCGCCTGCTCGAGCGCAGCCGCATCGATGCCAGCGCCGCCACCCGCGCCGCCAAGCACCACTACCAGCGCGCGCGCCCGTTCATGGTCAATGGCGAACCGACCTGCACGCCGGAGGATGAAGAAGGCCTGCGCAAAAATGGCTCCTACCCGTCCGGCCACACCTCCATCGGCTGGGCGTGGGCGCTGATCCTGTCGGAAGTCGTCCCCGAGCGCGCCGACGCCATCCAGGCCCGCGGCCGCAACTACGGTGAAAGCCGCCTGGTGTGCAACGTGCACTGGCAGAGCGACATTCTCGAAGGGCGCTTCATGGGCGCGGCGGCGGTGGCGAGGCTGCACGACAACGCCGAGTTCAACCGCGACCTGCTGGCCGCCCGAAAGGAAATCGCCGCAGCCCGAAAGGCAGGCGCAACCGTCAGCCGCGATTGCGCGGCCGAGGAAACGGTACTGAAGGTGCGACCCGCCAGCGCGCTGTGACGGTGGGTCGCCCGATGGTGACGCATCCGGATCTGATCGCGTTCGCCAGCAATTCGCGACGTATCCTGATCCACGGACGTTCGCCAGCAATTCGTAGCGCCGACTGTTAGTCGGCGACCGCGCGCAGCGCGGCGCAAGCATCCGAAGTCGAATGACTGCCATTGTGGAAGCGACACCGACGTTTACGCCCGGCCGAAGCCACCCGTCCGGCGCTCATGACCTCGGAAGGGAGAGCTGCCGACTAACAGTCGGCACTACCGTCGGCGTCACCGTCGGCGTTACCGGTTTGTGATCGACAAAAAACGGCGCGGATTGCTCCGCGCCGTCTCCCTCTACATGCTGCGCACCCCGATCAGAACTTCGCGGTGAACTCCACACCAAACGTACGCGGCTCGTTGAGGAAGCCGGTCAGGTTGTTGAAGTCGATCGCACCCACCACGCGGGTCTGGTTGGTCAGGTTGCGACCAAACACGGCCACGTCGTACTGGCCGTAATCCCAGTTGTAGCCCAGGCGCAGGCCGCCTTCCAGCGACGAGCGGCTGCGGAACTCCGGCGACTCGTACAGGAAGAAGTTCACCGGGCTGCGGTAGGCCCAGTCGGTGTAGACGTAAAGCTCGCTGGCATCGTTGATCGGGAAGCCGGCGCGCAGCGTCAGGTTGTGGATCCACTTCGGCGCCTGCGGCAACGGGTTGCCGTTGACCAGCGCGTAGGTGCCACCATTGATCACGGTGGTCGGGTCGGTGATGGTGCAGCCGCCGCCGCAGATCGCCACCGCCAGGTCGCGGTCCTTGATCTCGGTGTCGTTGTAGCTGCTGCCCAGGGTCAGCAGCACGTGGTCGGTCAGGTAGGCTTCGAAGTCCAGCTCCGCGCCCTGGCCGATGGTCTTGTCGGCATTGAGCAGGGTGGCGGTGTTGTTGCTGCCGCCCACCGCGATCAGCTGCTGGCCATCGACGTTGTAGCGGAAGATGTTGAAGCCCAGGCGCGCGCGGCGGTCGAACAGGTCGGCCTTGACGCCCACTTCATACGAAATCACCTTCTCCGAGTCGGCCTGCGAGACGCCACCGAAGGCCAGGCGGCCCTGGATGGACGGCGCGCGGAAGCCCTTGGCCACGCGGGCGTAGGTGTTGACGTTGTCGGTGATCTGATAGACACCGCTCAGGTCCCAGCTGACATCGTCGACATCGGTGTTGGCGATGTACGGACCGCTCACCGGCGTGCCGCCCGGCACCGCCTGCAGCACGCTGGCGGTGAAGTCCTTCTTGTCCTGCGTGTAGCGCACGCCGCCGCGCAGCTTGAACTTGTCGGTCACGTCGAAATCGCCGGACGCGAACGCTGCCCACGCCTTGTTGCGCTGGCTCTGCACGGCATGGCCGGTCTGCGGGTTGCCCGGGGTCAGCGAATCGTAGTTGAAGCTGTCGATGGTGACGTCTTCATCGAAGTAGAACACGCCCGCCTGCCAGTCGAAGCGGCCCCACTCGTTGGATTCCACGCGGAATTCCTGGGTCCACTGGCGGTGGTGCGGCAGGCCGTCGGCCGATTCGGACGGGAAGGGAATGAAGCCCGGGCCGTAGTTGCCCGCGCCGAGGAAGCTGGCGCCGTAGCCGCCGTCGATGTCGCCATGGTTGAGCGATTCGGCGGTTTCATAACCGGTGATCGAGTGCAGCGTCACGCTGCCCAGGTTCCACTGCAGGCGCGCGCTGCCGCCCCAGGTCTCCAGCTCGGAGAAGTTCTCGCCGTCGTTGGAGACCTTGTCGCGGTCGAAGTTTTCCACCAGCGCATTGCTGCCCGGCTGGATGATGTTGGCGCGGAACAGGCGCGCGGTGCCGTTGAGCTTGCGCTTGTGCAGGTTGAACAGCGCTTCGAATTCGTCGCCTTCGTACAGGAACTGCACGCGGCCGGCGGCTTCGTCGTAGCCTTCAAAGCCTTCGGCCGGTGCGTTCGGGCGGGTGTTGTCCACGTAGTTGTCGCGGCGCTGGTACAGCCCCGACACGCGCGCGGACCAGCGGTCGGTCAGCGGGCCACCGTAGGCGGCCTGGGTGTTCCAGGTGTCATAGGTGCCGTAGGAGACTTTGACGTAACCATCGGCATCCTGCGACGGGCGGGCCGAATCGAACTTCACGACGCCGGCCGGCGTGTTGCGCCCGAACAGCGTGCCCTGCGGGCCGCGCAGTACTTCCACGCCGGCCAGGTCGAACAGCGGGAAGCCCTTCAGCAGCGGGCTTTCCTGCACCACATCGTCATACACCAGCGACACCGGCTGCGAGGCATTGAGATCGAAATCGGTGTTGCCCAGGCCGCGGATGTAGAAGCGCGGGAAGGCACGACCATAGGACGATTCAATGTTCAGGCTCGGCACGCGGGCCGACAGGAAGCGGATGTCGTCGCCGGCCGAACCGAGCACGTCGAGCTTTTCACCCTGGATGGCCGAGATCGAGACCGGCACGTCCTTGGCGTTTTCGACGCGGCGCTGGGCCGTGACCTGCAGGGTGTCGAGTGCTACCGGATCCTTGGTGGCGGGGGCGTCCTGGGCTGCGGCCGTCAATGGCAGCAGGGCGGCAAGCGCGACAACGAGGGGATGCACGGACGGAGTACGACCGTGGGCAGTGCGGTTCGGGAACATGGCGATTAGGCTGTGTTGGGAAGGGTGGTGGACCGGCGCTACCAGACAATTGTTGCAGTACAACAACAGCGTCGCAAATGCGGACCACTGATTATCAGGATCCGGTCCCGGAAATGTGAAACGGGAACGGCTGGATGAACGCCTTCAGGGAACGGCACCGGCTCCGAATCGCTACTGCCCGAAGCCCAGAACGGTGGTTAGACGCTGCGTAGCCAGTCACGACAACGAGTTCCGCGCAGAATGACGCAGTGGATCTGGCCATAGCGCCTGGAAAGGCTTCTGCCTTCAGGCGGGTTCGTGTGGATGCCTTCCTGGCGCGACGATGGTCACACCCGAATGGTGGATCAGTACCCGTCTTCGATCGCGGCTGGTGCTACAAACCGGGCGATCCAGAAAGGGTTCTGCAATGAATTCCCGAATCAAGCGCGGCGAGATTTACGAATGTCTTTTCGGCAGATACCGCCCACTCCTGGACCCGGACGGAGCGCCAGTCATGGCTGGGACCAATGGCCGAACCGAGTACACCAGAACCGAGTTCCAAGGCCCTATTCCCTACGAGATCCAGAAGCCCCGTCCCGTTGTAATCCTTGGAGACCACAAGGGCCAGTATCTGGTCGTCCCCATCAGCACCACGCAGGACTGCCACAGCAATCCCCGGAAAGCGGGCGAGGCCAGAGGACTGCATGTCCGTCTGGAGCGTTCCCAACTGCCCGACCTTGTCAGGTACCGGAACGCACCGACCTGCTGGGCCAAGTCCAACATGGTCCAGACGGTCGACCGGAACCGCCTGAGGCCACTGAATCGACGCGGTTCGCCACCCCCAAGGGTGTCTGATGACTGCCTCGCGTCCATCCAGCGTGCAGTGATCAGGGCCATCGGCTGCCAAGGCCTCCTCGACGCCGTGCGCGATTTGTCGCAAATGGATCGAGAACCCCAGCACTCCCCCAGGCCTCCAGAAGCCCCTGAATCCGAGGCAACCCGTTGATTCCACGGCCTTCTTGACAGCTCGATGGCTTCGTTTCAGCTTGCACCCGTCGACCCTGGTCCATAAACTGGTGGCGTTGGCCGAAAGGCACACGCAGTACATTTGGCCGAAAGGCACCGAGAGGCCCGCGCAAGCGGGCCTCTTTTTTGCTGGCGCCGTTACCCAGTACGTACTACCGAGCAGCCACGCGCCACGCATCACCCGCGCGGCCAGCGCGCGCCATGGTCGGCCCGACGCCCCGCTAAACGCCCCCCGCCCCAACCATCTCGAAGGCCGGCCAACGGCCGGCGCTACCGCTATGCTATTGCCCATTCACTTTCCGCAGACGCCATGACCGCCTTCCGCCGCACCTGCCTGACGCTGTCTGTTGCCCTGCTCGGCCTGCTGGCTGGCTGCGGCGGCGAAAATGCCCGCCCCACCCCGGTTACCCCGGTGGCGGTGCCTGCCGCACCGGCCAAGCCAGTGAAGATCGGCATCGCGCTGGGCGGCGGTGCGGCCAAGGGCTTCGCGCATATTGGCGTGATCAAGATGCTGGAAGCCAATGGCTTTGAGCCGGTCGTGGTGTCCGGCACCAGCGCCGGCAGCGTGGTCGGCGCGCTGTATGCCAGCGGCATGGACGCGTTCCAGATGCAGTCCAAGGCCGTGGCCCTGGATGAGGCCAGCATCCGCGACGTGCGCCTGTTCTCCGGCGGCCTGGTGCAGGGCCAGAAGCTGCAGGATTACGTCAACGCGCAGGTGAACAACAAGCCGGCCGAAAAGCTGAAGAAGCCCTTCGCGGCCGTGGCTACCAACCTGGATACCGGCGATCGCGCGGTGTTCGTGCGTGGCAACGTCGGCCAAGCGGTGCGTGCCTCAAGCAGCATCCCGGGTGTGTTCGAACCGGTGAAGATCGGCAGCAACCTGTTCGTCGACGGCGGCGTGGTCAGCCCGGTGCCGGTGGATGCCGCGCGCCAACTGGGCGCGGACTTCGTCATCGCGGTGGATATCTCCAGCAAGGCCAGCGGCAAATCGCCGACCGGCATGCTGGGCATCGTCAACCAGTCCATCTCGATCATGGGCCAGCGCCTGGGCGAGCAGGAACTGGCGCGTGCCGACATCATCATCCGCCCCAAGGTGCTGGACATCGGCGCGGCCGATTTCAGCCAGCGCGGTTACGCGATCCTGGAGGGCGAGAAGGCCGCGATGGCGGCAATGCCGCAGATCCGCGCGAAGATCCAGCAGCTGCAGAAGGCGCGTGCGGCGGCAGCGGCGCCGCCCCCGCCCAAGCCGAAATGCGACGAACCCTCGCGCGTGGGCAAGCTGATGGGCCGCAAGGAAAAGTGCGAGGGGTAAACCGCGTCATCTCTGGACGCCGCCCGCGGTAGAGCCGACTGTTAGTCGGCTGCTCTCGGCGCAGGCGTTGAAGTCGCCGCAAAGGGCAGCCGACTAACAGTCGGCTCTACCGTTGGGATGACGAATTGCGTCATTCCAGCTGCGACAACGGCAACGCCCTGAAATCCTTCACCGTGCGCAGCACGAAACTGGAGTTCACATCGGCCACGCCCGCTGCATTGAGCAGCTTGTCCAGCAGGAAGCTGGAAAAGTGCTCCAGGTCGCGCACGTAGATGTGCAGCAGGTAATCCATGTCGCCGGTCAGCGCATGGCAGGCCACCACTTCATCCCAGTCCACCACGCTGTCAGCGAACACGCCGATGGCGTGCTGGTCGTGCTTTTCCAGCTGTACGCGCACGAAGGCCTGCAGCCCCAGCCCGATCCGGCGCGGTTCCAGTCGCGCGCCGTAGCCGGCGATCACCCCTTCGCTCTCCAGCCGCTGGACCCGCCGCAGGCACGCCGACGGAGAAAGGTTCACCCGCGCCGCCAGTTCGGCGTTGGTGGCGCGGCCATGTTGCTGGATCTCCGCCAGAAGACGCAGATCCGTGCGGTCGAACTGGGCATCTCCGGACATTGCTGCTCCGCAACATTGATTGGACGCAACGATATTGCGCCAGGTCGGCAGATCCGCGCAACTTTGCAATCCTCTTGCGCGCGCCCTGCCCTAGCATCAAGGGGTCACTTCCCAGGAGCCCACCTCGATGGAAACCGCCACTGCCCCCCGCCGCGTCGAACACCAGCAGACCGACAAGGGCTACGTGCCGGTGTACACCACCGCCGTGGTGGAACAGCCGTGGGAAAGCTACACCGCCGACGACCACGCCACCTGGAGCACCCTGTACCAGCGCCAGCGTGAGCTGCTGGTGGGCCGGGCCAGCAAGGAGTTCCTGCAGGCGCAGGACGAGATGGGCATGAACGCGCACATGATTCCGCGCTTCGACCAGCTCAACGAAGTGCTGGGCGCCGCCACCGGCTGGACCCTGGTTGGCGTGGAAGGCCTGCTGCCGGAACTGGATTTCTTCGACCACCTGGCCAACCGCCGCTTCCCGGTCACCTGGTGGATCCGCCGCCCGGACCAGATCGACTACATCGCCGAACCGGACATGTTCCACGACCTGTTCGGGCACGTGCCGTTGCTGATGAACCCGGTGTTCGCCGATTACATGGCCGCCTACGGCCGCGGCGGCGTCAAGGCGCACGCGATCGGCCCCGAAGCACTGCAGCACCTCACCCGCCTGTACTGGTACACGGTGGAGTTCGGCCTGATCAACACGCCCGAAGGGCTGCGCATCTACGGCGCGGGCATCGTCTCGTCCAAGGGCGAATCGCTGTACTCGCTGGAATCGGCTGCGCCGAACCGGATCGGGTTCGACCTGGAGCGCATCATGCGCACCCGCTACCGCATCGATACCTTCCAGAAGACCTACTTCGTCATCGACAGCTACGAGCAGCTGATGGAAGCGACTGCGCCGGACTTCACCCCGATCTACGCCGCGCTGGAAACGCAGGAGCACCTGCCGGCCGGTGATGTGCAGGACGGCGACCGCGTGTTCCAGAAGGGCACTGGCGAAGGCTGGGCGGAAGGCGGCGACGTGTGATCGTAGCGCCGGGCGCTGCCCGGCTGCGTTCACCGCGGTCGCTGGGCCACGCGCACCGGTAGCTGGTTGAGTCGCTTGAGGACGGCGTGGGCGTGGTAAGTCCTGCCCCACTTCTTCTCATTGCCCTTCGACAGGATTCCGGCTTCCTCGAGCGCATAGATCCCGGTAAGCGCTGACCGGTCAGACACCTCCAGCAACGAAGCAACCTGTGATGCCGTGACCACCGGATGGCCCACCAGCAGCGCCGGAAGTCGACGCGCGACAGAGTCGCCGCGATAGCGGCTGACCTTAACCGACCACTCCGCCACGAGGCGCTGCATGTCCTCGGCGATGGCGATCGCATCGTTCGCTGACTCCACCACGGCCCGGGAGACCATGTCCATCCACGGTACCCAGTTGCCTTTGATCTGCACCTGGTTGAGCGCGTCGTAGTAGGTGTCCTTGCTTCGGAGCAATGCGCCGGACAGGTACAGCGGTGGATACCCTTCTGCCGCCAGTATCAGCGGCATCAGCAGCCGACCGGTGCGTCCATTGCCATCCTTGTACGGATGGATGGTTTCGAACTGGGCGTGCGCGATGGCGAGCTGCGCAAGGATGTTCAGTTCGAACTGTTCGTCTTCCGCCGCCTGGTACTGCAGCATCTGACGTTCCAGTTCCTGCATCGCCTCGCCGATCCGATCCGGCGGCGAAGGAACGAAGCGCGCGTCTTCAGGGCGTCCTCCCAACGGTCCGATGACCGCCTGTTCCTGCCTGTAGCGGCCCTTCGGGAAGTCCTCCGGCGTGTCCTGCATAAGAACCGAGTGCAGGTGGTTGACGAGTGCAAGGTCGATGGCGGATCTACCCCGCACTCTGACCGCTTCCAATCCGTCCTGCAGCGCCTGCACGTAGCGCTCGGTGACAACGACGTCGGCGGGCAGGCCGTCGAGGCCAAGGGTGGCTTCGTACACCAGCAACTGGTCCAGATCGGTCTGTGTCCCTTCGATCTGGGAACTCTGCACGGCTTCGCGTCGGGCCAGGGTGCGGGTGACCAGATCTGGGGTCGGCCACTGCCGCATGGCTTGTTCCAGCCGGGCCAGGCCTGCGTTGGCGTCGGCGAACAACTGTCGGTTGCCTGACTGGCCTGGGGGCAGCCTGCGCGGCGTGGGCGGAGCGGTCATGGCCACCAGATTCGGGCGGCCTTCCACCGGCACCAGGTAGTGGCGGAGCGGCACCGCTATGTCTTCCCGTCGCACGGAATCCTCCGAAGGCCTAAACTTCAAATGCACTTTAGCCTTTTGAAGTTTAACGCGCCATCCTTCAAAAGCATTGGATACTTTTGAAGTTTAGTCGTTTAACCTTCAAAAGCTCCAGGCGCTTTTGAAGGTTAGCGTCTGTAGAGCCGGGCCCTGCCCGGCTGCGCCTTCACCGCGGGTACGCCAGCAGCACCACCAGATCCTGCTCACCCCGCTGCTGCAGCGCGTGCAGGCTGCCCACCCGGGTAAGCAGCGCGTCGCCGGCCGCCACGTCGTACTGTTTGCCATCCAGTACGTAGCTGCCCTGCCCGCTCACGATGTAATAGATCTCGTCCTTGTGCTGCGGGTGCAGGCCGATGCCGGCGCCCTTGTGCAGCACGCGCTTGCGCAGCACGAACGGCAGGTCCTTGTCGTCGGCGAAGAACGGATACGCCGTGGTCGGGCCGGCGCCGCCATGCGGGCCCGGCTGCGAAATGCCGATATCGCGCTCGTGGACCACCCGCGAGGGCTTGGCTGGGTCGCTGCCCTGCCCTGCGGGTTGGCTTACGTCGCAGTCGATGTCGCGCTTCAAGGCCGGCTTCAGCGTTGGCTGCAACGCCACCCAGTCACGCAGCACCAGGCAGGCCACCGCGGTGGCACCGGCGGTGCTGAAATGGGTGCCGTCGGCCTTGTTCTGTTCGGGTACGAACATGAAGTATGGCTTGGCGCCCTGCTCGCCCAGCGCGCGGATCCAGCGCGTGGAGCTGGCGTTGAGGTCGATCAGCGCCACCTGTTCGCGCGCGGCCAGCTGCTTCACCGCCTGGGTGTACAGCCCGTGCGTGTCCAGCAGCGAACCGAAGTCGTACAGCAACCGCGCCACCGGAGTGATCAACACCGGCGTGGCGCGCTTGTCGCGGGCCAGCTGCACGTAGCGCATCAGGTACTGCGGGTAGGCGGTGTCCGGGTCGTCGTAACGGGTGGGGTCTTCGAATTTTGCGTCGTTGTGGCCGAACTGGATCAGCAGCACATCGCCGGGCTGGATCTCGGCCGCGATCGCGTCAAGACGTTTTTCCTCGATGAAGCTGCGCGCGCTGCGGCCCGCCTTGGCGTGGTTGCGGACCTGCCAGACGGCGGGGTCCAGATAACTTGGCAGGGCCTGGCCCCAGCCCATCAGCGGCGCGCGCTCGGGGCCGTAGTCGGCAGCGGTGGAGTCGCCGGCAATGAAAACACGGTGCGGCGCCGCGTGTGTGGTGACCGCCGCGAACAACAAAAGTATCGGGAGCAGGAAGCGGTGCATGTTCGGGCTCCAGGAGGGCCGGCCAACGGCCGGCGCTACCGTCAGGACGTTTGGCGGGGGTACCGACCAACGGTCGGTACCTACCGGTCTTGCGCCGCGGGTTCGCGGCCGACGATCTGATCCCGGTAGGTATCGACCGTTGGTCGATACCCATGCATCACCGAGCCAGCCAACCACCGTCAACGGGAATTACCGAACCGTTGACGTAATCCGACGCGCTGGACGCCAGGAACACCGCCGTACCGGCGAGGTCTTCCGGGGTACCCCAACGCCCGGCCGGAATGCGGTCGAGGATGGACTTGTTGCGGTCCTGGTCGGCGCGCAGCGCGGCGGTGTTGTCGGTGGCCATGTAGCCCGGGGCGATCGCGTTGACGTTGATGCCCTTGTTGGCCCACTCATTGGCCAGCAGGCGGGTGATGCCGGCGATGCCGCTCTTGCTGGCGGTGTACGACGGCACCCGGATTCCGCCCTGGAAGGAAAGCATCGAGGCGATGTTGATGATCTTGCCGTGGCCCTGCGCGATGAAATGGCGGCCGGCGGCCTGCGAGATGAAGAACGCGGACTTGATGTTGACGTTCATCACGTCGTCCCAGTCCTGCTCGCTGAAGTCCACCGCATCGGCGCGGCGGATCAGGCCGGCGTTGTTGACCAGGATATCCAGGCCACCCAACCCTTCGATGGTTTCGCGGATCACCCGCTCCACCGGCTCGATGCTGATCAGGTTTGCTTCCACTGCCAGGCAGCGGCGGCCAAGCGCGGTGATCTTTGCGATGGTGTCGGTGGGCGGCGCGATGCCGGCCACGGCCACATCGGCGCCGGCCTGGGCCAGCGCCACGGCGATGCCCTGCCCCAGGCCGGTGTTGCCACCGGTAACGAGGGCGACCTTGCCTTCCAGACTGAACGGATTAGCCATTGCAGTTACGGTCCTTATCCAATGCGGTGTGGGTTACTTGAGCTGGCAGATGTCCAGCACGTGCATGTCGGTGTAATCCAGGTTCTCGCCGCCCATCGCCCAGATGAAGGCGTAGTTGCTGGTGCCGGCACCCATGTGGATCGACCACGGCGGGGACACCACCGCTTCGTTGTTCTGGATCACGATGTGGCGCTGCGCGTCCGGCTCGCCCATGAAGTGGTACACACGGTCGTTCTGGCCCAGGTCGAAGTAGAAATAGACCTCGCTGCGGCGGTCGTGCAGGTGCGGCGGCATGGTGTTCCAGACGCTGCCCGGCTTCAGCACGGTCAGGCCCAGCAGCAGCTGCGAGGACTGGCAGGTGGCCGGCACGATGTACTGGTAGATGGTGCGCTCGTTGCTGGTTTCCAGCGCGCCGCGCTCCAGCGCAACCGCATCCTTGATGGACAGCTGCTTGGTCTCGAAGCGCGCATGCGCCGGGGTCGAGGCCAGGTAGAACTGCGCGGGGTTGGCCGCGTCGTCGGAGGCGAATACCACCTCTTCGCTGCCCATGGCCACGTACAGGCCGTCCTTCGGGCCCAGCGTGTACACGGTGCCGTCGACGGTGACGGTGCCGCTGCCGGCGCCGACGTTGATGATGCCCAGCTCGCGGCGCTCCAGGAACGCGTGGCCGGCGGCGGAGGCCGGTTCGGTCTGCTTCGGCAGCGACACCGGGCCCTTCACCGGGGCCGCACCGCCGAGCACGAAGCGCTCGTAGTGGGTGTACTTCAGGGTCACTGCGTCGGCATTGAACAGGCCGTCGAGCAGGTACAGCTCGCGCAGGTCGTCGTTGCTGGCGCCCTTGATGGCGTCGGGATGGGTGGCGTAGTGGGTCTTGCAGTACATGGCGTCTCCAGAGCAGGGGTGGGCCGACGGGGCGGCCCCGGCGCGATTTCCCCCATTCTAGCCAAGGAGGAAACCGGTGTCATTTTGCATTGCGGGATCGGTGGGAAGTCACGACCAACGGTCGTGACCTACCGCGTGGAATCATCTCGTAGGGCTTTCGGACAGGTGGGCTGCCTTGCCGGTAGGTCACGACCGTTGGTCGTGACACGCACCGTTCCGTCAGTCCTCCGGCGGTTGGCACGAATCGCGCACGATCAGGTGCGGGCGCACGCTGGCGATCTGCAGCGCGGCCTGGCCGTCGGGCTGGACCAGCATCGCGGCGGCGGTGCGGCCGGTGTCGCGGGTGTGGCGGCGCACCGAGGTCAGCGACGGCCACAGGCGCGAGGCCAGCGGGCTGTCGTCGTAGCCGATGATGGACAGCTGGCGCGGAATGTTGATGCCCGCGCGCAGCGCCACCTTGTAGATACCGGCGGCCATTTCATCGTTACCGGTGAAGATCGCGGTTGGGCGCTGCTTGCCCAGCAGCAGCTTTTCGGCAGCGGCCACACCGGATTCGAAGGTATAGCCGGCTTCCACGATGCGCCCGGGCGGCAGTTCGATACCGCGCTGGGCGAGGGCATCGATGAAGCCGGCGGTGCGCTCGTGCGCCGATCGGTAGGCGCTGGGGCCGGTGACCAGCGCGATGTCGCGGTGGCCCAGCGACAGCAGGTAATCTGCCGCTTCGGCGGCGCCGTCGCGGTCGTGGGTCACCACCATCTGCGAGGTGTCATCCAGCGGCAGCGCAGCGATGCGGGTGAAGCGGCAGCCGATCTCATCGAGCATGTCCACCAGCGCCTGGTCTTCCGAGGCACGCGGCACCAGGATGACACCGTGCAGCTTCTGCTGCTGCACGAAGCGGCGCACGCCTTCGATGTAGCCGGGGCTGCGCGAATCGCACGGGTGCACCACCAGTTCGAAGCTGGACCCACGCAGCGCGTCCAGCGCGCCGTACTGCATGTCCACGATGTACTGCGCGGTGGGGTTGTCGTAGACCATGCCGATCAGGAACGAGCGGCGGAAGGCCAGCCCGCGCGCCAGCGGGTCGGGCGTGTAGCCCACCTCGCGCATCAGCGTTTCCACCTTCTCACGGGTGTCCTTGCGCACCAGTGGCGAGTTGTTGATGATCCGCGAAACCGTTTTCTTGGATACACCCGACAGCCGCGCGATGTCATTGATCGTGGCGGCCTTGCCCTTGGTCAACCCGTGCGGTGGCGGGTCGGTCTTGCTGCGCAGTGACATGTGTTCAAACCATGAGAGGTCGAAGGAGTCTACCGGCGCCCTCAATCAAGGGCGCGGTAGCGGAACTGGCGGAAGGTCACCTTGCCGTCGCCGGCAGCGTACAGGGCCGGCTTCAGGGCGAGGAACTTCCCGGCCACATTGTGATGGTAGCCGGAGACTTCCATCTGAACCGGGTACTTCTGCCAGGTTTTGCCGTCGGTGCTGGAATGGATGGTCACGATGTGGCGGTTGTTGGTCACCCGCAGCCACAGCTTGCCGCCTTTGGCACTGGGGGCCAGCCGGGTGGGGCGCTCCTCGCCGTAGCGGTGCATGATGAACTTCTCGCCGTTGCTGCCCACGCCCACGTACAGCCGGTCGCTGTAGAAGAGCAGGGCACCGCCCACCGCGCCGGGCGCGATGTCCATTTCGACCTCGAACTGGTACGCCTGGTCGCCGGCAATGGCGGTCAGCGGCGAGCTGTCCTTCGGGGTGTCGCCCTTGCCCTGCAACGTCAGGCCGTTGGCGCTGAAGCCGAGGCGTTTGTACTCGTCCTGGGCCGGGTTGAAGAACGACCACTGCGCGCCCAGGGTCTTGCCGGTGAAGTCGTCCGACAGCGCCATGCCGTGCGGGCCGACCGACTCGCCCGAAGGCTTGGCCAGCGGCTGGCCGAGATCGCCGCCCTTGGCCACGAACCAGCCATCGTCGGTCCACTCGATCGGCTCCAGCAGTGCCTGGCGGCCCAGGGTCCAGTAGCCGTTCTCGTAGCCGTGGTAGATCATCCACCAGCGCCCGTCGGTGCCTTCCACCACGGTGGCATGGCCACGCGACCACCACGGCTCACTGGCGGATTTCGTGCGGGTGATCGGGTTGTTCGGCGCGTTCACCCACGGCCCGTGGATCGAGCGCGAGCGCGCGGTGATCACCATGTGCCCGGTCGGCGGGCCGGCGGTGCCGCCCACGGCGGTGGTCATGTAGTACCAGCCGTTGCGAAAATTGATCTTCGGACCTTCCTGCGCGTAGGCCTCCACGTCCCAGCTTTCCGGGTACTTCCAGCCGTCGTAGACGTGTTTCGGCTTGCCCACCACGCTCAGGCCATCGTCGGCCAGCTGCACGTAGGCGCCGCCGCTGAGGAACAGGTAGCGCTTGCCGTCTTCGCCCACCGCGTGGCCCGGGTCGATGTAGCCGCCCAGGCCGATGTCGATCGGCTCGCTCCACGGCCCGCGGATGTTGTCCGACCACACCACGAAGTTGCTGCGGGTTTCGCCGGTACGTGCCGGGAAGTAGATGAAGTAGCGGCCGTCGTGCTTGACGATGTCCGGTGCCCAGATCGCGCCGACATTCTTCGTGATCGCGTGGCCCAGCGGCTGCCAGTTCACCAGGTCGCGCGAATGCCAGATCGGCAGGCCCGGGTAGGCGTCGAAGGAAGACAGGGTGAGGTAGTAGTCGTCGCCATCCTTGAGCACCGAAGGATCGGGGCGGTCGCCGGCGAACACCGGGTTGAGGAAGGTGCCGTTGCCCAGGTCGGCCTGGCGCTGGTTCTCGATGCCACGCTTCCACGACGTGGCCGGCACATCGGCGGCATGCAGGGCGCCGGCGAGCAGCAGGCCGGCGGTGGCCAGCCCGGCCAGCAGGGTCTTCATACGCATGGGGTGTCTCCCTGGTTCGGTGCAGGACCCGCCCGTGCGGGGCGGGTCCACGTCAGCGATGGCGGCAGTGGGCCGCCGTGCGGTCAGGCGCGCAGCAGCGCAGGCAGCCACAGCGACAGCTGCGGGAAGAACGTCACGATCAGCAGCACGCCCACCGCCGCGAACCAGAACGGCCAGATCGAACGCATGCTTTCGCCCACGCTGATCTTGCCGATCGCCGTGCCGATGAACAGCACCGAGCCCACCGGCGGGGTCACCAGGCCCAGGCCGCCGGTCAGCACCAGCACCAGGCCGAAGTGGATCGGGTCGATCCCGTAGGCCTTGGCCACCGGCAGGAAGATCGGCGTGCAGATCAGGATCATCGGTGCCAGGTCCATGAAGGTGCCCAGCAGCAGCAACATCACCACGATCATCAGCAGCACCATGAACTGGCTGTGCGCGAACGACTGCAGGAAGTCCACCGCCGCCGCCGGCACCTGCAGGAACGCCAGCAGCCAGCCGAACACGGCAGCGGTGGCGATCACGAACAGGATTACGCCGGTACTGCGCGCCGCATGGGTCACCGTGCCCAGGAACTCGCGCCAGTTGAGCTGGCGGTACAGCACCGTGGTCACCAGCAACGCGTAGACCACGGCAATGGCCGCGCTTTCCACCGCAGTGAAGATGCCGGCGCGGATACCGATGAAGATCAACGCCACCAGGCCCAGGCCGGGCAGGGCGGAGACCATGCGCAGCAACACCGCGCGCCAGCCCGGGAACACTTCCACCCCGTAGCCACGACGGCGTGCCACCACGTAGCCGGTGACCATCAGTGCCACGGTCATCAACAGCGCCGGCACGATGCCCGCCGCGAACAGGTCGGCGATGGACAGACCACCACCGGCGGCGGCCGAGAACAGGATCAGGTTATGCGAGGGCGGCACCAGCAGCGCCACCAGCGCGGCGGTGATGCTCACGTTCACCGCGAAATCGCGGTCGTAACCCCGCTTGACCATCTGCGGAATCATCGTGCCGCCGACCGCAGACACGTCCGCGATGGCCGAACCGGAGACACCGCCGAAGAACAGCGAGGACAGGATCGACACCTGCCCCAGGCCACCGCGCATGCGCCCGACCAGCGACGAGGCCAGCGCGATCAGTCGTTCGGAGATGCCGCCGCGCATCATGATTTCGCCGGCGAAGATGAACAGTGGAATGGCGATCAGCGAGGCCGAACCGGTACCGGCCGAAATCTGCTGCACCAGCACCAGCGTTGGCAGGTCCAGGTACCACAGGGTGGCAAGCGCCGCCGCGGCCAGCGCGTAGGCCACCGGCACGCCGAGCAGCAGCAGCACCGCAAATACAGTGAAAAGAATCGTAATACCCATGACTCAGCGGTCTCCCTCTGCTTCAGCGACGGCCGGTTGCACGGCCTGCACCATCTGGTTCACGGCGAACACCGCCATCAGCGCACCGCCAATGCACAGCGGCAGGTAGTTGATGCTCTGCGGCAGGTTGGCGCCGGCGGTCTTGATGTCCAGCCCATCCAGCAGCAGCACGGCTGCCCACCAGGCGATCACCACGCCAAGCAGTGCCACCACGAACGAGGCGAACACGTCCACGGCACGACGCAGGCCGGGACCCATGTGCGCGGCCAGCAGGAAGAAGCCGAAGTGGCGTCGGGTGTGCACACCGGTGGCCGCGCCCAGGCTCATGGCGGTGGCCAGCAGCAGCAGGGTCACCGGCTCGGTCCAGCTGGGCGAATCGTTGATCACATAGCGGGCGAACACCTGCCAGCCCTGCACCACCACCAGCCCGAGCAGGGCAAGTACGGCGATGTAGATGGTGATGTCGGCAACGCGGTCGAGTGCGCGCTGCGGCAGCGTGCGCAGGTCTACGGCGGTTTCGGAAGTCGGGTCGGACATCGCGGCAGGCCTCAGGCGAAGTCGCGGATGCGACGGGTGAGGGCAGCCAGCTCCGGCTGCTGCAGGTACTGCTGCAGCAACGGGTCGGCGGCCTTGCGGAAGGCCGGCATGTCGACCTCGTTGAACTGGATGCCGAAGTCGGCCACCGCCTGGCGGGCGGTGCTTTCCGAGGCGTCCCACTGCTGGCGCATCACCCCTACCGATTCGCGCGCGGTCTGCAGCAGCAGCTGGCGGTCTTCCGGGCTGAGCGATTCAAAGCTGCGGCGCGACATCAGCAGCACGTCCGGCGCATACGAATGGTCGCTCTGCGACCAGTAGCGCGCGGCCTCGAAGTGGCGGCTGGAGTGGAAGCTGCGCATGTTGTTTTCCGCACCGTCGATCATGTGCGTTTCCATGCCCGAGAAGGTGTCGCCCAGCGACATCGGGGTCGGGTTGGCGCCCAGCAGGCGCATCAGCTGGATGAAGATGTCCGAGGAGGCCACGCGCAGCTTCAGGCCGTGCAGGTCTTTCGGTTCCACGATCGGATGCTTGGTGTTGTAGAAGCAGCGCGCGCCGGAATCGTAGATCGCCAGCCCCACCAGGTCGCGGCTTTCAAAGCCGCGCAGCACGGTATCGGCCACGCCGCCGTCGAGCGCGCGGCGCATGTGCGCCACCGAATCGAACACGTAGGGCAGGCACAGCGCCTGGGTGAGCGGGAAGGCGTTGTTGAGCGCGCCGGAATACACGCGGGTGATGTCGATGACCCCGAAACGGGCCATGTCGATCGCTTCCGATTCGCGGCCGAGCTGGCCCGAATGGTACTGGCGCAGCCGCAGGCGGCCGGCGGTCTTCGCTTCCAGCTGCTGGCCGATCCACTTCACCGCGGTCACGGTGGGGTAGTCGGCCACATGCACATCGGTTGCGGTCAGCAGGCGCGCGCCATCGGGCGCGTCAGCGGTGGAACGTGAACACCCGGCCGACAACAGGGGCACGCTGAGCGCGCCCACGCTGGTGGCAAGGAAACTTCTGCGAGTAATCATCTGCGCCCTCCCAAGCGTACTCGCCATGGCCGCCCGGTTACCCGGCGGCGATGGCCCTGCAGGTAATGTCGCCGTAACCGGCGAAACGGATCAGTGCCTGTTGGCCTACGGCGATGTCATGGATACCGGTGGCATTGCCACTGGCGATCAGATCGCCGGCCTTCAGCGGGCGCCCACGCTGGGCCGAACGGGCCAGCGCGAAGGCATACGCGGTGCGCAGCCCACCCGGCAGCAGGGTGGCGCCACCGGTGCCTACCACTTCGCCTTCGATGCGGGTTTCGGCGCGCAGGTCGGCATCGTCCAGCGAGGTCCAGTCCGCAATCTCCGGGCCCAGCACCAGGCCGTTGTTGTTGCCGAAGTCCGACACCACTACGCGCGGGCCCAGCTTGTTGATCGTGGCGAGCGGGCTGCTGGCCACTTCCACGCCGATGAACAGCTTGGCGGGCAGGGCTTCCGCCTCTTCGGCGGTCCAGTGCAGCTTGTCGGCCGGGGCGTCCTGCTGCAGCTGGATCACGTACTCGGCTTCCACCGCGCCGAAGCCGCCGACGAACACCGGAATGTCCACTGTTCCACCGGTAGCATTCCAGAGCCGCTGAGAGAAGATCGGGCCCAGCAGGCGGTCGTCGCCGGAGCCATCGCGGCGCTCGGCGGCAATGTAGCCGACCTTCCAGCCCACTACCTCGTCGTCCCAGAGCGCGATGGCCTGGTCCTGCACCTGGTAGGCGGTGACCAGGTCTTCCGGGATGGTTCCGGGGAAATCCGGCAGTGAACGGCCCTGCTGGCGGGCCGTGACGAACGCGTGGGCGATGTCGCCCAACCCTTGTTCTGGCAGGTCCTGTTTGCCTTGATCGTTGCTCAAGCGGGTCTCCCGGTGAATTGTTGCACTGCCCATCGACAGCACTTGGATGAGCTGTATATGGTAAACCGGTGTCATTGGCAATGTGCACCGCGTCAGAACCTGCACGAGCCCGGCACGCTACCGTTTGCCCACCCCTGAGAGGACTGCCGCGGATGCGTTGCGCTGTGTTGATATCCCTGTTGGTCGGCTGCCTGCTGGCCGCCGTTGCCCCACCGCCGGCCCAGGCCGTTGAGCGCCCGGTGCCGCAGAGCGAGCCCGCCCCCGGCACGCCCACCCGCATCGCGCTCTGGCCCGCCGGCAGGGTGCCCGGGGAACCCAAGCGCGCCGCGGTGCCCAACGTGGTCGAGCGCAGCGCCGACCCCGCGCTGCCGGACCGCTACATCGACAACGTCTCTGCGCCCTATCTGGTCGCCTACAGCCCGGCCAGACCCAACGGCACCGCCCTCCTGGTCATTCCCGGTGGCGGCTACCAGCGCATCGTGCTGGACAAGGAAGGCACCGCGCTGGTGCCGGCCTTCGTGGAGCAGGGCGGGGTAACCCTGTTCGTGTTGCGCTACCGGCTGCCGGCCGGGCGCGGGGACCGCCAGGCCGCACTGGCCGATGCACAGCGCGCGATGCGGGTGATCCGCGCCGGCGCAACGAAGTGGCAGCTGGATCCGCAACGGATCGGCGTGATCGGCTTTTCCGCAGGCGGCCATGTTGCTGCGCGGCTGAGCAACGGCTACGCCACCGCGCTGCCGGGCATCGGCGATGCAACCGATGCGCTCAGCGCGCGCCCGGATTTCGCGCTGCTGCTGTACCCGGTGATCGACATGGGCCGGCACGCGCACAGCGGCTCGCGCACCCGGCTGCTGGGCGAACACCCCACGCCCGCGCTGGAGCAGCAGTATTCGATGCAGGCGCAGGTCAGCGCGCAGACCCCGCCCACCTTCCTGGTCCACGCGCAGGACGACGACGTGGTCTCCGTGCACAACAGCCTGCTGTACTACCAGGCACTGCTGGCGGCGGGCGTGCCCAGTGAAATGCACCTGTTCGCGCACGGCGGGCACGGCTTCGGTGTACGCCTGCCGCCCGCTGCGCTTGCCACCCAGTGGCCCACCCTTGCGCTGCGCTGGATGCAGGCGCAGAACGGGGAGAAGGCGCCATGACGTACACCCCTGCCGACCTGCAGCGCCGCCGCTTCCTGCGCGACAGTGCGCGCTACGCAATGCTGCTGGCGGCCGGTACGTTGCCGCTGGCGTCATCGCTTGCAGGCGCGTCTACCGGCACCACCCCGACCGTTTCACTGGCGAAGGTGCGCGGCGGCCGCCTGCGCGGCCGGTATGACCAGGGCGTGCACCGTTTCCTTGGCGTGCCCTATGGCGCGGACACCGCGACCCGGCGCTTCCAGCCGGCACTGCCTGAACGGCCGTGGCGCGGGGTGCGCGATGCACTGGCCTACGGGCCGGCCGCGCCGCAGGGCAGCAAGGAGGACGGCCCCGGCAGCGAAGACTGCCTGTACCTCAACGTGTGGACGCCGGCGCTGCGCGACGGCAAGCCCCGGCCGATCCTGTTCTACATCCACGGCGGCGCGTACAACAACGGCTCCGGCAGCGACCCGCAGTACGACGGCAGCGCGCTGTGCCAGCGTGGCGATGTAGTGGTGGTCACCGTCAACCACCGGCTCAATGTGTTCGGCTACCTGTACCTGGCACAGCTGGGCGATGCGCGGTTCGCCGATTCGGGCAACGTGGGCCAGCTCGATCTCATCCAGGCCCTGCGGTGGGTGCGCGAACATGCGCACGAGTTCGGTGGCGATGCCGGCAACATCACCGTGTTCGGTCAGTCCGGCGGCGGCGCCAAGATCGCCACGCTGATGGCCATGCCCGCCGCGCGCGGCCTGTTCCAGCGTGCCTGGACGATGAGTGGCCAGCAGGTCACCGCGGCCGGGCCGCGCGCCGCTACCCAGCGCGCGCACATTGCGATGGAAGCGGTAGGCGCAACGGACGTTGACGCGCTGCTGGCGCTGCCTGCCCAGGCATTGCTGGCTGCCACCCGGGCCCGCGACCCCTCGCGGGTGGAAAGCAGCAGCCTGTACTTCGGACCGGTGGTGGATGGCCACAGCCTGCCGGTGCATCCGTTCTGGCCGCAGGCGCCGGCGCAGTCAGCGGCCATCCCCATGGTGATCGGCAACACCCACGACGAAACGCGCGCGTTCCTGGGCCACGACCCGGCCAACTTCACGCTGACCTGGGAGACCTTGCCGGCCAAGCTGGAGAAGGAACAGTTCGTCGATCTGCTGCCATCGGTGGTGATCGCCGAATATCGGCGCCTGTATCCGCACTACACGCCCTCTGATGTGTTCTTTGCCGCCACCACCGCCGGCCGCTCCTGGCGCGGGGCGGTGGAGGAACTGGAAGCACGCGCGCGGCAGGGCGCGCCCACCTGGGCGTACCAGCTCGATTGGGGCTCACCGCTGGACGGCGGCAGGCTGGGAGCGTTCCACACGCTGGATATCCCGCTGGTGTTCGACAACACCCGGGCAGAGGGTTCGCGTACTGGTGAAGCGGCCGACGCGCAGCGCATGGCGGCAGCGATGAGCGATGCCCTGATCGCCTTCGCCCGCACCGGCAACCCGCAGCACCCGGGACTGCCGCAGTGGGAGCAGTACGGGCTTGATCGCCGCCAGACGATGCTGTTCAACACCCCGCCACAGCTCGCTGACGACCCGCGTGGCGGCGAACGGCGCCTGTACCAGCAGGCCCCGTTCGTACAGCGAGGCACGATGTAGCGACACGCCACGCGCGTCCCACGCATAGTCGGCCCCACTCCAAACAACGATAGGCAGCACCAACCAAACAACGAAATCCAATAGATTTTCGGCCAAAAAGCGGTAATCAGCCGTGATTCAGATCAAACATGTCCTTAACCTCCATCGCCTAGACTGGAGGCATGCAGGACCATTGCGATCCCTTTCCGCCGTTCCATGGCCGCGATCGATTGATAGCCGCCATCGATCACGCCGTGCAGCATGACGATCCCCAGCAGATCGCCAGAACCTTGCGTGGTGCGCTCTGCGAGGCCATTGCCGACAGCCGCATCCAGCTGCCGGCCTGCGTGCACCGCCCGATCAGCGACCACTACGCACGCCGCGAGCTGTACCGCAGCCCGGCGCACGGCTACAGCATCGTGGCGATGAGCTGGGCGCCGGGGCAGGGCACGCCGCTGCATGACCACAGCGGACTGTGGTGCGTGGAAGGGGTGTGGCTGGGGCAACTGGAAGTCACCCAGTACCGGCTGCTCGAACGCAGGGGCGAACGCTTCCGCTTCCAGGCCGAGCCGTCGGTGATCGGCGACTGCGGCAGCGCCGGCAGCCTGATTCCGCCGCACGAATACCACACCATCCGCAACACCAGCGACGAGCGGCTGGCCATTTCCGTGCACGTCTACCAAGGCGAAATGACCCGCAGCGCGATCTTCGAACCCGAGCACGACGGCTGGTACGAGCGCCGCATGAAGGAAATGGAAACCGACGCCGCGTGACGCGGCGTTGCCAAGCCGCAGTCACGCGGGATGGATGCACCACACCGCTTCTTCGCCTTTGCTGAAACGGGTAAGGGAGAAACGCGCACCGGCGTAGACCTCGGTGACTCTGGCGCCCTCGGGCAACTTCAACCGCCAGTTCGGCAACGACACCCGCGCTGTGGGAAACCCTACGTGGAGTGCCCAGAACACGCCCGCGGCGTAGGCGATGACCAGTTGCACCCGGCCCGTGCCGTCGCGGACTTCAACGTGGTCCACACCGCCGTCCTCGTACTCCCGCACCCGCCAACCGTGGGTTGCGCCAGAAACGTCAGGCTGTGGGCGCGGACATACCTCGATCCGCACCGCCTCATCAATGTCGGCGACGTTGGTGTTCATAGGTGTTTCCCCAAGAGAGGTGGCGCTGTGAATCGGTGTGGTGATGACGACCAGATGCTATCTGCGGCCATTGGGGTGGTGCGTTGAAAAAGATCCTAGATTTGATGCAGGGTTCACCGCCAAGATGCACGCATGTCGCCACATCCCGCCAAGGAACCGCTGCCCATGACGTCCCACCCCTTCCTCCAGGTCAACGTCTTCAGCACCGATCCGCTGCTGGGCAATCCGCTGGCCGTGGTGCTTGATGCCGATGGGTTGAGCGATGCGCGCATGGCCGCCTTTGCGCGGTGGACCAACCTGAGCGAGACCACGTTCGTATCGAAGCCGAACGACCCGCGTGCCGATTACCGCGTGCGGATCTTCACCACGCTGGGCGAGCTGCCGTTCGCCGGGCATCCCACGCTGGGCAGTTGCCATGCGTGGCTGGCCAATGGCGGCGTGCCGCGTGGCGGGGAAATCGTGCAGGAGTGCGGGATCGGGTTGGTGCGGATCCGCCGCGATGCAGCCGGGTTGGCGTTCGAGGCGCCGCCATTGCGGCGGGAGGGGCCGTTGGACCCGTCGTTGCGCGAGCGGGTGCGGGCGGGATTGGGGGTGGCCGTGGATGAACTGGTAGATGCGCAATGGGTGGACAACGGCCCGCCGTGGTTGGCGTTGCGATTGCGCAGCCGTGCGGCCGTGTTGGCGGTGCGCCCCGATTACGCGGCGTTGGATGGGCTGATGGTGGGCGTGTTCGCGGCGTGTGGCGAAGGCGACGCGGTGGATGCACAGTTTGAATCGCGTGCGTTCATTGCCGGCGAGGCCGCACCAGAGGATCCGGTAACCGGCAGTCTCAATGCGGGTATCGCGCGGTGGTTGTTGCGGGAGAGCGCGGCGCCGGACCGGTATGTGATCAGCCAGGGCACGGTGATGGGTCGCGCCGGACGCGTGCAGGTGGAACGGGTGGGGGACGCGCTGTGGATCGGGGGTGCCTGCGTGACGTGTATCGAGGGGTCGGTGATGTTGTAGGCGGTCACTCGACCGCCACCACGTTGTTGAGCTGGGTCACTTCGGCGCCGCCATCGGCCAACATCACCCGCACCTTCAGGCCGCTGCGGTTGCCGGCCGGCAGCGGCAATGCCACCGTGGTGGTCTTCGGCACCAGATCGGTGGGCGCTGCCATTGCCGGAATTTCGGTCCGCGCCAGCTCACGCCCGTCCGCATCTTCCAGCACCGCCGTCCCCAGCGGCGTGCCCACATGCCCCAGGCTGTGCACGGTCACGTGCACCTGGCGGCCATCCACGCGCACGTCGCCACGGCCTACCGCCAGGTCGGGCCGCTGTTCCACCGGCGTGCCCGCCTGGATCAGCTCGAACTCCACCACCTGCGCCTGCCCCGGCGCGAACCGCAGTGGCACGGACGCGCTGCGCTCCAGCGTCACCTCGCGCACGTCGGCCCTGCCGTCGATCCGGTCATCCCCGTCGCGGTCGACCCCGCTGGTCATCCGCCAGGTCCCGGCGGTGACATTCCACGTGCTCATCTGCGCATCCACCGCGCGCTTGCCGGTGTTGTAGGCAATCACCTTGAAGCGCTCGGTTGAGGGCGCGTGCACCAGCAACGCCACCTTCTCGGCTGCGTCCGGCTGTTCGAAGCGCCAGCTCACCGTGTGGCCCGGCCAGCTCTGGTTGCGCTTGAGCGCGATACCGCCCAGGCGGGCGCGCTGCAGGAACTCGCTCGGTGCTTCCACCCGGTCCGACCACCAGTGGCCTTCGGTGTTCATGTACTCGCGCTGCGCCTTGGCCTGGATTCCATCGGCGTGCAGCGCTTCCAGGTACTTCTTGTCGCCAGTGGCCTGCCACGCCATCAGGCTGGTGAACCCGGTGTTGCCTGCATCGGCGTCGGCGACCAGGCCGGGGTTCCACTCCGCGCCCTTGCCCAGCACCTCGACGAAGTTTTCGCCCAGGTTGGCCAGTGCGCCAGGGCCACCCCGCTGCACGCGGTAGTCCAGCGCCTTCAGGTACTTGTCGTCGCCACTCCAGCGCCACGCCGCCCAGAACGTGTGCATGACATCGCCGCCGCCGGAGCCGTTGTTGAGCTCACCGCCGCGCACCTTGCCGGTGGCCCAGTTGATCTCGTTGGGCAGCGCCCAGCGGCCCTTGTCGTCGGTGTAGGCGTGGGCCAGGTAGCTGTCGGCCAGTCCGGTGACCAGCTTGCGGCCGGTCGGGTCGGCGTTGTACTGGCCCATCAGGAAGGCCGGGTGCAGCGCCGGGAACGAGTACGGCTTCTGCCACTGCCAGTTCGGCTCGCGGTAGACCTTGTTGCCGCCGAACCAGTTGCTGGAGAACAGCAGGTGGCCCTGCGGGTTGGGCAGGATGATGCGCTCGTCGAACGCCTTCACCGTTTCCATCAGGCGCTCCACCGTGAGCGGGTCGCCCCAGTTGAGGTAGAGCATGGCGCTGTTGGCGTTGATGCCTTCCTCGTAGGCGTGCAGCTCATCGGTTTCGATGGTGCTAAGGCCATTGGAGAACATGCCGTTGCGGTACACCGCATCGGACAGCGCGGTGAGCGAGCGGTTGAGCCGGTCCGGCTCCACGCCCATCAGCGCCAGGCCCGGCCACTGCTGGGTCAGGTCGGTGTCGTCGGAGATGCCGCCACCGAAATCGCCGTAGGCGATCTGGCGGTTGTCGATCCACCAGTCCACGAAGCGGCGCACGTACTTCAGGTCTTCGGTCTGGCGGAACGCCCACAGCGGCACGCCCTTGGGCGCATCGGGCTGCGTGAACGGCGGTTTGCCCTGGCTGTTGTAGCTGATGTAGTTCCAGTACAGCCGCCCCAGTTCGTGGTCCGGGTCGACCCGCAAGAGGTCGGTCAGGTCCGCGTACACGCGCGCATACAGGCGCTGGCGCTTGGAGGTGGTGTGCTCTTCGACCAAGAAGCCCCAGTTGTCGCGGGCCTGGTTGAAGCGGTCGGCTACATGTTCCTTTTTCGCTTCGGCGCGATCCTTGTACACCATGCGGATTTCCGCACCGTCCAGCGAGCCGGCGTTGAACCCGGGCGCACCGGAAGCGATGTTGATCCACAGGCTGTCGGCGGTGAGGATGCGGTCGCGCAGGTCCAGCCACAGCGTGCGCTTCTCGTTCGGTTTCACCGACACCGACACGTCGATCATGTCACGCGCCGGCCAGATCGGGTCTTTGATGCGGATGTTGAGCGGAATGAGCCCGTCCTTCGCCGCCGGCAGGTCCAGCGCAGGCAGGTCGATGGCCACGCCGTCCAGCCCGTCATGCATGTTTTCCCAGCTGTGCGCCCAGCTGCGGATCAACGGCTGCGCAGCGGGGGCGTCGCCCACGCCCGAAGGAATCAGCACGTGCACGATCGGCAGCGGGTTGGCCGGCAGCGTATTGGCCGCACGCCGCCGCGAACCTGCGCCCTTGGGCAGGGCCATCACGGTGCTGCGTTCGGCCGCTGGATAGCGGCCGTCGATGTAGTCGCGCAGCGCGGTGATGTTGAGGTAGTCGGGCAGCGCCTGGCTGTCGATCAGGTACCGTTGCTTGACGGTGCCCGTCGGCTCGGCCGCGTCGCTGACCTGGTAGGCCCAGATTTCCTGGATGGGGGTTTCCTGCGCGGTGTTGCGGAAGTGCAGCACCCCGCCGGTCTGCGCCGGAATCTGGTCAACGCTGCGCACCACGCCCTGCGGGCGCTGCAGCAGCGGTGTAGGCGCCGCGCTGCCCGCGCTGTGACTGAGCGCGCCAAAGGCCGCGCCGCGCACCTCGATGCGGTTGACGGTCTCACCGTCAGGCAGGGTCAGGTCGAGCTGCTGCCCGCCTTCCACATAGGTGTTCCAGTCGGGCAGCTGGAAATAGTCGTTGCGACCGGGCAGGCGCGAGCGGTTGTACACGCCCGGCCAGGTGGTCTCGGCGATGCCATCGGTGGCCTTCCACATCCACTGCTTGTGGTCTTTGGTGTCGGCGAACTCGATCTTGCGGATGCTGGTGCTGGGCGCGGTCAGCGCGGGCGGTGCCGCCGCGTCCCAGCCGAAGCGGTGGTTCCAGGCGCGCATCGCATTGCCATCGGCAACGGCAGAGGCCGGTGCCCTGTTCGCGGCAAGCGCGGCCATGCCTGCTGGGTCCAGCAGGCGGTCGTAGACGCGTATTTCGTCGACATCGCTGCCGCGCAGGAAGTTGTAGCGGCTCTGCACCTGGTACGGCGCCATCACCCGGCCGGCGAGGCCGAGCTGGTCCAGCGCGGCGTCGTAGTCGGCGGTGGTCTCCTGGCGGGCGACCTCCCTGCCGTCCACGTACAGGCGCACGCCGTGGTTCTCGTCCCAGCCGAAGGCGATGTGCTGCCACTGCTCTGGCGACGGAAGGGCATCCAGTTTGAACGACACGCGGGTACGCGCCAGGTTGGCGTCGGTCACGAAGGCATCGAAGCCGTGGCCGTTCCAGTCGATGCGCAGCCAAGCCATGTCCCAGCTGCTGTGGTCGGCATAGCCGACCCGGAAAATCACGAACGGCGCTTCACCCACCGCGTAGCGGGGGCGCCAGAAGAAGCCCAGGGTGCCGCGTTGTGCCTGGATGTTGCCGGGAGCATTCCAGGACAGCACGCCGTCGTCTTCCCACTGGATGGCCGAACCGTGTGCGCCATCGGGCACGCGTTTGACCTTGTCCTGGAAGTTCGGAACCGCGTCGCCTTGCGCGGTATCGGCGGTGAAGCCGTTGTCGGCCGACACATGGAACAGCAGCTGCGGCGCGCCCTGTGCCCAGGCGCCGGCACTGCCTCCCAGCAGCAGCACCATCAGGCTGGCGGAAAGGCGGGTACGGCGGGGCGAACGGACAACGTGCAGCGGCATGGCAGGTTCCTTTCGACAACTCAGCAGTACGGCAGTGGCGTTGGAGAGCGGCACAACGCAGTGCACGTGCGCTGCGTGCAGGCGCGCGGACATCCCGGCCGCACGCCTGCACGCAGCACACGCTAGCAAAGCAGCGGTTCCCCAACATCTTGCGTCGCAGCAGCGGCGGCGTGCACGTGCACGCCGCCGCCGGGTCTGCGATGGATCAGAACTTGTAGCGCGCGCCCAGCATGAACTGCCGGCCGGTTTCGGTGTACTGAAGCGGCAGGCGACCGGTGGCCGGCGAGTACACCCACTCGTCGCTGGCTTCGTTGGTCAGGTTCATGCCTTCCAGGCTCAGCTCCAGCTTGTCGCTGATCGCGTAGCGGATCGAGGCGTCGATGAAGGTGGTGCCGGTCATGCCGTGGGTACCGTCCACGTTGAAGCCTGCTTCGGTGCCCGGCACCTGGGTCAGGTAATCGTCGCGGTTGGTGGCCGAAACGCGGCCGGAGAACACCTTGCCTTCGTAGAACAGCGTGGCGTTCCAGCTCGACTTGGACAGACCGGTCAGGTCGGCCTTCATCACCGGCTGGCCGCTGGAGTTGATGTACTGGATCTGCGATTCAACCCAGGTGTAGTTCAACTGGATGCCCAGGTTGGACCAGTTGCCCGGCAGGAAGGTGAAGGGCTGGGTGTAGTTCGCTTCCACACCGTGCAGCTCGCCACCGGGGGTGTTGACCGGTTTGGTGTAGGTGAAGTCATCGGCCGGCGAGGCGCCGGTACCGATCAGCAGCTCGGCCGGCAGGCCGCTGGCGCTGTACGGCGCCACTTCGCGGGTGGTCTGCACGAAGCTTTCGATGTCCTTGTAGAACAGGCCGATACCGGCCATGGCGCCTTCGCTGAAGTACCACTCGAAGCCCAGGTCGACGTTGGTGGCCCGGATCGGGTCCAGGTTCGGGTTGCCGCTGGAGATCGTGCGCGCACCGCCGGCCACGGCCACCGTGGCGCCCGGGGTCAGGCTGCCCAGGCCCGGGCGGCTCATCACCTTGGCCGCACCCAGGCGGATCAGGAAGTCCGGCGCCACTTCGGCCACCACGTTGAACGAAGGCAGGGTGTCGTCGTAGCTGCGGTCCACCGTGGTGGACACGGTGCCGGTGGCCAGCGTGGAAAGACCGGTGGAGCTCTGCTTGGTCTTGACGTAGCGCACACCGAAGTTACCGGAGAACGGAATGCTGCCCAGGTCGGTGGAGAATTCGCCCATCAGGTAACCGCCGCGGTCTTCCTCATCCACGCTGCGCACGTTGTTGGCGCGCGGCGCGACGGCAAAGATGCCCGAGTTGCTGTAGATGTCGAACTGGTCGGCAATGGCGTCCAGGTTCGGCACGACCCACTGGTCGGGCGTACCGGTGATGCCCTTCAGGCCGGCCTGTTCGGTCATGTCCACCGGCACGATCTTGGTGCCGTTGGGGAAGTTGGGCACGGCCAGTTCGCTGGCGCGGCGCAGTTCCACGGTGCTGAAGGTGTAGTTCTTGGCCAGGATGCCGCCCTTCAGGCGGAAGCCGGGGCTGATGTTCCAGTTGAAATCGACCTGGCCGGTGTCGAAGTCATTGTCGACGTACTGCGGGCGCAGGCGGATTTCCGCCAGTTCCCAGCCCGCCGGGTTGGTCGGGTCGATGCCGTAGTTCAGCTTCGGGAACCGGCTGTTGCCCCGGTAGTCGTAGCTGTAACCATCCACATCGTACTTGTCCATGATGATGGTGGTCTGGATCGGGTTCTCGTGCTTTGAGCGCGAGATGCCCACCTTGCCGGACAAGGTGAAGTCATCGCCGAAGCGGTGCTGGCCGTTCAATGCGATCTGCTTGAACTCGGTGCTCCACTCGTCGTGGCGGTTTTCGGTGCGGATGTCGACGTTGTCGAATTCACCGTAGACCAGCGCGTTGTTCTCGATCACGCCGTCCTTGACGATCATGTTCGGCTTGCCGACCAGGCGCGGGGTGCTGCTGGTGCCGCGGCTGAAGGAAATGGCTTCGATGTAGTGCTCGTCGCGCTCGGCGTCGATCTTCGAGTACAGCGCATCCAGCGAGATTTCAGTGGCGTCGGTCGGCTTCCACTGCAGGGTGCCGGTCACGCCCAGGCGCTTCTGCTCGTGTTCCATCTGCACGTAGCGCGGGAAGCGCGGGTGGTAGACGTTGGCCGAACGCGCGGCGGCGAACGGCGAAGTCGCGCTGAAGTTGCCGTTGCTCGGGCCGTTGGCCCAGCGGCCGGTGTTGGAACCTTCTTCCAGCGCCTGGCGCTCGGAATAGGCCACCGACAGCAGGCCCCCGAAGGTGCCATCGGCCCAGGTGTTGGAGATCAGCGCGGCGACGCGCGGGTCGGCCTTCTCGGCCATGGCGTTGTAGCTGGCCTGGCCGCTGGCGGCGAAGGTGTAGCCGTCATAATCGAACGGACGCGCGGTGCGCAGGTCGACCGTGGCGCCCAGCGAGCCTTCTTCCACGTCGGCCGACGCGGTCTTGCGCACGATCAGCTGCGAGAACAGGTCCGAGGCGAACACGTTGAAGTCGAAGCCACGGCCGCGGTTGGTGCCGCCGCTCTGGTCGCCCGCGCCTACCGTGGTCAGTGCTTCCATGCCGTTGATGCGGACGCGGGTGAAATCCGGGCCCAGGCCGCGCACCGAGATGTTGCGGCCTTCACCGGCTTCACGGGTGATGACCACGCCCGGGACGCGCTGCAGCGACTCGGCCAGGTTCAGATCGGGGAACTTGCCGATATCCTCGGCAACGATGGCGTCGACCACGCCCGATTCGCTGCGCTTGATGTCCAGCGCCTTCTCGACGCTGGCGCGGTAGCCGGTGACGGTGACGGTATCCAGGTCGGTGGCTGTGGCCGGGGCAGGATCCTGCGCCAGGGTGGTACCGCTCAGCGCCAGGCCGATGGACAGGGCGAGCAAGGTAACCGGTGTCTTTTTATGGATGTTTCGATATTGCATGTTTTCCCTCTCCCAAGGTGCTACATGAAACAGCTATCCGGCGACATGTCAGTGCAATGACACCGCTGGTCAGGGCGGACGTTAACAGTCCGTTGGGGATCGGGCATCTTGCACCGCAACAGACTTTCAATGTCCCGTAGACGCTTGCGGGACATAGGTTCCGACAAACCGGGTTGGTGGACGAAGCCACCCGCACCGCTAGAATGACACCGCTAGCCATTACTGTCCGGGCCCTGACCCGCAGGTCATGCCCACCACGAAGGGATCCATCGCCATGAGTCGTGTTGTCTGTTTCGGGGAGTTGTTGCTGCGCATGAGCGCGCCCGGCCGTGAGCTGCTGCTGCAGACGCCGCAGCTGGCCGTGCATGCCGGCGGCGCGGAGGCCAACGTGGGGGTTTCGCTGGCCCACTTCGGGCACACCGTGCAGATGGTCAGCACACTGCCGGCCAACCCGCTGGGCCAGTTCGTGGCCGGGGAACTGCGAAAGCATGGTGTGGGCACCTCCACTGTGCAGACCCGTCCCGGCCGCATGGGACTGTACTTCCTCACCACCGGGGCGGTGCAACGCGCCAGCGAAGTGGTCTACGACCGCGTGGACTCTGCATTCTCGCTGGGCACGGCGGCCGACTACGACTGGGATTCGCTGCTGCGCGGCGCGCAGTGGCTGCACCTGTCCGGGGTGAGCCCGGCGCTGAACCCGGCGATGGCCGAGGCGACCCTGGTCGCAGCGCGCGCGGCGTGCGAACGCGGGGTCAAGGTCTCCTTCGACGGCAACTTCCGCCCGTCGCTGTGGGCGCGCTGGGAAGGCGATGCACCGCGCATCCTGCGCGAGCTGTTCGGCTGCGCCACGGTGGCGTTTGCCGACTACCGCGATATCGGCGTGGTGTTGGGCGGGCAGTTCGAGCAGGCCGCGCTGGCCGACCGCGTGGACGCCGCTGCGATACAGGCCTTCGCCGCCTTCCCGCGCCTGCAGTGGATGGCATGCACGCAGCGCACACCGGTCAGCGTGGATCACCACACGCTCGGCGCGATGCTGCTGGGCCGCGACGGCACCCGCGCGGTGGCGCCCGCGCGCGAATTGATCGGCATCGTCGACCGCATTGGCGGCGGCGATGCATTCGCTGCCGGCATCCTGCATGGCATGATGCAAGGGTTCGAACCGGACGCGATCGTGCGTTTCGGCCTGGCCGCGGCCAGCCTGAAGCATTCCATCCCCGGTGATTTCAACCCCGTCAGTGAAGCTGACGTACTGGCCCTGACGGGCGAGGAGCGATTCGATGTCCGGCGCTGATCCGCGCGTACGCGCAGTCCTGAAACTGGCCCCGGTGATTCCGGTGTACACCCCTGAAAGCGTGGACGAGGCGGTGCATGTCGCGCAGGCGCTGTTCAACGGCGGGCTGCCGGTGATCGAGGTGACCCTGCGTACCGCCATTGCGATGGAGGCGATCCAGGCGATGGTGGAAGCCGTGCCCGATGCCGTGGTCGGTGCCGGTACCGTGCTGACCGCCACCCAGATGGAGCGGGTCAAGGCCGCAGGTGGCCGCTTTGCGGTGGCGCCCGGTGCGACCGAACGGCTGTACGCCGCCGCGCGCGATACCGACCTGCCGTTCCTGCCGGGCGTGGCCACCTCGTCCGAGCTGATGCTGGGGCTGGAGCACGGGCTGGATACGTTCAAGTTCTTCCCGGCGGTGCAGGCCGGTGGCACGGCAATGCTCTCGGCATGGAACGGCCCGTTCGGCGATGTGCGGTTCTGCCCGACCGGCGGAATCAGCGCGCAGACCGCGCGCGACTTCCTGCACCTGCCCAATGTGCTGTGCGTCGGTGGGTCCTGGTTGACCACGCGGGCGCTGCTGCAGGCGCGCGATTGGGCGGGGATCGAGGAACTGGCGCGGGCGTCGGCGGCGCTGGTGGGGTGACCTCGATGTCCGCACTGTCCACCGCGAAGACCGTGGTGCTCTCGGTGCTCTGCGTCGTGGTGGCGCTGTTCGTGCTGGGCATGGTGAGCGGTGCCGGTGGATGGATCGCGCCCTGGCTGGGCTTGGGCGAGGGCGAGGTGCGGCTGGCGTGGGACCTGGGCTGGACGATCCTGGGTGGCATTGCCGCTACGGCATTTGCGGCGCGCTATGCGCCAATGTGGCCGTATGTGCATGGGGGCGTGGTGTGGGTATTGATTGCCGCCGCGTCGGTGTTTGCCGCGTGGGACCTGGGCAGCGATTACCCGTTCTGGTTCGTGGTGACGTTGTTGGTGTCGTTGCCGGTGCAGGCGATTGGAATCTGGGTTGGAGCGCGGTATCGGCCTCGGTGAGTCCGCGCGCCCGATCACAGCGCAGGCAACACCTGCTTGACCTGATCGATCCCTTCCCAGGGATCTTTCTTCAGCTTCTGCGCACGCTGCAGCGCCTTGGGCAACGCAAACGCATCGGCGGCGGTGACACGTCCCAGCTCTTCCCAGCGCAGCGGCACTGCCACGCCGGCTGATGGCCTGGCACGCAGCGACCACGAACACACGCTTGTGGCGCCGCGCGCATTGCGCAGCCAATCAATGAAGATCACGCCGGTGCGCTTGGCCTTGCTCATCGTGGCCACGTAGCGATCCGGTGCGTGCTCGGCCATCGCCTGGGCGAACGACTCGCAGAAATCCTTGGCCTGCGCCCAATCCGCCTTGGGCGTGAGTGGCACCACCACGTGCACGCCCTTGCCGCCGGACAGGCGTACGAAGCTTTCCAACCCGATCTCCTGCAGGCGGTCGCGCACATCGCGTGCTGCGGCCTTGATCGCCGCCCAGGTCACGCCCTCACCGGGATCCAGGTCGAACACCAACCGGTCCGGATGCTCGGGGTCGTCCACGCTGGCGCCCCACGGGTGCAGTTCCAGGGTGTTCATCTGCACCAGCTGCAGCAGGCCTTCGGTGTCTTCGATATAGAGGTAGTCCTCGCGGCCGCTCTTCTGCTCCAGCGGGATGGCTTCCACCGCGTCGCCCAGGCCGGTGCCGTGGTGCTTCTGGAAGAAGCACGGCTTGTCCACGCCATCGGGGCAGCGCAGCAGTGACAGCGGGCGGCGGGCGACCTCGGGCAGGATCCAGCGCGCCATCTGCCGGTAATAGTCGGCGACGTCGCCCTTGGTCAGCCTGGCGTTGGCGAACACCACACGTTCGGGGTGCGAGATGGTCACGCCGTCGGCGGCGCGATCGGGCGCTTTCGCCTTTGCGGGTGCCTTCGTCGCCTTCGCGGCCTTGGCAGGTACCGCACTGGCAGCCGCACCCAGCTCCTTGGCCGTCTTGTCTTCGCGCAGGCGCTTGAAGCTGGCCTGCCGCAGCAGCCCTTCCTTGGCCCAGCCACGGAAGGCAACTTCGGCCACCAACGTGGGTTTGACCCAATGCACGCTGCTCGCCTTGAACGGCACGTGCGAAGGCAGTTCCACGGCGGCCTTGTCGGTATCCAATGCCTTCAGCTGGCGGTGCATGGCAGCCAGCTTGGCATCATCGAAGCCGGTACCCACGCGGCCCACGTAACGCAGGCCGCTTTTTTCGGGCACAGCCATCAACAGTGAGCCGAAGCCACTGCGTGATCCCTTGGGGTCGGTGTATCCCACCACCAGGAACTCATCGGTGTTCTCGTGCTTCACCTTCACCCAGCTGGGCGAGCGCGCGTTGACGTACGGCGCATCCACCCGCTTGCTGATGATGCCTTCGAAGCCGGCCTTGCCGCTTGCCTCGAAAACCGCCGGGCCGTGATCGAGCACGTGGTCGCTGTATGCCAGTGTGCCGGGCGTGTCACCCAGCAGGTCCTTCAGCAGTGTCTTGCGTTCCAGCAGCGGCGCGCGGCTGATATCCACACCGGCCACGCCGGGCATGTCGAACACCACGTAGCGCAGCGGCTGCTTGGCGGTGCCGTCAATCACTTTCTGCAGGCCGGTGAAATCGCTGCGGCCCTGCGCATCCAGCACCACCAGCTCGCCATCCAGGCGCAGGTCGGTGACCGGCAGTGCCTGAATGGCCTGCACCACTTCCGGGAAGTCTTCCGTCCAGTTCAAGCCGTTGCGCGAGCGCAGCGCCACCACGCCATCGCGCACATCGGCCAGCAGGCGGTAGCCATCCCACTTGATCTCGTGCAGCCAGGTTTCGCCGTCGGGTGCAGTGTCGCGGTGATCGGTGAGCTGGGGTTTGAAGTCGTGGGGATAGGGCTTGTCGCGTGCATGCTCCAGCGACAGCGCGCGTTTTGCCCAGCGAGCGTCGGCGTTGCGGCGTGCAACCGGTTTGATTGTCCTGGTCGTCCTGGAAGAGCGGCTGGAGCTTGTCTTTGTGGTCGTGGTGGACTTGATGGTCTTTACGGTCTTCGTCGACGTTCGCTTCGGTGGCACAGCCTCCTCCAGCAGCGCGTCCGCGTCGGTATCGCGCGCCTCCTCGTCATCACGCTTGATCAGCAGCCACTGATGCTGCTTCCCTTTCATGTTGGTGCGCACCAGCTTCCAGCCGCCCTTGAGCCGGCTCCCATGCAGCACGAGGTCGACTTTGCCGGCGGCGATCGCCTCCAGCGGGTCGCCATCACAGGCCCACGTGCCGTGGTCGTAGACATCCACATGCCCGGCGCCGTAGTGGCCTTCGGGAATATCGCCCTCGAACGTGGCGTAGGACAGCGGGTGGTCTTCCACCTCCACCGCCAGCCGCTTCTCGCCCACGCGCAGCGACGGTCCCTTCGGCACGGCCCAGCTCTTCAGCACGCCATCGGCTTCCAACCGGAAATCGTAGTGACGTGCACTGGCGTGATGCAGCTGCACCACGAAGATGGGTCGGCGCGCGACGGCGCCCCGGCGCTCGTCGTCGGGTTCCGGGGTTTCACCGAAGCGGCGCTTGCGCCGGTACTCCTGCAATGACATGGCGCTTACCCGGCCTTGCGCGTCGGCGCGCTCTTGGCAGGCTTCTTCGTCGCCTTCGTGGCTTTGGTCGCCTTGGTTGCCGCCTTGGTGGTTTTGGCTGCCTTCTTCGCAGGTGCCGCCTTCTTCACCACCTTCGACACCGCCGTCTTCTTGGCCGGGGTCCGTTTCTTCGCATCCAGGCTCTTCTGCAGCAGCGACATGAAGTCCACCACGTTGGTGGTGGCGTCATGCGGCGCGGCCGGCTCGTCTTCCACGGTGGTGGTGCCGCCCTTCTGTTTGATGCGCTTGGTCAGCACTGCCTGCAGGCGTTCGCGGAATTCGTCGTGGTAGTCGTCCGGCTTCCATTCACCGGACATCGATTCGATCAGCTGCTCGGCCATCGCCGTTTCCTTGCTGCTGATCCGGTAGTCGGCCAGCGAGCCGGTAGGCAGCTTGTGTTCTTCAGGATCCACCAGCTCCTGCGGGTAGCGCAGGATGAGCAGCACCAGCGCATGCTCGTGCGGCATCACCGCGCACAGGTATTCGCGGGTGCGCACCACCACGCGGGCAATCCCCACCTTGCCGGTGCTGCGCAGGGTTTCGCGCAGCAGCACGTAGCCCTTCTCGGCTTTTTTGCCCGGTACCAGCAGGTAGGGCTTTTCGAAGTAGCGCGGGTCGATCTGGCTTGCGTCGACGAAGCTTTCCACTTCCACGGTTTCGTGGCTTTCCGGCGCGGCCGATTTGATATCGGCCTCATCCAGCACGACATAACTGCCCTTGTCGTATTCGTAAGCCTTGACGATGTCCTTCCACGGCACTTCTTCGCCGGTATCGGCGTTGACCCGCTCGAAGCGGATCGGCTTGCGGTCGCGTGAATCTAGCATGCGGAAGCTGAGGTCGGTCTTGCGCTCGCCCGACATCAGCGACACCGGCACATTCAGCAGCCCGAATGACAGGGTTCCAGTCCAGATCGGTCGGGCCATGGCGGCGCCACTCCAGTGCAAGGCGGGAGGCCAGCTGTACCGCGCAGGGCGTGAAACGCCCGTGTCCGGCCCGTAAAGGCCGGCTGCACGCGCCGCTTACTGCAGCTGCCCGTGCACTGCGGCGGCGGGCATGTGGTCCAGCGCCATCCAGGCGTCCTCGACGATCGCGCGCGCCTGCTGCCAGCCCAGCCGTGACTGGCCGCGCATCTGTTCCCAGTGCTCGGCCAGCTCGCCGTCGGTGTCGTCGTCGCTGCCACGCGGCCAGTCTGCATAGTGGGTGGTCAGCGCGAAGGCATACGCCGGGTAAAGATCCTTCCAGCTGCGCCTTCCCTGACTGCGGCGGCGTTCGTAATCGCTGCGCATGTACTGCAGGTAGTCCTGCGCCACGGCCTCCGGCTCTTCGGCGCGCGGACGACGGCCGCGGCGCGCGTTCCGGTCCGGCTGCAGGTAGGCGTTGAACAGCGCGGGTGCGGTACGGCGATCCAAGCGGGGCATGGCACGTCTCCGGCAGGGGTGGGGGTTGGCAGGAATAGCCCCGCCGCCGTTATCCAGCCGTGACAGATCCGTTGAGATCGGCGCGCTCCGCTTCACGTCGGCCTCCCCTCCGGGGTGCGTACAGTCCAGCCAACCCTCCACGGAGACCACCACCATGCAACGCGATCCCCTGCGCGAAGCCACCGCCCCGGTACCGGGCGAACAGCGCGCCAAGCACGACCTGCAGAACGAAGAAGACCGCGGCGCCGGCATGTCGCCCTCCGAAGCGCCCGAGCACATGCGCACCGGCATCGACCCGGTCCACGTCGGTGAGGTGCACCCCTCCCGCGACCGTAAGGACCCGGCCGCCGCGCCGCACCCGGGCGGGGAAGAGCATGAGCACCACCGCGCCGCGCGCAAGGCGCACGAGAGCGACAACCAGGACGAGGCGTTGGAGGAGACGTTCCCCGCCAGTGACCCTACGTCGCCGTTCGTGCCGGCCAAGATTCCCAAGTGAATGGGGCAGGGTGGGCGTGGATCATTGCCACGCCCACTGCACCCCCACGCTGTAGCGTCGGTCCGGCCCCGGTTCGAAGAACCGCTGGTTGCCGTCGTTGACGATCACCGAGCCGATGTAACGCTGGTCCAGCACGTTGTCCACCCTCGCGAACACCCGCAGCGCGCCCTGCGCGGTGGTCCACCTGCGGGCCGCTTCCAGATTGAACAGGGCATACCCTGGCGCCTGGTCGGTGGCCAGGTCATTCACCACCGTATCGCTTGAGGCCACCACCTCGCCGGCCCACTGCCACGCGCCGGGCTGGTACTGCAGCCGCCCGAACCACTGCTGCTCCGGCACGCCGGGCAGCCGTGAGCCGGCCGCCACCACCGTGTTGGGGACGGCGCAGCCCGTGCCCGCGCACACCAGATACGGCTCGCGCACCGTGGCTTCCACGTAGGTATAGGCCAGGCTGGCCTCCAGCGCCGCGGTGATCGGCAGCTGCAGGCTGGCTTCCACGCCCTGCCGGCGGGTCCTGCCGATGTTGCGGTAGGTGCTGCGCCCGTTGGTGTTGCTGGCCACGGCCAGCTCGTCATCGGTATCGGCGCGGAACACCGCTGCATCGAAGGACGCGCCACCGGCACCGCGCCACTTTCCGCCCAGCTCCAGGTTCCGGCTGCGCGCGGCCGAGAGGTTCAGCGCCAACCCGGCCGCGCCATCTGACCGGTAGCCCAGTTCGTTGAAGGTGGGCGTTTCAAACCCGCGTCCGGCCGAGGCATACACCCGCCAGGCATCGCTGGCGTGGAACACCACCCCGGCCACCGGCGTGGTGGCGGAGTAGTCGCGCGCGCCGCTGTCGTCCGGGTTGCGCGCGGTGACGTAGTGGTCGTTGGAGCGGAACCGCACCTCGCTGTGGCGCACGCCCAGCAGCAGCGACCAGCGCGGCGCCCACTGCCAGAACGCCTGCGCGAACTGGTCCACGTTGCGCACCCGGTCGGCCTGGTCGCGCCGCAGTGCGCCGCGCACACCCAGCGTATCGCCGACGAAATTCTCATAACCGCGTCGATCCTGCTGCTGCTGGTCGGCATTGGCGCCGATCACCACTTCCAGCGGCCGCCCGGCCCAGTCGCCCTGCCAGCCCCAGCGCAGGTCCAGCCCGCCATAGCCGCCGTCCAGGTCGATCACCCCACCGGCGTGCAGCGGGTTGGCCTGCGGCCCCGGCGGAATGGCCAGGAACTGCTCCACGCTGCGCTGCCCGGCATAGCCCATCGCGCGCCAGGTCTGGGCCCCTTGGGTGCGGGTGAACACCAGCCCAGCCTGCGCCTGGCGCACCGATTTTCGGGTGTTGTACTGGGTGGCCACCGCCGTGGCCTGGCGCGGGTCCTGCCGCACCTGCTCGCGGGTGAGGCCCAGCGGGTCCTTCGCGTCGGGGGAATCGAAGTAGTTCAGCACCAGGTCCAGCTGGCCGCCGCCCACGTCGGTGCCCAGCCGCGCGTTCACCGATTCGCGGCGCGCTGCGCTGTGCTCGCGCCAGCCATCGGTGCGGAAGTGGTTGGTCGCCACGTTGTAGCGCACCGGGCCCTGCTCGCCGCGCAGCTGCGCCCCGGCGCTGAGCGTGCCGTCGCTGCCGCCGGCCACCCGCAGCCGCCAGGGATCGCCGGCCTGGCCATCGGCGCTCCACACCTGCACCACGCCGCCGGACGAGTTTCCGTACAGCGCCGAGAACGGCCCGCGCAGCACCTCTACGCGCTGGGCGGAAAGCATGCTGGCGTGCGAGAGCTGACCCTGCCCATCGGGCATGGTGGCCGGCACCCCGTCCACCAGCACCCGCACCCCGCGCACCCCGAAGGTGGAACGCGCGCCGAAGCCCCGGATGGAAAGCTGGGTGTCCTGGGCCAGGTTCTGGCGGTCGCGTGCGACCACGCCGGGCACCCCGCTCAATGCGTCAGCGATCTGGGCCAGGGTGCCGTTGGCATCGTCATCCAGCCACACCGTGCTGAGCGAGGCCGGCAGATCCACATCGGCCACCTGCTGGCCCCGTGCGGCCTGCACCTGAACCGTGGGCAGCCGCTCGATCGGGGCAGCGGAAACCGGGGCAGCCTGGGCCTGTGCCAGGTTCGGCAGGGCGGTGGCCGAAAGCAGCGCACACCAGTACGCCAGGGGGGTAAGACGGAACATGCGCAGAGGGGAATCTCCAGAAAATGAGCACCGCACGACAGGGTACGGTCCCAAGCGTGACGGCAGCCGCCGCGCCCACGCCGAGGCTTTGTTACGATGAGGTAGTTTCGCGCCAACCTCCCCCATCCGTCATCCGAATGAGTACCGCCGTGTCCTTCTTTGCAAATGTGGAACTGGTCCCGGGCGACCCGATCCTGGGCCTGACCGAGGCATACAACGCCGACAGCCGCCCCACCAAGGTCAACCTGGGCGTGGGCATCTATTACGACGAAAGCGGCCGCATTCCGCTGCTTCGCGCCGTGAAGCAGATCGAGCAGCAGCTGGCTGGCGAAGCCAAACCGCGCGGCTACCTGCCGATCGACGGCCTGCCTGCCTACACCCAGGCCACCCGCGAACTGGTCTTCGGCAAAGATTCGCCGCTGCTGGCCGCCGGCCGCGTGGCCACCTCGCAGACCATCGGTGGCAGCGGTGCCCTGCGCGTGGGCGCGGACCTGCTGCACCGCCTGCTGCCGCACGCCACCATCGCCATCAGCAACCCGAGCTGGGAAAACCATCGCGCGGTGTTCGGCGCGGCCGGCTTTGAAGTGGTCGAGTACGCCTACTTCGACCCGGCCACCCACGGCGTGGATTTCGCCGGCATGCTGGCTGACCTGAACAAGCTGCAGCCGGGCACCGTGGTGCTGCTGCACGCCTGCTGCCACAACCCCACCGGCGCCGACCTCACCGTGGCCCAGTGGAAGCAGGTGGCCGAGCTGCTGAAGGAACGCCAGCTGTTCCCGTTCATCGACATGGCCTACCAGGGCTTCGACAAGGGTATCGACGAAGATGGCGCCGCCGTGCGCATCATCGCCGAGGCCGGCATCGACAGCTTCGTGGTCGCCAACTCGTACTCCAAGTCGTTCTCGCTGTATGGCGAACGCGTGGGCGCGCTGTCGGTGGTGGCCCCGGATGCGAACGCCGCCAAGGCCGTGCAGTCGCAGGTCAAGCGCATCATCCGCACCATCTACTCCAGCCCCTCCACCCACGGCGCGGCCCTGGTGGCCGGCGTGCTGACCAGCCCCGAGCTGCGCCAGCTGTGGGAGCAGGAACTGACCGAGATGCGCGAGCGCATCCACGCCCTGCGCCACGGCCTGGTGGACAAGCTGGTGGCCGCCGGTGCACCGGAGTTCGCCTTCATCAACGACCAGGCCGGCATGTTCTCGTATTCGGGCCTGAGCCGCGCGCAGGTGGACCGCCTGCGCGACGAGTACGGCATCTACGCCGTGGGCACCGGCCGCATCTGCGTGGCCGCGCTGAACCAGGGCAACCTGGAGTACGTGGCCAAGGCCGTGTCGACCGTCGCCAAGGGCTGAGCTGCTGCAACGGTGAAATGAAGGACGGCCGCCACGTGCGGCCGTTTTTCTTTTCGTGCAGGCAGGTTGAAACCGGTTACGTGTCCCGGTTGCCTCGTAATGCCCTGCCGAACGGGCCACAATACGGCCCCCGAAATGTCTTTGGCAGCCATTCCATGTCCCGTACGTCGCTTACCCGGTACCTGATTGAAGAGCAGCACGCAGGCCGCATCAATGCCGACCTGCGCCAGCTCATCGCAGTGGTTGGCCGCGCCTGCACCAACATCTCCATCGCGGTCAGCAAGGGCGCGCTGGGCGGCGTGCTCGGCGACGCCGGTACCGGCAACGTCCAGGGCGAGGCGCAGAAGAAGCTCGACGTGATCAGCAACGAGATCCTGCTCGAGGCCAACGCCTGGGGCGGCCACCTGGCGGCCTGTGCCTCCGAGGAAATGGACCACTGCCAGCCCGTGCCGGACACCTACCCGCGCGGCGACTTCCTGCTGCTGTTCGATCCCCTCGATGGCAGCTCCAACATCGACGTGAACGTCTCGGTCGGTACCATTTTCTCGGTGCTGCGCAGCCCGGCGGGCACCGAACAGCCCACCGACGAGAGCTTCCTGCAGCCGGGCACCGCCCAGATCGCGGCGGGCTACTGCATCTACGGCCCCAGCACGCAGATGGTGCTCACCACCGGCCACGGCACCCATTCGTTCACCCTGGACCGTGAAACCGGCGAATTCGTGCTCACCCAGCGTGACATGCGCATTCCAGAGGACACCCAGGAATTCGCCATCAACATGTCCAACCAGCGCCATTGGGAAGCCCCGATGCAGGGCTACGTGCAGGACCTGCTGGCCGGCAAGGAAGGCGCGCGCGGCAAGAACTTCAACATGCGCTGGATCGCCAGCATGGTGGCCGACGTGCACCGCATCCTTACCCGCGGCGGCATCTTCATCTACCCGTGGGACAAGAAGGACACCAGCAAGGCCGGCAAGCTGCGCCTGATGTACGAAGCCAACCCCATGGGCCTGCTGGTGGAACAGGCCGGCGGCGCCGCCACCACCGGCCGCGAGCGCATCCTGGACATCCAGCCCGACCACCTGCACCAGCGCGTGCCGGTGTTCCTCGGCTCACGCAACGAAGTGGCCGAAGCCACCCGCTACCACCGCGAGCACGACGCCCGGGCCTGACGTAGCGCGACCCTTTGTGACCCCGTTCCCAATCATGGCAACGGGGTGACACCTGCACCAACACAGGTCACCATCGGGCTGAAACGCCCACGGATGACCCCATGCCGGCCGATACCCCTCTCGACTTCATCGAAGTAATCCACAACGCCATCCCCGTTGAGACCTGCGCCGCCATACAGGCCCAGATGCGCGCCAGCGCACAGTTGAAGCCCGGCGAAGTAGGCAGCGGCGTGTTCCCGGAACTCAAGCACAGCAAGGATCTGCGCATAAGTGGGCGTCCCGAGTGGCGCCAGGTGGAAATCCAGCTGCAACAAGCAGTATTCAGCGGGGTTTTGACTTATCTACGCCGTTATCCACAGGCGCTGATCTCCCCGCTGATGTTGCAGGTTCAAGACAACGATGGCACCGCGCGCCGCCTGAAGGCTGAAGATTTCCCCGGCATGGACGACAACGCGCTGTCCGAACTGGCCCGTACCTGCCTGCGCCCGGGCGCCATCAACCTGCAGTGGTACGCGGCGGGCGAGGGCGGTTACCCCTATTGGCACTGCGAGCTTTACCCGCGCGACCCCGGTGCGGAGACCCTGCACCGGCACCTGCTGTGGACGCTGTACCTCAACGACGAGTTCGACGCCGGCGAAACCGAGTTCCTGTTCCAGGACCGGAAGATCGCCCCGCGCACCGGCAGCCTGCTGATTGCGCCTACCGCATTCACCCACACCCACCGGGGCAACCGCCCGCAGGGCGGGGACAAGTTCATTGCGACAAGCTGGATCCTGTTCCAGAGCGCGGAGAAGCTTTACGGGGGTGGGTGAGATGCGTGGGCTGGTTCACACAGAAACACCAATCGGAATGCTGCAACGGGCTGCACGCGTCACCAGTAGGCTGTGCCTACTGAAATCGAAAATTCAACAGAAACAATCGTTTTGTGTTGCGCAGCCGACGTCTGCATGGTGGGTGCCGGAGCTCAAAAACTCCGCATAACCGAAAATAGTGGATGCCCCATGTCGGGAGGGTGGTTAATACAAGACCCTTTACGGGGGAATACGCCCGCCGTCTGGTTATGCACGGTTTTTGACCTCCCGACGCCCTCGCCCTCACCGGCGGGGGCCATTCCCCGTTTGGAGGCAAACCATGAAGAGCGACCCGGCCCAGCCGACTGAAGACCACCGCGTCCCGCGCGAGCGGTGGATGCAGTACAGCCAGATCAACAACGTACGTGCGGTTCCGCAGATCTTCGAGCGCGACCGCGACCACTTTGGCCCCGTTCCCTTTGTGATGCTGCGCGGCACCTGGCTGCGCAGGTTCGGCTTTGACGTGGGTGTCCATATAAGGATTGAAGTGGTCCACGGCCAGATCACCGTCAGGCCGCTTTGGAACGACGGCCAGTTCAAAGACCAGGCCACAGCGGCAGACAAGCCCATCACCTGGCGCGCGCAAGTAAAGGACCGCTGAGGACCGAGGCTGGGCGGGCCCCCACGCAGCGCCATGTAGTGGCACCGCACCCGCCCATGTGCTTCCATTGCCAGGCACACAGATCCGTGAGGAGTCCGCCATGCCTTTGGCCCGCATTGACCTCCGCAAAGGCAAGACCGCCGCCTACCGGCAGCAGGTTGGCCAGGTGGTGTACGACGCCATGCTCAGCATCGGCGTGCCGAAGGATGATCGCTTCCAGATCATCCAGGAGCACGAACCGGATGGACTCATCTACGACCCCGGCTACCTGGGCATTGCGCGCACCGATGACTTCATCTGCATCCAGGTCACCTGGAACGAGGGCCGCACGCTGGAGCAGAAGAAAGCCTTCTACAGCGCCGTCGCCCATGGCCTGCACGAAGCGGTGGGCATTCGCCTTGAGGATGTCTTCATCAACCTGGTGGAGGTGAAGCGCGAGAACTGGTCGTTCGGCAATGGTGTGGCGCAGTATGCGACGTGAGCCTCCCATCGAAGATCAGACCGCGCTCTGCCCGCGTTGCGGAGTGGATGCCGTGGTGGGCTTCAATGGCCCAGTGGATGCGACGTGGATTCGGTCCGGGCACCAGATTGGATTTGGTTAGAGCCAAGGTGAACTGCACATGCTGAAGGAAGTTGGCGGCGTCCCCATCCAACCCAAGCACCGCGCCACGTGCCACTGCGGCGCCGTGGAGCTGGAGCTTGATCTTCCCAACGGCATCGAGAGCCCACGCCGGTGTGACTGCTCGATCTGTCGGCGCAAAGGCGCGGTGGTGGCTTCGGTGCCTCTCTCCGGGCTTCGTGTCGTGAAGGGGGCAGAGCACCTCAAGCGCTACGAGTTCAACACACACACGGCCAAGCACTACTTCTGCAGCAACTGCGGCATCTACACCCATCACCGACGCCGCTCGAACCCTCATCAGTACGGGTTCAACGTCGGGTGCCTGGAAGGCATCAACCCCTTCGCCATACCCTACGTTCCCGTGGAGGATGGAGTTCACCATCCAGCAGACGGAACAGTCTGACAAGCGATCCGGCAAGGGTTCCGCAGCCTGCGCGCGTGATAATCTGATGGGTTGCACCCACCCACCTGCCAACCCATGCCCACCACGCCCAAACCCCGCGTTGCCACCCAGGCCGGAACCGGCGTCCGCACGCTTTGGCCCCTGCTGGCGGTCATGCTGTTCTTCCTCGGCAGCGGGTTCCTGGCCGGCAAGAACATCCACACCATCCGCGAGGGCAACGCCCTGGTCATCCGCTCCCAGGAGACGATGACCGCGCTGGGCGATGTGCTCTCTGCGGTGCAGGACGCCGAGACCGGCCAGCGCGGCTATCTGCTCACTGGCGATGACAGCTACCTGGAGCCCTATCGCACCGCCCTGGGGGTAGCCAGCACCCGGCTGGAGACAGTGGAAAAGTCCTTGGCCGATGACCCGGCCCAGGTCGACCGGCTCAAGCTGCTGGCACGGCGGGTCCAGGACAAGCTGGACGAACTGCATGAAACCATCGAGGTGCGGCGCACCCAAGGCTTGGAGCCCACCCTGGAGGTGGTCGGTTCCAACCGCGGCAAGGCAGCCATGGACGACATCCGTGCGCGCCTGGCCTCGATGGGGGCCATCGAACTGGACAAGCGCGCCAAGCGTCTTGAAGAGATGGAATCGGCCTACAACGCGGCGCTGAGCTCCGGCGCGGCCAGCGCGGTGCTGGGCATCGTGCTGACGATCTTCATCGCCATCCTGCTGCGCCGCCATACTCGGGCCCGCGAGCGCGATGCGTGGTTGCAGCGGGGTCGGCTGGAGCTCACCACCGCCACCGGTGGCGACCTGGACAGCGGTTCGCTCGCGCGGGCCAGCTTGGGCTTCCTGGCCGGCTTCACCGGCGCACAAGCCGGCATGTTGTTCGTGCCGGAGGACAACGGCTTCCGGCAGATCGGTGCGGTGGGCACCGCGTCCGCCCCGGACGGGACCGCCCAGTTGCGCGACAGCGGCAGCCTGCTCGGCCGCGCGGTGGACGAGAAGCGCGTGCTGGTGGTGTCGGACGTGCCGCCGGGCTACTTCACGGTCGGCTCCGGGTTGGGGCAGGCGCAGCCGCGCCACCTCGTCATCGCTCCCAGCATCCACGAGGGCGAAGTGAGCGGGGTGATCGAGCTGGGCTTCTTCAGCGCGGTGCCAAGCGAAGTGGTGGAGCTTCTCCAGCTGGCATCCGGCGACATGGCGGTAGCGCTGCGGTCGGCGGCCTACCGCGCCAAGCTTTCCGAGCTGTTGGCACAGACCCAGCGGCAGACCGAAGCGCTGCAGGTGCAGAGTGAGGAACTGCGGGTTTCCAACGAGGAACTGGAGGAGCAGAGCCGGGCGCTGCGCGGCTCCCAGCACGAGCTGGAAGAGCAGCAGGCCGAGCTGGAGCAGACCAACAACCAGCTGTTCGACCAGTCGCAGCAGTTGGAGAACGAGCGCGACAAGTTGGCGCGGGCCAACGCGGCCATCGTGGCCGAGGCGGACAAGGTACAGCGCGCGAGCCAGTACAAGTCCGAGTTCCTGGCCAACATGTCGCACGAGCTGCGCACGCCGCTCAATTCGGCACTCATTCTTTCCAAGCTGCTGGGCGACAACCGCGACGGCAACCTGAGCGCGGAGCAGGTGAAGTTCGCGCGCACCATCCATTCGTCCGGCACCGACCTGCTCAACCTCATCAACGAGATCCTGGACCTGTCCAAGATCGAGGCCGGGCACATTGAAGTGCACGCCGAGCGGTTCGGCGTGGAAAAGCTGCTGACCGACATCTCGGCGCTGCTGGGCCCGGTAGCCAGCGAGAAGGGCCTGACGCTGGACGTGTCGATGACGGCCGATTGCCCGGTGGTGATCGAATCCGATCGCCAGCGCATCGAGCAGATCCTGAAGAACCTGCTGTCGAACGCACTGAAGTTCACCGAAACCGGAGGGGTCACGGTGTCGGTTTCGTCGGCCGGGAACGGCAAGGTGGCGTTCGCAGTGACCGACAGCGGGATCGGCATTGCGCCGGAGCAGCAGGCACGCATTTTCGATGCCTTCCAGCAGGCCGATGGTTCGATCAGCCGGCGCTATGGCGGCACGGGCCTGGGGCTGTCCATTTCCCAGGAACTTGCACGCCTGCTGGGCGGCGACATCACGGTGGAAAGCGAGCCCGGCAAGGGCAGCTGCTTCCGGTTGGTGGTCGCCACACGGCTGGCAACCACCGAGCGCCCTGCAGCGCCTGAAGCGCTGCCAGTGCCGGCGCCCGCACGCGCGGCATTCGCAGCGGGTGGTGTGGCCATGGCGCTGGAAGCGCGCCCCGTGGTCGCCCCAGGCAGCAAGGCCAGCAGCAACGGCCGCGGCCTGATCCTGATCATCGAGGATGACCCTGCCTTCGGCCAGATCGTCAGCGACCTGGCGGTGGAGATGGGCTTCCGAGCACAGGTGGCGCAGACGGCGGCAGAGGCCCTGGCCGCCGCGCGCACGGAGCTTCCGCACGCCATCGTGCTGGACATCGGCCTGCCCGACCAATCCGGCCTGTCGGTGCTGGACGTGCTCAAGCACGACATCCGCACGCGGCACATTCCCATCCATGTGGTGTCGGCGACGGACCATTCGCGCAAGGCGCTGGCGCTGGGTGCGGTGGGTTATCTCGGCAAGCCGGCCACCCGCGAGGAGCTGGGCAACGTGCTGCTCTCGCTGGAGCGCAGGCTGTCGCAGCGGCCGCGCCTGGTGCTGGTGGTGGAAGATGACGATGTGCAGCTGGACGCGGTGCGCCAGCTGCTGGCGCTGGCCGATGTGGAAACCATCGGCGCGCGCTCGGCCTCGGAGTGCCTGCAGGCGCTGGCCCAGCATACATTCGACTGCATGGTGCTGGACCTGAGCCTGCCCGATGCCTCCGGCTTCGAGCTGCTCGAGCTGCTCAGCGAGCAGAGCCCGCATGCGCTGCCGCCGATCATCGTCTACACCGGCCGGGTGCTGTCGCCTGCCGAAGAGGTGCGGCTGGGACGGTACTCGAGTTCGATCATCATCAAGGGCGCGCGCTCGCCCGAACGCCTGCTCGATGAGGTCACGCTGTTCCTGCACAAGGTAGTGAGCGACCTGCCCGAATCACAGCAGGGCATGATCCGTTCTGCGCAGCACCGCGACACCGCGTTGGAAGGCCGCCGCGTGCTGGTGGTCGAGGATGATGTGCGCAACATCTATGCGCTGATGAACGTGCTGGAGCCCCACGGGTGCAAGGTCACCATCGCGCGCAACGGCCAGGAAGCCATTGACGTGCTGACGGCGGCCGTCGGCGGCCCGTCGCCCATCGAACTGGTACTGATGGACATCATGATGCCGGTCAAGGATGGCCTTACCGCCACCCGTGAGATCCGCCAGGACGGGCGCTTCGGCAAGCTGCCGATCATCGCCCTCACCGCCAAGGCGATGCCCGATGACCAGCAGCAATGCATCCAGGCCGGTGCGAACGACTACGTCGCCAAGCCGCTGGACGTGGACAAACTGGTGTCGCTGATCCGGGTGTGGTTGATGGCGTGAGCTGCAGAAGTGCTCACCGCCAAGTGCAGCCCATTTCGGATCAGTATCTGCGCCAGGGTGGAAGTTGCAGTCGTTTGCGGTGAACATCCGCGACGCCGGCCATCACCACCGCGAAGGTCGATCCGCCGAATAGTGCCGCTCCAACGGCCGCTACGCCATCGGGCATTGGAAGGAACGGAAGGTACATCCAGGCGATCAGCCACACCACGGCCCATACGCTCCCGAACGCCAGGGCATTGACCCAGAAGCTCCGGAACAACGGCGGTGTCCACTTCAAGCCCAACCGCCAGGCGATTCTCCAAAGCGGTGGAGCGGCCAAGCTCAGGCTCAGGCTACCGCCTCTGGCAGCCAGGTCCTTCCGCATGCGAGCGATCTTGCTGTTGAAGTCCTCAACGGAAGCTTCTTCATTCGTCATCGTTGGTTCCTTCAACGTGTAAGACCCGTCGCGTCGCGACCTGGGCAAGAATGCAGAAGGCTACCTGCTTCCTCAGGTTCGTTGTATCAGAAACCTCTGAGTTCCCACCCTATCCTGTATCTCCAACCGAAGCCGCGCCTGCTCCCGCTGCACCCATAGCTCGGCGCCGGTTTTGCCATTGGCAAAGGCGGTGCAGCGCCGGTGCCGCCGGCCTTCCGGCTCCCGATGCGCATCAAGCATGGCCACCCATTCCCTGCCTCGCTCGGGTTGATAGATGTGGACCACCCACGTGTCGCCATGGGCGATCACCGTTTCGTCGTAGGCGGTGGCGGCGGGTTTGATCCATCGGAAGTCGGGCGGGAGCATGGGCGAGAGCTTTACCGTTCCGGCTCTCAGAAACTGCGACGGGGAGGGTGGCCTGCGAAGTCCTGCTGGTCTGACCGTTGCTTCAGAGTTTGCCAGCTGCCTTGTAACGGGAGACGCCCTGTTCGATCAGCTGCTGGAGCTCCTGCAGCAGGGTGGGATCGATGACGTCGAAGTTGAAGCATGATTTCCCCTGCATGCGCTTCTTCAGGCCAGGACTGAGGCTCTGCAGCAGCTCGGGAAAGTCGTAGACCGGCATGAAGTGGAAGGCGTGCTTTCTGGCAGAGACTTTCACCGCCCCGAAGAACTGCGCCTTGCCCTTGCTGTCATCGTCTTTGCAGTTGGCGTAGAAGTGGGTGTCGGTATCGTGCACGACCGCCAGCGCCTGCTTGTGGGCCAGCAGCAGATTGCGCAATGCGACGAACAACGCCGACGGCGTCCCCGATTCCAAATGGTGCGTCTGGGAGGCTGGTTTGCCGGGAGACTTCATGGGTACCTCCGGAAGTTCTCGCAACCATACCCCCGGCGAGGGCACGACAGATAGTGGCATGCCTGGGCCCAGCGTTTGAGGGTGACCGGAGACGGCGCTATGCTGGCCCAGCTATCAAGAAGGGAGCTGCGGGTGCGAAGTGGATGGGCTTGGTGTGTCGTTCTGGCACTCGCGTGCATTTCGGGTATGGCCCATGCGGCCGAGCCGGATCGGCGCATCGCGCTGACCATCGACGATCTTCCCTGGCAGCGGCTGGGCGAACGTACCGAGCCGGAGCTCGCCGCCCAACACGCCAGGTTGCTTGCCGCGCTGAAGCACGCCAGCGTCCCGGTGGTGGGCTTCGTCAACGAGGCCAAGCTTGAGGTCGGCGGCCAGGTGCAACCCACGCGCGTGCAGATGCTTCGCGACTGGCGTGATGCCGGGTTCGAGCTGGGCAACCACACCTTCGGGCATGTCGACCTGCATGCGATGCCGCTGGAAGCTTACGAGCAGGACATCCTGCGCGGTGAAGCCACCCTGCGCCCGCTGCTGGCCGAAACCGGGCAGACGCCGCGCTGGTTCCGGCATCCCTACCTGCATGCCGGGCAATCGCCGGAGGTGCGCGCGGAGCTTGGCGCGTTCCTGAAGCGGCACGGCTATGAGATCGCCCCGGTCACGATCGACAACAGCGAATGGATCTGGGCCTTTGCGTACGACCACGTGCGCGACACCGAAAGCGATCCGGCCAAGCGGGATGCGCTGATGCAGCAGCTGCGCCGTGGCTACGTGCCGTACATGCTCAACAAGCTCGACTACTACGAACAGCGCTCGCAGGAACTACTCGGCCGGCTGCCGGCACAGGTCTGGCTGATGCATGCCAATGCGCTCAATGCCGATTCCGTGGGCGAGCTGATAGCCGCCACCCGTCGGCGCGGCTACCGCTTCATCTCGCTGGAAGCTGCGCTGCAGGATCCTGCCTACCAGCACGCCGACGGCTACAACGGCGGCAGCGGCATGAGCTGGATCCAGCGCTGGGCGATGGCCGAGAAGGTACCGAAGTCCTTCTACGCGGGCGAGCCCACGGTGCCTGGCTGGGTCATGAAGCTTGCCGGGCGGGATGGCGAGTAGTTGAGCCCGGCAGATCGATCAGTTTTCCTGATACTCGCTTTCATCGTACGTGCCCGCAACCGTGCAGGTCAGCTGCGGCGCTACGCCCTCGCCCAGCATGAGCTCGCCCATCGTAGTCGTGCGCCCACCCGCCGTGCTGAGTTTTGCAGCTTTGCGCACCGCCGCTGCGTTGGCACCAAGGGTTGCTGTGTAACTCTCACCCAGTTGGCCGTCCGCGTCGATGAAGATGGACACTTCCTGCACCGGTAGACCGAACACCGTGAATGGCACAGGTGGCTTGATTGCCTCAATGGCGCCGGCTTCGTCGCGGGGCAGCGCCTTCCAGGCCATAGCAGTGGTATTGGGCTTTGCGCGGCATTCAATAGCTGCCTGGATCGCGGGTGCTACGGCCTGCCATTGCGATGCGTCGAACGCCTGCGCTACCGGAGCGAACAAGGCGCCAACAAGCAGGGGGGGGTGAGGATCTTGATGGTTGCGCCGCGCTGATGCGGCTTCCCCTGGGTATTGGTCATGAGGCATTCCATTTGCGCTGTAGGGCTCTACTTCCAAAGCAAGTTTACTGTGCAACGCATCAGGCCGCCCAATGGGCGGCCTGATGGTCTACAGGGTTGCGATGCTCAGAAGAAAATCGCGTAGAGGATCAACAGCGGGATCGGTACGCCGAGTGCCCAGAGCAGCAGGGTCTTCATGGGAAGTCTCCTTGTTCGATTGAAAAGTTACAGGTCGCGGCGACGGCCGCCCCAGGTGGCACTGAGGCTGGCGAAGAAGGCGCCGATCAACAGGGTGATGAACAGCCACAGTGCCGCGTAGGCGGTAGCCTTGCGCGCATCGTCGGCCACCTGCTTGGCGGTGTTCTTGGCTTCTTCCAGTGCAGCACGCATGCGGGTCTGGGTTTCGGTAACCCGGGCCTCGGCCTCGGCCTGGCTCATGCCGGTCTCGCGGGCAATCACCTGCGCCAGGTACTGCTTGTCTGCCGGGTTGAGGCCTTCGGACTGCAGGCTGGTGACGATGATGCGGTTCACCTCGGCGCGCACTTCACGGCGGTCGCCGCCCGGTCGCGGGCCCTGCGGCGGCAGCGGGCGCGGCGGTGCAGCGTTTGCAGGACCCACCGCGGGAACCATCGCCGACGGATCGACCGGTGCGGCCGGATCAGCCGGCGTCTGGCCGGGCATGGGTGCGGGCATGCTGCCACTGCGGAACAGCGAGTCCACCCAGTAGTTCAGGTCGCCCTGGTCCGACCCCGCGACGGCGGTGCCGGCACCCGCGGCGGCAGCACCGGCGGTGGATGCTGCAGCACCTGCAGTTGCGCCGACAGCTTTGACGCCGGTGCCAAGCACGCCGCCAATGGCCGAGGTCAGCAGGCCGGCGGTGAGGAGCGTGGCGACGGCCCAGGAGACGAAGCCGTGGGCGGTGTCGCGGAAGTAGGTTTCATCGCCGTGCAGGCGGGTCCACTTGGTGCGCAGACGGCCGGCCAGATAGCCGCCCAAGCCGGAGGCTGCGAGTGCGGTAAAGGTCAGCCAGACGATGCTGCCCCAGCCGAAGGTTTCCTTCGAGACGCCATCAAATGCCCACGGCGATACCGAGGACAGGCCCAGCCCCACGCCGAGGATAAGCAGGACCAGCGACAGTGCTGCGGCGGCGACGGCACCGGCCAGGATCGCGCCCCATGACACCGCGCTTTCGGGCGCGGGTTCGATGACGGATGTTTCAGTCACAACGGCGATGTCGGGCCCGAGGGCGCCTCGATCAGGGTAATCAACTCGGGTGTTCATCGGTACTTCGCTCCGTCTGGATGCTGCGTGTGCAGCTGGCACCCAGAGGCTGCGCGAAGGCAGGTGAAATCGGCGAGACCTGCGTCTTCACTTCCTGCATGCGCGGGCGGGCGCCAGGGCGATATGCTGTTTGTCTCCCTGCACCTGTCACAGGACGAGGTGTTGGGACTCTATGCGAGCCTTGCCTACAACGGAAAGGGGCAGGGGTTGAACTCCCTTTCGCAGCGCTTGTTCACCAAGCCATTGGATGCGCTGTCGGACGAAGAGGCTGCGATGGTGGTTGCCTTCACATGGGCACCTGATCTCTATGCCCAGCATCCGGAGCGGCTGCGGGCGCGTACGGACATCCTGCTTTCCCGGGCGCGCAGCACCCAGCTCAACGCTCTCTGATGGCGCCGTGGGCGATGGCTTGCGCAACTTCTCTGTCAAAGCGCTCACTCTTGGTGATGTGTCGTCTGACGTCGTCGGCCATCAGCTGGTCAGCGTCCAGGTAGGAAAGCTCGACCAGCTTCAGCAGAACGTCTTTCGACGGAGATTGCTTCAGCCACCAATGGAAGACGCCATTGCGGTCGTGTTCTGAAGCATCCTCCATGCCAGGTTCGTAGCTCTCCATCAGCAGTTGCAGCTGGTCCGCCGGTACCAGCCCGTACTCTTTCCACTTGGGGTGAAAGTGCATGAGTGCGAGGTAGCTCTCAATGTCCATCACGCGCTCCGTTGAAAACGTGACCAGGTCGGTGCCGGTGTCCAGCACCCAGGCAACGCGATCCATGAGAGGAGGAAACCGACCCAGAGGCGTGTTCTTTCTTTCGGGGAGAGCGGTGGTGCGATTGTCCTCTTGCCTTCCATGAGCAGCTCCTGCGGAATGGTATCGGCGTGTGACGCTTCAGAACAACTGCCCCTGCGGCGAATCCTCACGCGGCGGCCGCGACGGGCGACGGAGCTGACACCTCTGCCGGAAAGCGGGCCGGCTCACTGTCTTGGTGGAGGTTACAGGGCAGAGGACTCACCATCCAGATGGCTACACGATTCACCTGGGGTCAGGAGGCGAACTTCAGATTTTCTTGTCAAGAGAGTGAGAAGCAATGAAGAGGACAAGAACAGATGCAATGATGAGATAGATGTAGCCCTCAATCGAAACCGGATAAGTCTGGCAGAGCTCGATTACCACCGGCTGCGCTACTTGTTCCACGCACTCGCGTAGTTGCTTGTATGTGCTGACCGCCTTGAACTGCGCATAGAAGAAAGCGACCAAGGAGATCGTGCGCGCTCCAAGAAGTGTCCATCTTTGGGCCTGACCACTCATCTTCATTTACATTTCTCAAAGAAAGTCCGCTTGGAACCTTACCAGCTCGATCCTTCTCCACTCAGCCCAATTGGGTCGCTCTGAATGTACCTGCCGACACTGGCGTCGTAGTGCCCGAATCCGTTGTACCAGAGCCGGGAAGGTGCCATCAAATTGCCCTGCGTTGGTGCCAAGCGGTGCCGGTGTTTGCCCGCGGGTTCTACAGCTCAACAGCTCCAGCTATGCGATGGGGTTCTTTGCAGTCCTCCGGCCAACCAAGCGGACTCACAAGCCGAAACTGGAGTTTGTAGTGCAGGGTAGTTGTATTTGCCGACTTCTTGATCTCCGCTGTTCCATCTTCCAACACGCCTACGCAGCCAGTTTTTCCCCTCAGGTCAAACAAGCCCTGCGAATAGAACGCATCGAACCTGACAGGGCCTGCCTCGCCTATTGCGCTAGCCGGCCGAATAAAGATCGATGTCATCTCTCTTTCAGCCGTGTCACTGCGCACGGACACGCGCCTATTTGCGTTCGAAATAAGCACTTGAACTCCATCTCCCGCAACTCCTTGATGGCATGCCATCTGTGATCCAGCTATTTCATCGGCGATTGCAGAGGTTGGACGGCAGTTGGTCGCATTAGGAATTTCCCCTGTTCTCAAATTTACTGACGTGCTATTGCAACCTGCCAATAAAAGAACTGCAGCAAGATAGAGAACAGGTTTAGTTTGTGCAGCCACAGCCCTCACCTCCAGCGTTGGTCTTGGCCGCTTCCGTTCTCTTAGCGGCTTCGTCGTAGATATTGGGATTCAGAACAAGGACCCCTGCGGCGACTCTTCCCTCGGCGGCAGCGGCCGAACAAACTTCGTGCAGTCCAGCTTCGGCCAATGGCTGTTCTGCGCGTCGAAGCCCAGGCGCTTGCGGGCGAGCTTGAAGCGGCTGGAGAGCAGGTCGGCGTAGACACCTTCGCCGCGCATGCGGGTGCCGAACTCGCTGTTGTAGTCCTTGCCGCCACGCAGCTGGTTGATGGTGCTCATCACGTGCGCGGCGCGGTCCGGGTGATGCGTATCGAGCCAGTCGCGGAACAGCGGGGCCACTTCGAGTGGCAGGCGCAGCAGCACGTAGCCGGCGGTGCTGGCGCCGGCGTCGCGTGATGCTTCGAGCACCGCTTCCAGCTCGGAATCGTTGATCCAGGGAATCACCGGGGCCACCATCACGCCCACGGGGATGCCGGCGTCGTGCAGGCGGCGCATGGCACGCAGGCGCGCGTGCGGGGCCGATGCGCGCGGCTCAAGGCGGGCCGACAGGTGCGGGTCCAGCGAGGTCACCGAGAAATGCACGCTGACCAGGTTCTTTTCCGCCAGTGGGGCGAGCAGGTCGATGTCGCGCTCGACGAGGGCGTTCTTGGTGATGAGCGAGAACGGGTGCTGGGTTTCCAGCATCACTTCGATCAGCTGGCGGGTGAGTTTGAGCTTGCGTTCTATCGGCTGGTAGGCGTCGGTGTTGATGCCCAGGGCGATCGGCTGCGGGGTGTAGGCGGGCCGCGAGAGTTCCTTGCGCAGCAGCTGCGGCGCATTGGTCTTGGCAAACAGCTTGGTCTCGAAATCCAGGCCGGGAGACAGATTGAGGAAGGCGTGCGAGGGGCGCGCGAAGCAGTACGAGCAGCCGTGCTCGCAGCCGCGGTAGGGATTCACCGATTGGCTGAAACCTACATCGGGGGATTTGTTGCGGCTGATGATGCTCCGCGCGGTTTCGGCGCGCACTTCGGTGCGCAGGCGCGGGGTGGCGAATTCTTCGCTGGTTTCGGGTTCCCAGCCATCGTCCATGGCTTCGCTGACCGTGACTTCGAAACGGCCGGCGAGGTGCGTGGTGGAACCACGGCCTTTGATTGCGATACCCATCTTCAGAGGCTACCGGCGAGACGTCTCAGGGGCTGAGACGTGAGGTGGAGCGTGGCGGAGTGCGGAGGGGTACGCATGGGTTAGCAGTATTACTAACCACAGGGTCGTAGGGAAGCACCATCCGCGCCCCTGTTGGGTTTGGGCTGAATGGTTGGGGTTTGTTCCCCAGGGTTATCCACAGGGGATTCTTCAGCGCACTTGGGTCCCAGCGAAGAGCATCCGGTCGGGGCCCGAATCTACCTTTGCGCGGGATCCATCACAGGAGGGCGAGGTAGCCCTTTACCGTTGCGTCCAGGCCGGCGTAGAGGGCTTCGCTGATCAGGGCGTGGCCGATCGAGACTTCGAGGACGTTCGGGACCGTTTGCAGGAAATCCCGGAGGTTTTCCTGGGAAAGGTCGTGGCCGGCGTTGACCCCGAGGCCGGCGGCCTGGGCGCGGCGGGCGGCGTCGGCGAACAGGGCGAGCATAAGGGTGGCGTCGCCCGCGGCGTGCGCCTCAGCATAGGGGCCGGTGTAGAGCTCGATGCGGTCAGCGCCAATGTCGGCTGCCTGGGCCAGGTCCGGGTTGCCGGCGTCCACGAACAGGCTGACCCGGCAGCCGTAGCTTTTGAGTTCGGCGATCAACGGGCGCAGGCGGTCGGCGTCGCGGCTGAAGTCGAAGCCGTGATCGGAGGTGAGCTGGCCGTCGCTGTCGGGCACCAGGGTGGCCTGGGCGGGGCGGGTCTGCGCGCACAGCGGAAGCAGGCCCGGGTAACCCGGGCGCGGTGGGGCGAACGGGTTGCCTTCGATGTTGAATTCCACGCCGCGCGCGTTGGTCAGCGCCGAGAGGGCGAGCACGTCCTCGGCGTGGATATGCCGACGATCCGGGCGCGGGTGCACGGTGATGCCGTGGGCACCGGCGTCCAGGCAGGCGCTGGCCGCCTGCAGTACATCAGGATCCTGGCCGCCGCGCGAATTGCGCAGGACGGCGATCTTGTTCACGTTGACGCTGAGGTGGGTCATAGGCTCGGGGGAAGGTCATTCGGGTCGCGGTCGGCCTCGCGCCGGGCCTGGGCCTGCTCGCGCAGCCGGCGCAGCTCGGCAGGGTCGATCGCGTTGTAGATGTCGTGCGACCCGGCCGCGCCCCGCTGGCCGCCGCCAAAGCTGGCCAGGTAGCGGCCGCGGATCCAGGCCAGCAGGAACACCAGTGCACCGGCCAGCCACAGCATCATCATGCCGGTGGACGGTGTCTTGATGGCAAAGGTGAAACACCCCAGCGAAAGCAGCAGGAACAGCCAATACATTGTCATTCTCCCCGTTGACCTGCGCAGTGTAGCGCCGGGGTGGGGGGCGGTTCCACGTGGCGGCTACAGCAGCGGGGAGGCCAGGCGGGCGAACGCCTCGGGGACCCGGTGCAGCCACAGCGAGCGCTGGCGGTCGTTGCGCACGGGCGTGGAAGCGGCGAACTCCGCGATGAGGATTTTCTCCAGTTCCGCCACGCACTGGGCGCTGCTGATCATCATCGACAGTTCGAAGTTGAGGCGGAAACTGCGGTGGTCGAAATTGGCGCTGCCGGCGATGCAGACGTCGTGGTCGGCGATGAACGCCTTGGTGTGCAGCATGCGCGGCCCGTACTCGTAGATCTTCACCCCGGCCTGCAGCAGCTCGTCAAAATAAGAGCGCGCGGCCTGGGTGACGAACCAGGAATCGCTCATCTTCGGTACCAGCAGGCGCACGTCCAGCCCGCCCAGTGCGGCCGAGGTGAGCGCCATGCGCGCGGCTTCGCCCGGCACGAAATAGGGCGTGACCAGCCACACGCGTTCGCGCGCTTCGTGGATGGCGGCCACCTGCAGGCGGTGGATGGTTTCCCAGCCCGAGTCCGGCCCCGAGACCAACACCTGGGCGTTGATGGCGCCGTCCTGGCGGCCCGGCATGTCGGTGGGCCACAGCTGGGCGATGTTGAAGCGCTCCTTCGGTTCGCCGGTGGCGTAGATCCAGTCTTCGACGAACACCAGCTGCAGGCTGCGCACCACGTGGCCGGTCAGGCGCATGTGCAGGTCGCGGTAGGCATCGGGCCGGCGGCTTTCGTCTTCTTCGTCGGTGATGTTGATACCACCGGTGAAGGCGACGCGGCCATCGATCACCACCAGCTTGCGGTGGGTGCGCATGTTCATCCACGGCCGCTTGAACGGTTTGAGCAGCTGGCGCGGGTGGAACCAGGCCACTTCGGCGCCCGCATCACGCAGCGGCTTGAGGAACCGCGTGCGGATGCCGGACGAGCCCACCGCATCCAGCAGCAGGCGCACGCGCACGCCGGCCTTGGCGCGTTCGACCAGGGCATCGCGCAGCGCGGTACCGGCATGGTCGGGGTTGAAGATGTAGTACTCGACGTGGAGGTGGTCGCGCGCCTGCGCGATGGCCTTCAGCAGCGCGGCGTACGTTTGCGCGCCATCCACCAGCCACTCCACTTCGGTAGCCGAGCTGGGGGAAAGGCCGGTGGTGGCCTGCGCGATCTTGGCCAGTTCGGTGCAGTCCGCATCAGGCGGGCACACGCTGCTGTAGTGCTCCATGCCGGAACGCGCGCGGCCACGGCGCAGGCGCTGCCGTTTCACCTTCTGCGGCCCGAGCAGGTAGTACACGAACAGGCCCAGGTAGGGCAGGGCGGCCAGCGAAAGGATCCAGCTGAGCGTGGCCACCGGCTCGCGCTTCTGCAGCATGATCCAGCCGATCAACCACAGCAGGTACAGCACGTAGGCAGCGATGAGCAGCGGGCGCAGGTGCGGAAAGGCATCCAGCCAGTGGAGCCAGTCGGCAAGCGCGGGGTAGGTGGCAAGCATCCGCGGATCATAGCCGGACGCGGGTGTCCGGCGCATGCGTGACTGTTTTGGCCTTGAAGTCGGGGCGCCTGTAGCCCGAGTCTCTTGACGCACAACAGGGTGTCATGGAGCAAGGGATGGCGGTCAACTGGTCAGGCGGTCTAATCCGCTGGATGCCCCACAGGGACAGGCAGGGCAAGGCCTTCCCCTTGAATCACCTGCATCCCTTTCGTCTCAACTACGTCCTGGTTGCCGCTAAGGGGCACCCCGGCCGGGAGGTCGTCCTGTATGTCGGCTTTGGGCTTCATTGCTTCTCTGTGCAGCGTCGTGGAGCTGATGACGACATGATTTCCGACAATCGCGAGTGCCGCGCATTTGATGGTGTTCGATACACGTTGTCGAAGCGGCTTCCGGAGATCATTCGCCACGTGATCGAAGGGCGACAATCCTGCGAGCGCACCGCAGCGGACAACTATGTTGCCGTGCGGCTGGACAGCGGCGAACGCTATGGCGTCTTCTTCAATCTTAAACGGTGGAAGCGGCACGGCTCGAACAGTGTGCTGCTGCTGGTGCAATCCGCGTATCCGCTTGATCCGCGCAAGCCGCATCCCGGCAAGGGACGCTATTCCTTCAATCTTTTATTGGGAGAGATCCTGCGGGGACGCGCAAAGCAGGACGATGAACCCGATCCAAGACGATTCGCGGATGTACTGGAGGCGCCTCAAGAACGAAAGCCCCGGCCAGCGATGCTGGGCGAGGCTCCGTGAGTCCGATTCCCTTGGATATACCCGGGCCGGCCGGGACCTGGTGACCAGGTGGGATGCGCAATGGCTCGGCTATGTGTTGCTTGCGCGTAACCATGGTGGAACGGCCCCGGATTGATGTCAATGGCCGAACGCGCCAACAAAAAAAGCGCCCCTGTTTCCAGGGGCGCTTTCCAGTCGCGTCATGACTTGGTGTTGCGTCTTACTGCTGCTGCTGGAACCCGATCTTCTTCATCTGCGCGTTCTTCGCGGCGGCCAGAACCTTGGCCATCACGTCGTACTCGGAGTCCGGGCTGGCGTCGATGCGCAGCTCGGGCTGGTTGGTCGGGTCACGCTGCACTTCCTGTTCCATACGCTGCTGGAGCTCAGCCGTTGCAACCGGGCTGTTGTTCCAGAACACCTGGTTGCTGGCGTCGATCCGCAGCTCGATCGGCGGCGGCGGTTCGACCAGCTGCGGCGGTGGGTTGAGCACGCGCTGCGGCAGGTCCACGGCGATCGGGTACGTCATGATCGGCGCGGTAACGATGAAGATGATCAACAGCACCAGCATCACGTCCACGAGGGGCGTAACGTTGATGTCGGCCATTGGGCCCTTGCCACCACCAGAACTGAATGCCATGGCTTACTGCCCCTTCTCTTTGGTGGCCACGAAGCCAACGTCGAGCATGCCCTGCTCCTGCGCGACCTTCGTCATCTCGTTGATGACGCGCATCTTGGTGGTGCGGTCACCACGCAGATTGAGCGGGGGCTGGGGGGTCTGCTGGGCGGCGGTCGCCAGGCGCGACTCGAGAGTCTGCTTGTCGATCTCTTCGTCGTTCCAGTAAATCGAGCCGTCTTCCTTCACCGCCAGGGTGATGGGGCCCTTGCGATCAGCCGCATCTTCCGGCTTCTGCACCAGGTTGGCCTCAGGCAGGTCGACCTTGACCTTATGGGACATCAGGGGCGCCGTGATGATGAAGATGATCAGCAGCACCAGCATCACGTCCACGAGGGGCGTAACGTTGATGTCGGCCATGGGGCCGCCGCTGTTACCACTACTGAAAGCCATAACGGGCTCCGTCTAGATCGTGTTGACTACGTTCTCGCTGGGTACAGCGCGTCGCAATTAGCGGACGCGCGAACCGGTGGCGAAGAAGTCGTGCAGGTCGTGAGCGAACGTATCGAACTTGCTGATCGTGGCGCTGTTGATCTTGCTGAAGAAGTTGAAGGCGAACACGGCCGGGATTGCCACGAACAGACCGATGGCGGTCATGATCAGGGCTTCACCCACCGGGCCGGCAACGGCGTCGATGGAGGCCGAACCGGTTGCACCGATCTTGATCAGCGCGCCGTAGATGCCCCACACGGTGCCGAGCAGACCGACGAACGGAGCGGTTGCACCGACGGTGGCCAGCAGGGTCATGCCCGACTGCAGGTTGTTGCTTTCGCGGGTCACGGCCTGACGCAGGGCGCGGTCGACGAACTCCGAACGGCTCAGGTTTTCACCCAGGCCACCGGTGGCGCCACCTTCGGCACGCTGGTGGTGGGCAGCAGCCTGGGCTGCGTCCAGGGCGATCTTGGAGAACGGCTCCGAAGCCGGCTGTTCTTCCATGGCGCGGATGGCGTCCTGTGCGTTCGGGGTATCCCAGAACAGGCTCACGACCTTGTCAGCAGCGCTCTTCAGGCGGGTAGCACGGAAGATGTTGATGACGGTCCAGTACCAGGACATGGCCGACATGATCACCAGGGTCAGAAGCACGACCCAGGAGACGGCGAAGTCGCCCGGCTTGGAGGTCATTTCGTGGATCAGATGCTCGAAGCCCATCTGCGAGAGGGCATTCGACGGGTTGCCCCCGGCAGCAGCGGCGATGAAGAGTTCCTGCAGCATGACGCTTACCTTTGTTGTGTGTGGTGATGAATGTTGTAGCTAGGTTCAAGTGACAGGAGGGTGGCCGGCAGGCCACCCGGCCCATCAATTCAGCGCAAAGTTGACCGGGACGCGGACGCGACCTGCAGCTTTCTTCCCGCCCGATTCGGCTGCGTTGAAGCGCCATTTACGGGCGGCTTCCATCGCTGCACGGTCCAGATCGCGGTTACGGCTGGACTTTTCGACCGACACATTGGTGACGTTGCCGTTGGCATCGACATCAATGATCAGGATCACTTCACCCTGGATACCTGCGCGGAACGCGGCCGGCGGGTAACGCGGGGGATTCATGGCCTTGGACGAGATATCGACGCTGGCCTCGATGGAACTCGGCGGCTGCGGCGGGCTCGGCGGACTCGGCGGCGTGACGATGTCGTTCGGACGCGGTTCCGGCACGTCGATCACCGGCGCCTGCGGCGGCGGCGGCACCGGCGAGGGCTTGGGCGGCGACAGGTTCTTGACCGGCGGCGGCGGCGTTTCAGTCGGCGGCGGCGGCGGCGGCGGCGGTGGGGGCGGCGGCGGAGCGTCGACCAGGGTCACCATGATGTTGCGTTCCTTCTCCGTCACGGCCTTGGGGGCCACGGCGGGGATGAGGAGCAGCATCAGGGCGGCGAGATGCAATGCGATTACAAAGGCGATACCCACGATGCGCGGCCAGCTGAGGCCGGTGTCATCGCGTTGTTCGTACCTGTGAACGACTAGTTGTTCCGTCATGCGCCAAGAGCTCATTAGTGGGGCCGGGTACCTGGGGACAGATAGCCCATGATCAGCGGTGCATGACACCGCAGGAACCTCCAAGCTTATACCAATCCTGAGCGCCTGCGCATCACTCACGCAGGCGTTCAGGCGTTATTCCTACTTACTTCAGGTTGATGATTTTCTTGGCATCGGCCTGGTTCTTCACACCCTTCGCCAGCGCCTGCTGGGCGGCCGTCTTGGCCTCCGGAATGCGACCTTCCGAATGCAAGACACGTGCCAGGTTCAAGTAGGTTTCACCGTCCTTGGAAAGCGGGGCGGCCTTCTGCCACGCTTCGATCGCCTTTTCAACCTGCGGCGGTTCCGAGTAGTAGTACGCCTGGGCCTGGGCCAGGTAGACCTGGTAATCCGGCTTCAGGATGCCCTTCTGCAAGCCGTCGTTGATCACGGCAATGACCTCGGCTTCCTTCTTGTCCGAGTTGGCGTAGATCGAGTACGCCTGCTTGTACTCGCGCTCCTCGGTCAGCTGGCCGCCCTTGAAGAGCTTGTCCATGACCGCGCCAGCCTTGTCCATCTGGTCGGCCTGCAGGTACATGCTGGCCAGGTTCATCTGGGCCTTCTTGTCGGCCGGGTTCTTGGCGGCAAGGGCTTCAGCCTGCTTCACTGCTTCACCGGTCTGGCCGGACTCGGACAGGGCGGCCATCAGCAGCTGGTTCCAGTTGTCCTTCGGCTCGGTGGCACCGGCGATGGCCTGCTGGATCACCGGCACTGCTTCCTGGTAGCGCTCGAGCTGGTACAGGGCCTGGCCCTTGATGATCAGCTCTTCCGGCTTGGTCGACTTGGTTTCAGCGAAGTACTTGTCCAGGGTGGCCAGGCCTTCGGCAAGCTGGTCGTCCTGGATCTGCAGCTGGCCCAGCATCAGCATCGACTGGAAGTGGCCGTTGTTGTCCAGGCCATTGAATTCCAGCACCTGCAGCAGGTACTTCTTGGCAGCGGCGTTGTCGTCGGTGTTGTAGGCGGCCTGCGAGGCGAGCTGCGCGGCCAGCGACTTGTCATACGCATTGGCGGCGCTGTTGCCCAGGATTTCATTGGCCGCAGCCAGCGTCTCCGGGAACTTCTGATCGTTGTAGCTGTCGATCATCTTCTGCAGCTGCTTGCCCAGCTTCGGCGATGCCTTGATGTCCGGCTCGGCGCGGGTGGCCTGCGGGTACAGCGCTTCAGTCTTGGCCTGGTCCTTCTTGCCACCACGGCGATCGGCGCTGCGATCAGTGGTGCGGGTCTGGGCGACGGCGTCAGTGACCACAACGCCACCAATGGCGGTCGCGATGAGGACGGAAAGCACGGCTTGCTTGTGGTTGCGGAAAATCATCTTTCACCTCGATCGAACCGCCGCGGCGGCATCAAAACGGACTGTCAGAAAAATCTGAGCCGCCAAACGTATCAGAAACCGATGGCGTGAGAAATCGTTTCCGATGCTGCAATACAGCATCCTTTAGTCGAATCACCCGCACTTCGGGCGCCGTCCAGCGGCCTGGGCCTGCTGGAAAACACCGCTCAGGGCGGGGGCATCGCGTTGCAGCTCCCGGATCCGGTTGGCCGGGTCCGGGTGGGTGGACAGCCATTGCGGGGAACGCCCGCCGCTGGCGGCCATCATGTTCTGCCACAGGTTGACCGCCTGGGCCGGGTCGAACCCTGCCTCGGCCATCAGCCGCTGACCGACCACGTCGGCTTCGCTTTCCTGGGTGCGCGACCCGGGCAACAGGAAGGCGGCCTGTGCGCCGGCACCGCCGAGCTGGTTGACCGTGCTGGCCGCGCCGTCGCCGTATGCCGCGCCGGCCAGCGCACCAAGCACGGCCAGGCCGGTCTGCGCGCCCATCTGGCGGGTGAGGCGCTCTTCGTGGTGGCGCGAGATGACATGGCCGATCTCATGCCCGATCACGGCGGCGAGCTGGTCCTGGTTCTTGGCCACGGTGAAGATGCCGGTGTTCACGCCGACCTTGCCGCCGGGCAAGGCGAAGGCGTTGGGCTCGGCATCGACGAATACCGCGGTCTCCCACCGTACGCCACGGTACTGAGGCGGCAGCTGCGCGACCAGCGCATTGACCACGCACTGCACGTAGCCGTTCTGGCGGCCGTCGCTGCTGATCTTCTGCTTCTGTTTGGTTTCGGCGAAGGCCTGCGCGCCAAGCTGGTCCAGCTCGGCCTGCGATACACCGCCCACCATCTGCTTGCGCCCGGTGGGCGAGGTGGTGGTGGCGCAGGCGCTGAGCGCCAAGGTGATGACAAGTCCGAGCAGCAAGGGTTTCAAGGCGGGGACTCCCGTGTTCATGTCTGCAGTGTGGCGGGCCGAATGTAAGGTTTTGTCAAACCGTCGAGTCAGTGCAAGCCCAGGAATACCAGCGCGGCCAGGGCGATGGCGTTGTTCAACGCATGCGCCACGATCGGGGCCCACAAGGTGCCGGTGCGCTGGTACAGCCACGCGAACGCGGCGCCCATGCCGCCGTACACCAGCCACAGTTGGGCGATTTCCCACGGGCCATTGGCACTGGTGCCGGGCACTTCGTGGACCAGCGCGAACGCCAGGCTGCTGAGCAGCATGCCCAGCCAGGGACGACCGGCCTGCCACAGGCGGCCGAACAGCACGCGGCGGAACAGCAGTTCTTCGTAGGCCGGGGCCAGCACGATCGCGAACAGGGCCAGGAACCACGGGAAGCGGGCCAGCGCCTGTTCCATCAGGGCCAGGTTGGTGGGTACCGGTTCAATGCCCGCCTGCCGGGCCAGCCAGGCGATGCCGTTGCTGCCGATGATCACGCCCAGCGCAACCAACGCGGTCCAGCCCCAGGTGGACGGCCGGCGGGTCGCCTCAAAGGAGGCGCGGCGCTCGGTGGCGTCGGCACGGCGCCTGAGGAAGTACAGGAAAATCGCAGCGCCGCCGGTGGCGAACACGGCCATCAGGATCTGCGCGAGCGCGCCAGGTTGGCCCACCTGCTGGGCCAGCGCATCGGCCGCTTGCGTGCCGGTGTCGCGGACCACGATCACGGCGCGGTAGAGGCCCCATAGCAGGCCGCTGGCCATGCTCAAAGCGAGCAGCGAGAGCGTGGCGATACCGAGATCGATCAGGAATCCCGCGATCGGGGAGCCTGGTTTCCGTTGGGGCGCCTTGGGCAGGGCGGGCGGCAGCGGAGGCGTGGTGGACGCCGGGGCGGTAGCGGACATCGGGTTCCTGGCAGCAATAGGCGGTGGCCAGGCCGGTTGCAGGTCGCAACCGGCCGGCCCTGAGCCGATTGTGTCAGATATCCAGGTTGGCGACCCGCAGCGCGTTGTCTTCGATGAAATCGCGGCGCGGTTCCACCACGTCACCCATCAGGGTGCTGAAGATCTGGTCGGCCGCCACGGCGTCCTCGATGCGCACCTGCAGCAGCCGGCGCGTATCGGGGTTCACGGTGGTGTCCCACAGCTGTTCGGGATTCATTTCGCCCAGGCCCTTGAAGCGCTGGATCTGGCGACCCTTCTTGGCTTCGTCCAGCAGCCAGTTGCGGGCATCGGCGAAACCACCGATCTCCGACGACTTGGCACCGCGGACGATCTTGGCACCTTCGCGCACCAGCCCGTGCAGCAGCAGCGAGGACTGGTGCAGGGCACGCAGTTCGCCGGTTTCGAAGGCCGACAGCGGCAGCACCTGGATCAGCTGTTCGCCCATGTGGCGACGGGTGACCAGCAGCGCGGCGGGACGCTCTTCGGTGGGTTCCTGCAATTCCAGGCTGAAGCGCGGCGAGCCCAGGCTGCCCTGGTTGAGGCGCTTGGCCAGTGCGGCCAGGCCTTCGTCGGCGCCGGCCTTGCGCAGGTGCTCCAGGTCCATCGGAGTGAAATCGACCAGGGCTTCAAGCACCTGGCGGTCGTAGCGATGGGCATTGCGGCCGATCGCTTCCTGCGCCGAGGCATAGGCCAGCAGCAGCTTTTCCAGGGCGACGCCTTCGATGGCCGGCTCGTTCTCGGCCGGAATCAGCGAGGCGTTTTCGACCGCGTTGCTGGCCAGGTAGGCGTCCAGTGCGGGGTCGTCCTTCAGGTACAGCTCCTGCTTGCCCTGCTTGATCTTGTACAGCGGCGGCAGGCCGATGTAGACGTGGCCACGCTCGATCAGCTCCGGCATCTGCCGGTAGAAGAAGGTGAGCAGCAGGGTGCGGATGTGCGCGCCGTCGACGTCGGCGTCGGTCATGATGATGATGCGGTGGTAGCGCAGCTTGTCCGGGTTGTACTCGTCGCGGCCGATGCCGGTGCCCAACGCGGTGATCAGCGTACCGACCTGGTCGGAGGCCAGCATGCGGTCGAAGCGGGCACGTTCCACGTTGAGGATCTTGCCGCGCAGCGGCAGCACGGCCTGGTTCTTGCGGTTGCGGCCCTGCTTGGCCGAACCACCTGCGGAGTCACCCTCGACGATGAACAGTTCGGACAGCGCCGGGTCCTTCTCCTGGCAGTCGGCCAGCTTCCCGGGCAGGCCGGCGATATCCAACGCGCCCTTGCGGCGGGTCAGGTCGCGCGCCTTGCGCGCGGCTTCGCGGGCGCGGGCGGCATCGACGATCTTGCCGGCGATGGCCTTGGCTTCGTTTGGGTTTTCCTGCAGGAACTCTTCCAGGCGCTGGCCGAACGCGCTTTCTACGGCCGGACGCACATCCGAGCTGACCAGCTTTTCCTTGGTCTGGCTGGAGAAGCTGGGGTCGGGCACCTTCACCGAGAGCACGGCGATCATGCCTTCGCGCATGTCGTCGCCGGTCAGGTTGATCTTGGCCTGCTTGGCGATGCCGTTCTGCTCGATGTAATTGTTGAGCACACGGGTCAGCGCGCCGCGGAAGCCGGCAAGGTGGGTACCGCCGTCCTTCTGCGGGATGTTGTTGGTGAAGCAGTACATCGTTTCCTGGTAGGAATCGGTCCACTGCAGCGCCACGTCGACGGTGATGCCGTTGGATTCGCCGGTGACCGAGATCACGTTCGGGTGCAGCGGGGTCTTCAACTGCGCCAGATGCTCCACGAAGCTGCGGATGCCGCCTTCGTAGTGGAAGTCGTCACGGCGGCCATCGCCACGCTCATCGACCAGGACGATCTTGACCCCGGAGTTCAGGAACGAGAGTTCGCGCAGGCGGCGCGCCAGGATCTCGTAGTGGAACTCGACGTTGTCGTGGAACGCGACCACCGACGGCCAGAAGCGCAGGGTGGTACCGCGCTTCGTGCTGGTTTCGACCTGGGCCAGCGGGCTTACGGCCGCGCCATCGGCGTATTCCTGGTGGAAGTGGAAGCCGCTCTGGAAGATATCCAGGGTGAGCTTCTGCGACAGCGCGTTGACCACGCTGACGCCGACGCCGTGCAGGCCGCCGGAAACCTTGTAGCTGTTGTCGTCGAACTTGCCGCCCGCGTGCAGCACGGTCATGACCACTTCGGCAGCGGACACGTCGCGGCCGAGCTTCTGGCTCATCTGACCGTGCTTGCCGGTGGGAATGCCACGGCCGTTGTCGGACACGGAGACCGAGCCGTCGGCGTGGATCGTCACCGCAACGTGGTCGGCGTGGCCTGCCAGCGCTTCGTCGATGGAGTTGTCGACGACTTCGAACACCATGTGGTGCAGACCGGTGCCGTCATGGACGTCGCCGATGTACATGCCGGGCCGCTTGCGGACCGCCTCCAGGCCTTCCAGGGCGGTAATGCTGTTGGCGTCGTAATTGCCGGTAGGTGCCGGAGTGTTCTGTTCTTCAGTCATTGCGCTTGCCATAGGCTCCGCAGTTCGGGCCGCCGCGGGAAGCGGGGCGCCGATGGATAAGGGGTTGCAACAGCAATTATACCAGCCGGGCGCTTCGGCCCCTGCCGGCACTATGGCACAAGCTGGACCTGGCCATGTTCCACGTGGAACCGGGTGATATCGGTGCGGTCCTGCAGCGCGGCGGGCGTTTCGGTGGCGGTGATGAATATCTGCGCCGGGCCTGCCCGCAGACGATCCAGTACCCGGGCTTGATGGGTCCGATCCAGCTCGGACGCGAGGTCATCCAGCGCGATTACCGGCCATTCGCCGCGCTGTTCGGCGTAATCCTCCGCCTGGGCCAACAGGCAGGTGAGGGCGGTGAGCTTGGCTTGGCCACGCGAGAGCGCGTCGCGGCCGGGAATGCTGGCAAACCCCACGCTCCAGTCGGCCCGGTGCGGGCCCACGGAGGTGTAGCCCGCCAGCCGGTCGCGTTCCCGGGCCAATAGGAGGGCGTCGGACAGGGAAAGCTCGTGTTTGCGCCAGCCGGGGCTCAGGGTGAGCGACTGGATGCCCAGGTTCGGGGCCAGATCCTGCGCCAGGCCAATGGTTCGGTCCTGCAGGCGGTCCAGGTAGTGCTGGCGCCGGGTGGTGAGCGGTTCGCCGGCTTCTGCCAGCTCGCGGTCCCATGCATCCAGTGCATTCGGGTGCCCGCCTTGCTTGAGAAGGGCATTGCGCTGCTTCAGCGCCCGCGAGTACCGCCGCCAGAGGGCGAGGAAGTCTGGTTCCACGTGGAACAAACCCCAATCCAGGAACCGGCGACGCGGCTCGCCGCCACCACTGACCAGCGCGTGACTGCCCGGCTCAAACGTGACCACGGCCAAGGCCGCGCAAAGGTTTCCCAGCTGCGCAACGTCTTCGCCATCCAGCCGTCCCTTCCATTCCTGCCCGCTGTGGCGCAGCCCGGCCTTGCGGCGCGTGGCCGATTCCGCCCCTGAACGCTGTTCGTCCCATTCAACGAAGACATCCAGCGCGTCCTGGCCCTGGCGCACCAGCCCATCCCGCACCCGACCGCGGAAACTGCGCCCGTAGGCCATCACGTGCAGCGCTTCCAGCACGCTGGTCTTGCCTGCGCCATTGTCGCCAGTGATCAGGTTGATGCCCGGTTGCGGGGCCAGTTCCACGCTGTCGAAGCGGCGGATCTGGTGCAGGGACAGACGACGGATGTGCATGCGATCGAATCTGCGCCGCAGATGCGGCAAGAGGGGCTGGGGGAATCGATCAGCTTACTGCATCGGGGTGGATTCGCCGCACGTTCGAGACGCCGTGAATTCTTTGAAATCTGAGAGAGCGTCAAGGGTGAAGCCGTGCAGATTTCAAGAAATTGGCGCGCTGTCGGGATGGGGTGCCCGAGGGCCCGATGCGATTACCCGCTCGATTCTTTGAAATCTGAAACGCGGGGCAGGGTAGGCGTTCTCAGATCTCGCGAGATTGATGTCTTCCATTTCTGGCTATCCACAGGGGGTCTGTATGACTTATGCACAATCTCTGCGCAATCTGTGGATAAAAAAGGCACCTTGGGTACCTCTGAAAGATATCCACAGGTTGAACCCCAGGCTCAGACCCTGTTTTACCGGGGGTTTCAGCACCATATTTACCTTTAAATTCAACTAGATAACGTACTTTTCAACCAAATCTGGCTCTACCACCACCACCTAGCTTTAGATTTATATACAGTTTTTAAAAGCTTAGAGCTGGGAATCAGGCAGCAAACCAATGCGTTCTGCGAACTCCGTAGAGCACGCCCTGTGGCTGCTCTCGCCGTGGAATTCGAACGGTCCCTGTCTGGACGATGATCGCGTTGTCCAACCGCAGCGCCAAGAAGCAGGATCAAAAGCAGCCACGCAGGGCGTGGCTCTACGCGTGCTGCTTGTCCGATGATCCACGTGGAACGTCTGGGCAAAAAGAAACCCGGCGCTTGGCCGGGCTTCCTGGTTCCCGCGGTTCCACGTGGAACCAAGCGCCCGATCAGAGGCGCAGCGGCATTACCACGTGGCGCGACTTCTCGCTGCTGGCTTCGCGAACCAGGGCCGAGGAGTTGGAGTCGCGCAGCTGGATGACCACGTGCTCATCGCGCAGTGCGGACAGGGCGTCCAGCAGGTAATTCACGTTGAAGCCAATGGCCAGATCGCTCACGGTGGTATCCGCTTCGATCTCTTCCTGGGCTTCTTCCTGCTCCGGGTTGTGTGCGCTGATCTTCAGGTTGCCCGGCGAGACTTCCACGCGGATGCCGCGGTACTTCTCGTTGGACAGAATCGCGGCACGCTGCAAGGAGGCACGCAGGGCTTCGCGATCCACCTTCACTTCACGGTCGGCACCGATCGGAATCACGGCCTCGTAATCCGGGAAGCGGCCATCGATCAACTTGGAGGTGAAGGTCACATCGTCGCGCTTGACGCGCACGTGGCTGCGGCCGACTTCCAGCTCGATCTCACGATCCCCGCTTTCCAACAGGCGCTGCAGTTCGGTCACGCCCTTGCGCGGCACGATGATCTGACGCTTGGCGCCACTGGCCTTTTCCAGGTCGGTTTCGCACAGCGCTAGGCGGTGGCCGTCGGTGGCAACGGTGCGCAGCGCATCGCCGCGCAGGTCGAACAGGAGGCCGTTGAGGTAGTAGCGCACGTCCTGCTGGGCCATCGCGAACGCGGTGCGTTCGATCAGCTCCTTCAGGGTGGCTTCGCCGATGGCCACGCGCTCGGTGGCTTCCACTTCGTCCACCGACGGGAAGTCGTTGGCCGGCAGCGTTGCCAAGGTGAAGCGGCTGCGGCCGGCCTGCACGGTGATCTTGTCACCGGTCTGCGAGACGGTGATCCGGCTGCCGTCGGGCAGGGCGCGGATGATCTCGAACAGTTTGCGTGCCGGGATGGTGGTCTCGCCGTCCTGGGCATCATCCACCGCGATCCGCGACACCATCTCCACTTCCAGGTCGGTACCGGTCAGCGACAGCTGCCCGTTCTGGACCTGGACCAGGAAATTAGCCAGAACCGGCAAGGTCTGGCGGCGTTCGACCACGTTGACGACTTGTGCCAACGGCTTGAGAAAGGCTTCGCGCTGCAGTGTGAAACGCATGTGGTTCCGTGCCCCTATGCTTTAAAAAGATGTGGAATAAATCAAAAGCTTGGTGGTGATGGTAGAGCCAGAATTGCGGGAAAACACATCTAAGTATTTGTAAATAAAGGCTTTTATGGCCTCGAAACCCTCTGCACTACTACCCCCCAAGGGGTGGGGAAGCCTGTGGATAAAAATCCCGCCAACTCAAACCGGTTTTTTATCCACAGCCTGTCCCTCGCTTACACCCGGATTTTGCACCGTTTTATGCGATGACGCCTATGCGGCGTACATGCATCATTCGCTCAACTTCCGGATCAGCTTGTCCCAGTCTTCCCGCAACTTGCCGTCCGTCTCCATCAACGTCCGGATCTGCCGGCACGCATGCAGCACCGTGGTGTGGTCGCGACCGGCAAAGGCATCGCCGATTTCCGGCAGGCTGTGCTCGGTCAGCTCCTTGGTCAGCGCCATGGCGACCTGTCGCGGACGGGCCAGTGAGCGGGTCCGGCGCTTGGACAGCAGATCCTTGATCTGCAGCCCGTAGTAGTCGGCCACGGTTTTCTGGATGTTGGGAATGCTGATGGCCTGCTGCTGGGCACGCAGCAGGTCGCGCAGGGTTTCCTGGGCGAAGTCGGTGGTGATCGCGCGGCCGGTGAAGTTGGCACGGGCGGTCAGGGTATTGAGCGCACCTTCGAGGTCGCGGACATTGGAGCGCATCTTCTTGGCAATCAGAAACGCCACATCGTCGGGAATCTCAGCACCGCGTTCGCGGGCCTTGGCCAGCACGATCGCGGCGCGCGTTTCGAAGTCCGGCGGCTCGATGGCCACCGACAGGCCCCAGGCAAGTCGCGACTTCAGGCGCGCTTCCAGGCCTTCGACTTCGCGCGGGTACCGGTCGCAGGTGAGGATGATCTGCTGCTTGCCGTCGAACAGGGCGTTGAACGTGTGGAAGAACTCTTCCTGGGTTCGGTCCTTGCCGGCGAAGAACTGGATGTCATCGATCAGCAGCGCGTCCACCTGCTGGAACTGGCGCTTGAACTGATCCATGGTTTTTTCCTGCAACGCACGGATCATGGCGCTGAAGAACTGTTCCGAGCGCAGGTACAGCACCTTGGCGGCCGGATTGGCCTGGCGCATGGCGTTGCCGGCGGCGAACATCAGGTGGGTCTTGCCCAGGCCGGTGCCGCCGTACAGCAGCAGCGGGTTGTGCGCCCGGTCGCCCGGCTTCTGGGCGGCCTGGAACGCTGCGGCCAGGCCCAGCTGGTTGCTGCGGCCTTCCACGAAGTTGGTGAAGGTGTAGTGCGAATCCAGGTTGCCGGCGAACGGCACCAGGGGCTCAACCGGCGCAGCGGGTGCCGAATGGCCCGGAATCGGCGCGATCTGCGCCTCCACGGCCCGCGGACGCGAGCCGATTTCAAGAAAAACGTCGCCAAAACCGGCGAAGTGCGCCAGCAGTTCCTTGATCCGCGCCAGGTACAGCTCGCGGACCTGGTCGACGATGAAGGCGTTTGGCGCATAAAGCACCAGGCTGTCCGCGCGCAGATCGGCCTGCAGCGGCTTCAACCAGGTGTGAACATCTTCGGGCGGGAACTCCGCCTCAAGGCGTTCGAGACAACGGGACCAGGCATCCATCGGCAATAATCGTCTGGGGCCGGCGGTTGGGGCGCAGAAAGCCGCCGTGCCGCAGGCCGGAAGGGGAAAGAATGGATGGCGCAGCCTACCACCGACGCGGGGTGCCGGGAATGGTTGTCCCGAAGTTATTCACAAAATGATCCACAGCTATTGCACAGGCCGGTGAAATCCCGTAGTGACATGGGCTTGACGCGCCCCGGGGTAGGTCTATAGAATTTCCGGTTCTTTCCGTCCCCTTCATATAGAGGCCCGCATGGCCACCAAGCGCACTTTCCAACCCAGCAACCTCAAGCGTAAGCGCGACCATGGCTTCCGTGCCCGTATGAAGACCGCTGACGGCCGCAAGATCCTGTCGCGTCGCCGCGCCAAGGGCCGTAAAGTCCTGAGCGCTTGATTGCAATGCCGCTTCCCGCGGCAGACGCAATCCTGACTGTGAGCAGTTCCGACCCGCGCAAGCGATTTCCTCGCTCTGCGCGGGTTCGTACGCGTGCCGAATATACAACGGTCTTCAACGGCGCCCGCCGTGTGTCCGAACCGCTGATGACCCTGCACTGGCTGAAGAGCGACACGCCGGCCAGGCTGGGTCTTGCCGTTTCGCGCAAAGTCGATCCCCGAGCCGTGGGTCGCAACCGTATCAAGCGAGTGCTGCGTGACGCCACCCGCCACCTACGGCCGTGGATGACGTCCGGCGATTATGTCGTGGTTGCCCGCAGTTCCGCCCGTACCGCAAGTAATTCCGAGATCCGCCAGGCCTTCGAGCGCCTGCTGCGCCGGCTGGGCGCATTGCCCATGCCGGGCGCGGACGGCACAATGCCGCCGCCCGGGGTTGCACCCCTTTCCCAGTCCGAGCCGGCACCCGCTGCCGGCCCCGTCGAGCCTGCACGCTGATGAACCAGACCCGCGTTTTCCTGATTGTTGCCTGGCTGATGGTGGCCATCCTGCTGTGGATGCAGTGGGGTAGCGACAAGGCCCAGCCGGCGCCCACCGCGCCGGTGGCCGCCCAGACCCAGGCACCGGTGCCGGGTGCAACGGGCGCCGTGCCCGCTGCCAACGTGCCGCAGGCCCCGGGCAGCGCCCCGGCCACCCAGCCGACCGCGCAGGCCCAGGCCGGCGCGCCGCGCGTGACCGTGACCACCGACGTGCTGCGCCTGGTGCTCGACGGCGGCTCCGTGCTGGATGCGGAGCTGCTGCAGTTCCCGCAGACCAAGGACGACGGCAGCCCGCCGGTGCGCCTGCTGACCGAAGACCCGGCCCACCCGTACCGCGCGGTGACCGGCTGGACCAGCCAGGACAAGAGCATGCCGGTGCCGGAAGCCAACGGCTTCACGCTGGTGGGCGATGCCAAGGACTTCGTGCTGGCCAAGGGCCAGAACGAACTGCAGATCCCGTTCGTGTGGAATGGTCCGAATGGCGTGAGCATCCGCCGCACCTTCACCGTCAACCGCAATGAATACGCGGTCAAGGTCAAGGACGAAGTGATCAACGCCGGCACCGCCCCGTGGAGCGGCTACGTGTACCGCACCCTGGACCGCACGCCGACGATCCTGTCGCGCAGCATGACCAACCCGGACTCGTTCAGCTTCAACGGCGCCACCTGGTTCGACAAGGACGGCAAGTACCAGCGCCGGGCTTTCAAGGATTACCTGGACGATGGCCCGCTGAACCAGCAGGTCACCGGTGGCTGGGTGGCGATGCTGCAGCACCACTTCTTCACCGCGTGGGTGCCGCAGAAGGACCAGGCCGCGAACTACTCGCTGTCCCAGCATGATGGCCGCGACCAGATTCAGGCCACCGGCCCGGCGTTCACCGTGGCCCCGGGCCAGCAGGTGAGCAGCGAGGCACGCCTGTGGGTGGGCCCGAAGCTGGTCAACCAGATCGCCAAGGAAGATGTGCCGGGCCTGGATCGCGTTGTCGATTACAGCCGCTTCTCGATCATGGCCGTGATCGGCCAGGGCCTGTTCTGGGTGTTGAACCAGGTCCACAAGGTCGTCAACAACTGGGGCTGGGCCATCGTGGGCCTGGTGGTGCTGCTGAAGCTGGTGCTGTACCCGCTGTCGGCGGTGCAGTACAAGAGCGGCGCCAAGATGCGTCGCTTCCAGCCGCGCATCGCGCAGCTCAAGGAACGCTATGGCGATGACCGCCAGAAGTTCCAGACCGCGATGATGGAGCTGTACAAGAAGGAGAAGATCAATCCGATGGGCGGCTGCCTGCCGATCCTCATCCAGATGCCGATCTTCTTTGCGCTGTACTGGGTGCTGGTGGAATCGGTTGAACTGCGCCAGGCCCCGTGGCTGGGCTGGATCCAGGACCTGACCGCACGCGACCCGTACTTCATCCTGCCGGTGATCAACGTGGCGGTGATGTGGGCCACCCAGAAGCTGACCCCGGCCCCGGGCATGGACCCGATGCAGGCCAAGATGATGCAGATGATGCCGCTCATCTTCGGCGTCATGATGGCCTTCATGCCGTCCGGCCTGGTCCTGTACTGGGTGGTCAACGGCGGCCTGGGCCTGCTGCAGCAGTGGTGGATGACCAAGCGCCATGGCGGCGACCCGGTCCCGGCCACCGCCAAAAAATAAAACCCCTGGAAAACCCGCTCCCCGGCGGGTTTTTCTTTGCCGGCGATACAATCGCCTGCATTCACCCACCCGCAGCACCTCACCGAGCCCCCCATGCCCCGTGCGTCGTCGTTGTTCCGCCTGCCGTCCCTGCTGCTGCTGACCCTGGCCGTTGCCAGCTGCGGCAACAACGACCCCGCCGTCCCGGCAACGCCGACCCCGACGCAGCCCAGCGCGCAGGCCGCAGCCTCCGCCGACCCCGCGGCTGCGCCGCTGCTCACCGCCCTGCAGAAGCAGCTCGACGGCCACCGCCGCATCATCGTGCTGCTCGCCGACGAAGCGCAGCAGTCCGCGCGTGACCGTGACACCTCCAGCCGCATCGGCCAGCAGTTGTTCCACGACGGGCTGGACCAGCGCCAGGCCATCGCCACCCAGTTCGATGCGTTGCTGCGCGACGGCAGCCCGCAGCGCTTTGCCACCCTGGGCACGGTGCTGGACTACATCGAATCGGCGCCGGAGCTGTACGACGCCGACCGCCTGGCGTTCCGCGAAGTGCTGCGCGACCTGCACGAGCGCATCGGCACCGATTCCTCGCTGCCGGCGGTGAAGCTGCACCAGCGCGTGGGCGAAGACCTGGACGCGCTCGATGAGATCGAGCGCAACTACAACCAGGAAATCACCAACATCTTCAGCCGCTTCGACCGCACCCGCGCGATCACCCTCAAGCGCGAGAAGTGGGACGACTACCTGGCCCACCTGCACAAGCAGTACAGCCGCGAGGCGATCCTGCGCGATTACGGCGTGATCGAGCCTTATCCGATGTCGATGAAGGACAGCGACCGCGAGATCTTCGGCCGCGACCTGCCGCCCAAGACCGTGGTGCTCACCTTCGATGACGGCCCGCACAAGGCCTACACCGACGAAGTGGTGGCCATCCTCAAGCGCTACGACGTTCCGGGGGTGTTCTTCGAAGTGGGCCGCAACCTGGGCGAAGTGCATGCCGATGGCAGCGTGAAGCTGGGTCCGATGGCCGGTATCAGCCGCAACCTGATGGAACAGGGCTACGCGGTGGGCAACCACAGCCTGACCCACGCGCAGCTGTCACGCACCACCGGCGAGGCGCTGCGCCAGCAGGTGCTGGTGACCGACACGCTGCTCAAGGACGTGGACAAGCGCCGCGCGCCGCTGTTCCGCTTCCCCTATGGCGCGCGCAATGCCGAAGGCCTGCAGCTGCTCAACGAGGCCGGCCTGAAGTCGATCATGTGGAACATCGATTCGATGGACTGGGCCGACCCGGTGCCCGAATCGATCGTGCAGCGCGTGCTGGGCCAGGTGCAGAAGGAACAGCGCGGGATCATCCTGTTCCACGACATCCACGACCGCGCGGTGAAGGCACTGCCGCAGATCCTGGACCGGCTGATTGCCGAGGGCTACCAGTTCGCCGGCTGGAATGGCCGCGAGTTCACCGTCAGCCGCCCGCGCAGCGCTGCTGCCAGCGAAGCCACCGTGACCACCGGCTACGAGAAGTCGTGGGCGATCGTGATCGGCATCGACGAGTACGCCAAGTGGCCGCGGCTGGAATACGCCAGCCACGATGCGCAGGCCATCGCCGATACGTTGACCGGGCAGTTCAGGTTCCCGTCCTCGCAGGTGATCGTGCTGAAGGACAAACAGGCCACCCGTAACAACATCCTGGCCGCCTTCCACGACCGCCTGGCCGATGACCGCACCGGGCGCAACGACCGCGTGTTCGTGTTCTTCGCCGGCCATGGCGCCACGCGGCGGTTGGCGTCGGGCCGCGACCTGGGCTACATCATCCCGGTGGATTCGGACCCCAACGAATTCGCCACCGACGCCATCGCGATGACCGACATCCAGAACATCGCCGAAAGCATGCAGGCCAAGCATGTGATGTTCGTGATGGATGCCTGCTACAGCGGCCTGGGCCTGACCCGTGGCGGCCCCTCGTCGTCGGCCTTCCTGCGCGAGAACGCCAAGCGCAGCGCGCGGCAGATGCTCACCGCCGGCGGCAGCGACCAGCAGGTGGCCGACAGCGGCCCGAACGGCCATTCGGTGTTCACCTGGGTGCTGCTGCAGGCGCTGGCAGGCAAGGGCGACCTCAATGGTGATGGCCTGATCACCGGCACCGAGCTGGCGGCCTACGTGGCGCCGGCGGTATCGGCGGTGTCGCGGCAGACCCCGGCGTTCGGCAGCCTGCCCGGTTCGCAGGGTGGCGAGTTCGTGTTCCAGGTGCCCGACAGCCAGGAATACCTCACTGCCGATACCCGGCAGCTGTCGGCGGACGCGATCGCGCTCAACAACCGGGTGGATGCCGCGCAGGACGCCAAGCCCGCTGGCGAGGCGCCGGTGACCGTGGCCGACCTGCAGGGCGGCAAGAGCACGCTGGTGGTGCCGGCCGCCGTGCCGACCTCCGACCGCCAGCGCGCGCAGCAGGCCAACGATCGTGGCCTGCAGCTGTACCGCGAGAAACGCTATGACGAGGCCGTTGCCCAGTTCACCGAAGCGCTGAAGCTGCGCCCGGACTTCGCCCAGGCGGCCAACAACCTCGGCTTCGTCTACTACCGCCAGCAGCGTTACGCTGAAGCGGCACGCTGGCTGGAAAACACGCTGAAGATCGACCCGTCACGCGCGGTAGCCCACCTCAACCTGGGCGATGCCTACTTCCACGCCGGCGACAAGGCCAAGGCCAGGCAGGCCTACACCACCTACCTGGCGCTGCAGCCGCAGGGCAGCGGCGCTGCCCAGGCCCGCGCACAGCTGGAGAAGCTTTGAGCCATGAACGCCGCCACCGACACCATCGTTGCCATCGCCACCGCGCCCGGTGCCGGGGGCGTGGGCATGCTGCGCGTGTCCGGCCCGCAGGCGCTGCGCATCGCCGTGGATCTGGGCTGCCCGCAACTGCAGCCGCGGCACGCGCACTACGCGCGCTTCCGCGATGCCGCCGGCGAAGTGCTGGATGACGGCATCGCCCTGTACTTCCCGAATCCGCGCAGCTTCACCGGCGAAGACGTGGTGGAGCTGCAGGGCCACGGCAGCCCGGTGGTGCTGCAGCAGCTGGTGGGTCGCTGCATCGCGCTCGGCGCGCGACAGGCACGGCCAGGGGAATTCAGCGAGCGCGCCTTCCTCAACGGCAAGCTCGACCTGGCCCAGGCCGAGGCCATCGCCGACCTGATCGCGGCCAGCGATACCCGTGCCGCGCGCGCGGCGCGGCGCTCGCTGGACGGCGTGTTCTCGCGCCGCGTGGAAGATGCCGGCGAGCAGCTGGTGCGCCTGCGCATCCATGTGGAAGCCGCGATCGACTTCGCCGACGAACCGCTGGATACGCTGGGAGGCGATCAGGTTCGGCAGGGCCTGGGCGAAGTGCAGTTGGCGCTGGCGACGCTGCGCGACGACGCCGAACGCGGCCGCCGCCTGCGCGATGGCCTGCACGCCGTGCTGGTCGGCCCGCCCAACGCAGGCAAGAGCTCGCTGCTCAATGCACTGGCTGGCAGCGAACGCGCGATCGTCACCGACATTGCCGGTACCACCCGCGACACCCTGCGCGAAACCATCCGCATTGATGGGCTCGAGCTGACCCTGGTCGACACCGCCGGCCTGCGCGACGGCGGCGATGCCATTGAACGCGAAGGCATGCGGCGTGCGCGCGCGGAGATGCAGCGCACCGACCTGGCCATCATCGTGCTCGACGCGCGCGACCCGCAGGCCGGCCATGCCGCCGTGGCCGATGCCATCGCCGGGGTGCCGCTGCAGTTGTGGATCCACAACAAGAGCGACCTGCTGGAGGCACTGCCGGCCGACATCGATGCCAACGTCGTGCACGTCTCGGCCGCCACCGGCCAGGGCCTCGACCGCCTGCACACACGCCTGCGCGAGCTGGCCAGCGGCAGCGCCGGCGACAGCGTGGAGGGCGAGTTTTCCGCGCGCGCCCGCCACGTGGAAGCGATCACCCTGGCGATCGGCCACGCCGAGCGCGCCGAAGCAGAGCTGGTGCATGAACACCTGGAGCTGGCCGCCGAGGAACTGCGGCTGGCGCATGAGGCGCTGGGCGAGATCACCGGACGGATGAGCGCAGATGACCTGCTGGGGCGGATTTTCTCGAGCTTCTGTATCGGGAAGTAAGCCAATACTGCCAACTTCACGGACCGGGAAAGGCAGCACGTTCAATCAGCTGCGCTAGCATCAAACTTGTTCACCGGCACCCAGACTCCCAGACGTGCCATCGAGGAGCAGGCGATGGAAAAAAAAACACTGATCCGAAACAGCACTGCCGAGTTCCTGATCTTCACCAGGCAGGCAGGCGAGGCGAGCATTGAAGCCCGCTACGAGGATGAGACTGTATGGCTGTCCCAAAAGCTGATGGGAGAGCTCTTTGGAGTAGATGTTCGCACCGTCAGCGAGCATCTTCAGAACATATTTGCGAGCCAGGAGCTTGGACCTGAAGGAACTATCCGGAAATTCCGGATAGTTCAAAAGGAGGGCTCAAGGGAGGTGTCCCGAACGGTGGACTTCTACAACCTGGACGCGATCATCTCGGTCGGCTATCGAGTCAATTCGGTACGGGCGACGCAGTTCCGCCAATGGGCTACCGGAGTACTGCGCGAGTTTGCCCTCAAAGGGTATGTGCTCGACCGGCAGCGCATGGAGAACGGCAGCTTTCTGGGCGAGGACTATTTCGAGCGCCTGCTCGCCGAAATCCGCGAGATACGTCTCAGCGAGCGGCGCTTCTACCAGAAGATCACCGATATCTACGCTACCAGCCTGGATTACAACAAGGATGCCCCAACGACCAAGGCATTCTTCGCCAAGGTTCAGAACAAGCTTCACTACGCCATCCACGGGCACACGGCCGCAGAGCTGATCAGCACGCGGGCAGACAGCAACCTTCCCCACATGGGCCTGACGTCCTGGGCGAGCGCACCGGATGGCAGGATCCTGAAGACCGACGTTGGGGTGGCGAAAAACTATCTCACCCAGGAAGAGCTGGATTCACTGGGCCGGATCGTCAACGCCTACCTCGAACTGGCAGAAGACCGCGCTCGCCGCCGAATTCCCATGAGCATGGAAGACTGGGCCAAGCGGCTCGACGCATTCCTGGAATTTGATGATCGCAAGGTCCTCAAGAACAGTGGCAAGGTCTCCGCGAAACTGGCCCAGTCTCATGCGGAGACAGAGTTCGAGAAGTACCGGATCGTCCAGGATCGGCTGTTCGAGAGCGACTTCGACAAGGAAGTCAAAGAGCTCGCTGCCGGGGCCGGGGACGTCGCAGGAGGCGCATAACTGGCTTTCTTCGATCTGTCATACCGCGCGACGACAATGCGCACGTCGTTTCCACGCCCCCGCCGCGTCGGCGCGGGCCGCCGTACCAACAGGGGTTTGCAGTGTCGAAGTCGTTGTGGGGTTGTGCGTTGCTGTTCTCGCTGGCCGTGGCACCATCGGTGGCCATGAGCGCTGAATCTTCCCCACCCGCGCCGCGCAAGGCGGCGGTGTACGGCCATCGCGGCGCCAGCGCGCTGCTGCCCGAACACACCCTGGCCGCCTACGCGCAGGCCATTGCCGATGGCGCCGACTACATCGAGCCGGACCTGGTGATGACCAAGGACGGGGTGCTGGTGTCGCGGCACGAGAATGAGATCAGTGGTACCACCGATGTGGCCACCCATCCCGAGTTCGCCAGCCGCAGAACGACGAAGACCATCGATGGCGAACGCATCGAAGGCTGGTTCACCGAAGACTTCACCCTGGCCGAGCTGAAGACCCTGTACGCCCGCGAGCGCCTGCCGCAGCTGCGCAGCACTGCCTTCGACGGCCAGTTCCGCATTGCCACGCTGGACGAGATCGTCACCTTCCTGGTCCAGCAGGCCGGTCGCGCCGGGCGCGGGATCGGGCTGGTGCCGGAGATCAAGCACGGCACCTACTTCAAGGGCATCGGCCTGCCGATGGAAGACCTGCTGCTGAAAACGCTGCAGGCCAACCCCTACACCCGCGTGGCTCCGGTGACGATCCAGTCGTTCGAGGTGGGCAATCTGCGTTACCTGCGCAGCAAGCTTGGGCGCGACAGCAACATCCGCCTGCTGCAGCTGCTGGGTGACCCGAAGCAGCAGCCGGGCGACGTGCTCGCCGCCAAGGGCAGCCAGCGCTATGTCGACATGATCACGCCCGCCGGGCTGGACCAGATCGCCGGCTATGCCGATGGCATTGGACCCAGCCTGCGCATGGTGATTCCGCTGGATGCCAACGGTCGCCTCGGCCCGCCGACCTCACTGGTGCGCGATGCGCACGCGGTAGGCCTGATGGTGGTGCCGTATACGTTCCGGCCGGAGAATGCCTTCATGGCCGCCGAATTCCGCAAGGGTGAGCCCAACACGCGCAATCCCGACGGGTCGGTGGCGGAGATGCGCGCCTACCTGGCCACCGGGATCGATGCGTTTTTCACCGATGATCCGGCATTGGGGCGCAAAGCGGTGGATGGCACCCCGTAAAAACGACGCCGCGCAGGTAGGTACCGACCGTTGGTCGGTACGGAGAATGATCGGCACGCAGCGCATCGACCAACGGTATGCCCGCCGTTGGCGGGCACCCTTCGGGCCGTCGCAAGCGACGTTAGGAACGGCATTACCGTTCCTTGCGACGCCTACCGGGAGGAATCCGAATCCCGCGGGCGGAACGGCAACACGACGAAATCCTGCCCTTCGCGCGGCTGCCACAGCACCGGCACGCGGTGCGGGGAGGGCGGCTCGAGGTCGCTGTCGCGCTGTGCCTCCAGCGCGTCCTCGTCTTCCTCTTCCCAGCTGTAACGCTTGCGCGGGGCCATCGGGTCGGACAGGCGGAACAGCAGCGCGCTGATGATGCCGGCGAAGGCGCCACCCATGTGCGACTGCCAGGACACACCCGGCTCATGCGGGAGGATGGTGATGAGCATGCTGCCGTAGAACAGGAAGGCGATCAGGCCGGCGGCAATGGCGGGGCGGTCCCGACGCAGCAGGCCCAGCACGAACACCAGGAACATCAGGCCGTGGGTGATGCCGCTGGCGCCCAGATGGCGGCTGCCGATATCGCCGAGCAGCCAGGCGCCCAGCCCGGAGCCGATCCACAGCAGCGGGAAGGCCCGCAGGGTCGCCTTTGGATAGACGCTGCCTGCCAAAGTGCCAAGAATTAATAGAGCAAAGCTATTGGCGGCCAAGTGCTGGACCGAACCATGCAGCAGCGGCGCACCGAGGATGCCCAGCAGGCCGTCGCTTTCCAGCGGGGCCACGGCCCAGGGGCGCCAATCGAAGTGACCCTGCGCGGTGAACACCGCCACCAGCACCAGCACGAAGGCCAGGCTCAGGTTGAACGCCCGCACCACGCGGCCACGGTCGTTGCGGGAAGAGACCGGCGGCTCGCCGGCAGGCAGGGGCAGGTTGGCGTTCATACCCAAAGGGATTGCGTCGCGCCAGCCTGAACACAAGGGCAACGCGACGGGAGACAGAGGTGCCGCCGACGGGACAATCCCGCCGGCGGCAATCAGGGGTTACGCGTCGCCGGTCTTCGGCGGGTTCTTCAGGCTCAGCACCACGGTGGCGGCGATGATCACCGCAACCACGCCCAGCGAGATCGGGGTGGGGATCTTGAAGATGTCGATCAGCATCATCTTGGCGCCGATGAAGGCCAGCACCAGGGCCAGGCCGTACGGCAGCAGGTGGAAGCGGTCGGCCATGCCGGCAAGCAGGAAGAACATCGCGCGCAGGCCCAGCACCGCGAACACGTTGGAGGTGAGCACGATGAACGGGTCGGTGGTGATGGCGAAGATCGCCGGGATGCTGTCTACCGCGAAGATCACGTCGGTGACGGCAATCAGGATCAGCACCACGAACAGCGGGGTGTACCAGCGCTTGCCGTCGCGCATGACGCTCATGGCATTGCCGGCGTAATCGGGCAGCAGGCGCAGGTGCTTGCGCATCCAGCGCAGGGCCGGGTTGGTCTCCAGGTCAGGCTCCTGGCCGGCCGAGAACCACATCTTCCAGCCGGTGAACAGCAGGAACGCGCCGAACACGTAGAGCAGCCAATGGAACTTGGTAAGCAGCACGCTGCCAGCGAAGATCATGATCGTACGCAGCACGATCGCACCCAGGATGCCGATGATCAACACCTTCTGCCGCTGTTCCTCGGGCACCGCGAAGTAACCCATGATCATCAGGAACACGAAGATGTTGTCCACCGCCAGGGCCTTCTCGACCAGGTAACCGGTCAGGAACTCCAGGCCGACCTTGTTGGCCACCACCTGGCCGGCGGTCTCGTTCAGGTAGTACCAGAGGCCACCGTTGAAGGCCAGGGCCAGCGCCACCCAGCCGATCGACCACCACAGGGCCTCCTTGAAGGTCACCTTGTGCGGGCCGCCGTGTCGCATCAGTACCAGATCGACCAGCAGCGCGATGATCACCACCGCGCCGAAGCCGCCCCACAACCACAAATTACCGATCGTCTGCATGAGTTTGTCCGTTGAATGAATGAAATGCCTCAAGCCGGACGGCGAGGATCTGCAACGGAGGATCGGAGGGGATCCGGGGACAGAGCTTCGCCATACGGCGAAGGTCTCGCTCGCAGTCCCACCGGGTGGGACTGCCGTTGCACCGGAGCCTGCGGGCTCGAATTGACGGCGACAACGTCTGGGAGCTACTCCCCTTCTGGGGCCGATTCTGCGGGCTGAATGGGTTGGCGTCAAATCGGCGGCCTGCCGGGCCATGGGGCCCGTCTACAATAGGCAGATGAATACCGTCCCCAATCCCGTTGTCCGCCTTAAAAACGCCTGGCGCTCCAGCCACCCGTGGATCTTCCAGAAACTGGTCGAAAAGCCCGCCGTCCGCCCGAAACCCGGCGCCATCGTCGACGTGGTCGGCGTGGATGGGGAGTGGATCGGGCGTGGCTTCTACAACGGTCATTCGCGCATCGCCGTGCGTATCCTTGAGACCGACCAGCGCGTCCCCGTCGATGCCGGCTGGTTCTCGCGGAAGATCGCCCAGGCGGTGTCGCTGCGCCGTGATGTCCTGAAGCTGGACGCGATTTCCGATGCCTGGCGCGTGGTGCACAGCGAGGGCGACGGCCTGTCCGGCCTGGTGGTGGACCGCTACGGCGACCTGGTGGTGGTGGAGTTCTTCGCCGCCGGCATGTTCCGCCACCGCGAGTGGGTCTACGAGGCGCTGCGCGAGCAGTTCCCCGGCTGCCGCTTCCACAGCTTCGCCGACGAACACGTGCAGAAGCAGGAAAGCTTCGACTTCCACGGCAACACCACCACCGAAGCGGCGGTCATCACCGAGTACGGCGTGAAGTTCCGCGCCGACCCGGCCGGTGCGCACAAGACCGGCTTCTTCGCCGACCAGCGCGAAAACCGGCAGTGGCTGAGCCAGGAAGTGGAAGGCAAGTCGGTGCTGGACCTGTGCTGCAACACCGGTGGCTTTGCGGTGTACGCGGCCGCGCGCGGTGCCTCTGATGTGCTGGGCATCGACATCGACGAAGACGTGATCGCCATCGCCAAGGGCAATGCGCGCCTGAACAACGTGCGCCCACGCTTCGTGCAGTCCGACATCTTCCCGTGGCTGCGCGACGCGGCCAACCGCGGCGAGCAGTTCGACGTGGTGATCCTGGATCCGGCGAAGATGACCCGCGACCGCGACCAGGTGATCACTGCGCTGAAGAAGTACCTGGACATGAACAAGCTGGCGCTGGGCGTGGTCAAGCCCGGTGGCCTGTTCGCCACGTTCTCGTGCACCGGCCTGGTGGCCGAGGACCAGTTCCTGGACATGCTGCGTCGCGCGGCGTTCTACTCCGGGCGCACCATCCAGATCCTGAAGGTCGCCGGCGCCGGCCCGGATCATCCGTTCATGGCCCACGTGCAGGAATCGCGTTACCTCAAGGCCGTGTTCTGCCGCGTGCTGGATTGACCTTCGCGTGCCGACCAACGGTCGGCACCTACCGCGGAATGGCAGGGTAGGTACCGACCGTTGGTCGGTACGCTTTGCTATGGTCTGACGCATTCCAATCTAAAATGAGGCGTCATGACGTTGCGCAGCCTGTCCCTGCTGGTGTCACTGGCGCTGTGTGCGCCGCTGTCGGCCCACGCCATCGAGTTCAGCGCGCAGGAGCTTGCGCGCGCTGCCACCCTGCAGAAGAAACTGCTTACCCTCGACAGCCATCTGGACACGCCGGCGAACTTCCACCGGGAAGGCTTCGACATCCAGCAGCGACACGACCACAACGCGCTGTCGCAGGTGGATCTGCCGCGCATGGTGGACGGCGCGCTGGATGGCGGGTTCTGGGCCATCTACACCGACCAGGGCGACCGCAGCCCGGCCGCACACCAGCACGACCGCGATGCGGGCCTGCTGCGGTTGATGGAAATCCGCGAGATGCTCGCTGCGCATCCGGAGACCTTCGCGCTGGCACTGACCGCCGCCGACGCCGCCCGGATCAAGGCGGCCGGCAAGCGCGTGGTGTACATCAGCATGGAAAACGCCAGCCCGCTGGTCGACGACCCCACGTTGCTCAGCTTCTACCACCAGGCCGGCCTGCGCCTGCTCAGCACGGTGCACTTCGCCAACAACGAGTTTGCCGATTCGGCCACCGACACCAAAGGCGCCGAATGGAAGGGCCTGAGCCCGGCCGGCAAGGCATTGGTGGACGAAGCGGTACGGCTCGGCATCGTGATCGACCAGTCGCATGCCTCCGATGCGGTGTTCGATGACCTGATCCAGCGCATGCCGGTGCCGTTCGTGCTGTCGCACAGTTCGGCCAAGGCAATCTACAACCACCCGCGCAACCTGGACGACGTGCGCCTGAAGCAGCTGGCCAAGGCCGGCGGGGTGATCCAGGTGAACGCGTATGGCGGCTACCTGATCGACACCGGCAAGAACGACGCGCGCAAGCAGGCCGAAGACGCGCTGATGAAGCAGATCGGCGCCGACTACGATGACCTGAGCATGGCCCAGGGCGTGCAGCTGAAGCAGGGCCTGGCCGAGATCGACCAGCGCCTGCCGCTTCGGAGGGCAACCCTGGACGATTTCTTCGCCCACTTCGAACACATCCTGGGCGTGGTCGGCCCCGAGCATGTGGGCATAGGGCTGGACTGGGACGGCGGCGGCGGGCTTACCGACCTGCAGGACGTGAGCGATCTACCGAAGATCACCGCCTGGCTGCTGCGCAAGGGCTACACCGAGAAACAGATCGCGGGGATCTGGGGCGGCAACCTGCTGCGTGTGCTGCAGCAGGCGCAGGATCATGCCAACAAAAAATGACCGGTGGGGTGCCGGGCAACGCCCGGCACCCCACCGTCACGGCCTCAACGGCCGATCAGCGCATTGCGGCGGCTGTAGAGGAAATACACCGCCAGGCCGATCACGTTCCAGATCAGGAAGTACAGCTGGGTGCTGCTCGGCAGGCTGATGAACAGGTAGATGCAGCCCAGCGCGGCGGCCGGGCCGATGAACCAGGCGATCGGCGTGCGGAAGGTGCGCTTGGCATCCGGTGCACGCTTGCGCATCACCACCAGGCAGATACCCACGGCAGTGAAGGCGGCCAGCGTGCCGGCATTGGCCAGCGCGGCAATCTCGTCCAGCCGCGCCACGCCGGCCAGGGCCGAGACCACGGCAGCGCTGAACAACGTGGTGGCCACCGGGGTACCGGTGCGCTTGTTCACTGCCGACAGGCCGCGCGGCAGCAGGCCGTCGCGGCCCATGACGAAGAACACGCGGCTCTGGCCGAACAGGAAGGCCAGCAGCACGGTGGGCAGCGCAACGATCGCCACCACACCGATGACCGCCGCCGCCTTGGGCTGGCCCAGTTCACGCATGATCAGGGCCAGCGGTTCGGCGCTGCTGCCAAACACCGCGTAGCTCATCGCGCCAACGGCGGCCAGCGCCACCAGCATGTAGATGATGGTGCAGCCGACCATCGAGCCGATGATGCCGATCGACAGATCACGGCCCGGGTTCTTGGTTTCTTCAGCGGCGGTGGAGATGGCATCGAAGCCGTAGAAGGCGAAGAAGATGATGGCGGCCGCGGCCATCACGCCACGCTCCACGCCATCCGGGCCCAGCGTTTTGGCGAATCCGTGTGGCATGAACGGGTGCAGGTTGGCCGAATCGAACGCGGGCAGCGCCACGGCGACGAACACGCCCAGCGCGATGATCTTCAGCACCACCAGGATCGCATTGAGCGTGGCGCTTTCCTTGGTGCCCAGCATCAGGCCGCCGGCGACCACCCAGGTGATGAGCACCGCGGGCAGGTTGAACACGCCGCCTTCCACGTGCGGGCCGGCCGAAAGCGCCAACGGCAGCCGAAGGTCGATGCCGGTGTTGCCGTGTATCCATTCCAGGAAGCCGACGAAATACCCCGACCACCCCACCGCCACGGTACTCACCACCAGTGAGTACTCCAGGATCAGGCTCCAGCCGACCACCCAGGCGAAGATTTCGCCCAGCGCCGTGTAGCTGTAGGTGTAAGCGCTGCCGGCGGCCGGCATCATGGTGGACAACTCGGCGTAGGACAGCGCCGCGCAGGCGCAGACCGCACCGGCGATGGCGAAGGAGATCAGCACCGCGGGGCCGGCGAGATTGGCACCCACGCCGATCAGCGTGTAGATGCCGGTGCCGACGATGGCACCGATGCCCATGGCGATCAGGTGCGGCCAGCTGAGGGTACGAACCAGGCTCCTGCCGGCTTCATGGACGGTGACGGAATCGAGCGGCTTGCGCCGTAGCAGCGATGACATGGAACCTCACAGAGTGACTGGTATCGACAATTTTCCGAGTGTGACCGAACGCGGCGCAGCATTACTACTGCCGGACGTCGTGAATCCCTTGACGATCATTTCAAATAGCCCGCTTTGACGAATCTGGCACAACCCGGCTGGCCGCGATCAACGGGCCCCAGCGCGCCACATCGTCGGCGCCCTGTGGATAGATCACGCAGGTGTCGTCGGGAAGCTTCTTGCAGCGCAGAACCCCCCGTTCATCGAATACCCGCCAGCCGCAGGCGTCGGCCTCGGCTTCGCAGATGCGCCGGCGCAGCCCCAGCAACAGGCTGGCGGCGCAATCGAAGCGGCAGCCCCGGAGCTCGATGCGGTCCAGCGGCTGCAGGTCCGCCACGATCCGCTGGACCGACGGATGGGCCAGGTCGACGCGGTCGGTGCTCAATGCCAGCAGGCGCTCGTCGTGGCCGGCCAGGTGCTGCACGAAGTACATGGGGGTGGTCATCTCGCGGTTGCCTCGCCACGGGTCGGATGCCCGCGATGGCAACGATTTGACACCTGCCGGCGCCTGGGAAGAATTACGCGCTATCGATCGCCGAGGGCAATTTCGATGACGTTGCCTATCGCCGCGCGCCGGCAATGCAGGCGAAACGCCCACCCCGACAAGGGTTCAGCCACTCAGCCCCAGGCGCAGGCCAAACCCGATCAGGAAAACCCCCGCGACGCGTTTCAGTACTACCCCCACACGCGGGTGCTGGATGATCCGACGGCGCAACAGGTTGCCCACCCCGATCAGCACCGAGCAGTACGCCAGGCTGAGCACGAAGATCAGCGTGGCCATGGTCGCGAACGTCACCACGCCCTGGTGCCGCGCCGGGTCGATGAACAGCGGCAGGAACGCCATGTAGAAGATGATCGCCTTGGGGTTGAGCAGGCTGATCAGCACCGCCTGGCGGAAGTAGTGGCCCGGCTGCAGCCGGATGCCGCCGGTGTCACCGCTGGCCGGCGCGGGCCGCAGCAGGCCGATGCCCACCCACACCAGATAGGCCGCACCGAGGTACTGCACCGCGTGGAACACCAGCGGGTTGGCCTTGAGCAGGGCCGCCACGCCGGCCACCGCCAGCCACATCAGGATCTGGTCGCCGAGCAGCAACCCGAACAGCGCGGTATAGCCGCCGCGCACGCCACCGCGCCCGGTGGCGGTGAGCAGGGTGAAGGTGCCCGGCCCGGGCAGCGCCAGGAACACCAGCACGGCGATGACAAAGGTCCACAGGTCCTGGATGCCCATCCACGGCATGGCGGTGACTCGACTTCGGGGGGCCGCCATTGTCGGCTACCCGGCCCGCTGCCGACAGCGCTACGGCGCACGTCCCGGCAGATCGGCCAGCATCGGCTGCAGCCGATGGGCGCACAACGCATGCAACTGGCGGATCGCGGGCGAAAACTGTTTGCGGTGCGGGCACACCAGGTTCAACGGCAGGCTGTCGCCTGCGCCCCCCATCAGCACCTGCAGGCGCCCGGCGCGCACATCGTCGGCCACATCCAGCCACGACTTGAACACGATGCCTTCGCCCGCCACCGCCCAGCGCCGCACTACGTCAGCGTCATCGCACACCAGCTGGCCGCGCACCGGTACCACCACGCGCCGCCCGTCCTGTTCGAAACTCCAGCGGTCGTAGGGACGCCCGGCCAGCTGGTAGACCAGGCAGTGGTGGTCCTTGAGTGCGTCCAGCGAGGCCGGCGTACCCTGCCGCTCCAGGTAGGCCGGTGCGGCGCACAGCACGCGACGGTTGCCCGGCAGCAGCGGCAGCGCCACGTAGCTGGCGGTGTCGAAGCGGCCCAGCCGGAACGCGATATCCACCGGGTCGCGGAACACGTCGGCCACCTGGTCGGACAACAGCAGGCGCAGCTGCAGCTTCGGGTGCGCGGTACGGAACTCGGTCAGCCAGGGCAGCAGCACATTGCGGCCGAGATCAGAGGGCGCGGCCACCTGCAGCACGCCGCGCAGCTCGGCATCTTCGCCGCGCACCCGGGCCTGGCCCTCGTGCAGGGTGTCCAGCAGGTCCTGGGCATACGGTAGATAGAGCACGCCTTCAGCGGTGAGGCGCAGGCTGCGGGTGGAACGCACGAACAGGCGCAGGTCCAGCTCCCGCTCCAGCCGGGCCACGGCGGCGGCTACCTGGCCGGGCAGCAGGTCGGCCTCGCGCGCTGCACTGGAGAAGCTGCCCAGAGCGGCGGTGCGGACGAACAGCTGAAGATCCTCGAAGCGGACCATTTTCATTCCAGGAGTGAAAGTGCTGCTGCATTCTGCGCCTTTCCGGCTGGGGCCGGGCAAGCCAACCTGAGCGCCTCATCCAAGGACCTTCCCATGAAAGCCATCGCCTATACCCAGCACGGCCTGCCCATCACCGACCCGACGGCGCTGGTCGACATCACCCTGCCAGTGCCGACCCCGGGCCCGCGCGACCTGCGCGTGCAGGTGCGCGCGGTGTCGGTGAACCCGGTGGACACCAAGGTCCGCCGTGGCGTGGCCGTCGAGGCCCCGCGCGTGCTGGGCTGGGACGCGGTAGGCATCGTGGACGCGGTGGGCAGCGAGGTGACCCTGTTCCAGCCGGGTGATGCGGTCTTCTACGCCGGCGACATCAACCGGCCGGGCAGCAACGCCGAGTACCAGCTGGTGGACGAACGCATCGTGGGCCGCAAGCCGACCAGCCTGGACGATGCGGCGGCTGCCGCGCTGCCGCTGACCGCGATCACCGCGTGGGAGCTGTTGTTCGACCGCCTGCGCATCGCCGAAGGCGGTGGTGAAGGCCAGACCCTGCTGGTGATCGGTGCGGCCGGCGGGGTGGGCTCGATCCTGGTCCAGCTGGCGCGCCAGCTGACCCGGCTGACCGTGATCGGCACTGCCTCGCGCCCGAACACCCAGGACTGGGCGTACGCCCTGGGGGCCCACCACGTCATCGACCACAGCCAGCCGCTGACCGAAGGCCTGGGCCGGATCGGGATCGAGGCCGTCAGCCACGTGGCCAGCCTGACCCACACCGACCAGCACTACGCCCAGATCGTCACCGCGCTGGCACCGCAGGGCCAGCTGGCCCTGATCGACGACCCCGGCCAGCTCGATGTGATGGCGCTCAAGCGCAAGAGCCTGTCGCTGCACTGGGAATCGATGTTCACCCGCTCCAGCTTCAGCACGCCCGACCTGCAACAGCAGCACGTGCTGCTCAACCGGGTGGCCGAGCTGGTCGACAGCGGCGTGCTGCGCACCACGCTGGGCGAGAACTACGGCCGTGTCGACGCGGCCAACCTGCGCCGCGCGCATGCGCACATCGAAAGCCACCGCGCGGTGGGCAAGGTGGTCCTGGAAGGCTTCTGAGCCTCAGGCCACGCCGTTGTCGCAGTGGCGGGCAAACCCGGGGCGCGGGCCGAGGCGGTGGAACCACGCCGCCACGGCCGGCAGTTCGGGTTTGTCGCCCGGGGTCAGCCGCCAGCGCTGGGTGGAAAGCCCCAGCACGATGTCGGCGAGGGTGAAGTCCTCGCCGGCCACGTAGGCGCCGGTCCCGGCCAGCTGCTGATCCAGGTGCTGCATGAGCCGGTTCCACTGCACCAGGCTGGCCTGCGCGGCGCCATCGTCAGGGTAGGCCGGGTGCTGGCGCACGCGGGCCATGAACACGTGCCGCCAGGCGGTGTTGAGGTCGGTGGCCTGCCAGTCCATCCATTGCTCCACCCGGGCCCGGCTCCGCGGGTCGCGCGGCAGCAGGTCGTGGCGGCCGGCTGCCGCGGCCAGGTAGCGGCAGATGCTGTTGGATTCCCACAGCACGAAGTCGCCATCGCGGATCACCGGCACCTGGCCGTTCGGGTTGAGCGGGTGCAGGGCCGCGAGGAAATCCGCATCGTGGCCGTCGGCCCCGAGCTGCCGGTACTGCAGGCCCAGCTCGGCGCACAGCCACTGCACCTTGCGCACGTTGATCGACGTCGACTTTCCCAGAAGATCCAGCATGGAGCGATCCGGCGCAGCGAATGAGACCGGCTCAGCCTACACTTCTTCCATGCAACCTGAATTCCTCATCCTTGGCGGCCTGCTGTGTGCCGTCCTCATCCTGCAGCTGGTGGCCCTGCTGCGGCGTTCCGGCCATGGCGACCTTGAGCAGAGCCTGCGCGAAGAAGCGCGGACCGGCCGCAGTGAACTGCGCGAGCAGCTCGAAGGGCTGGGCCGGCAGCAGGACGCGCGGCTGGAAACCTTCGCGCGCGCGCTGACCGACCTGTCCACCCGCACCGACCAGCGCCTGGACCAGCTGCGCGATGCGCTGGGCGAAGACGCGCGCAAGGCCCGCGAGGACGCCGGCCAGGCTCAGCAGCGCAGCGACGCCCACATGGCCGCGCTGCGCCAGGCCGTGGCCGACGATGCCCGGCTGGGCCGCGAGGAAGCCACGCAGTCGCAGCACCGGTTCGGCGAATCCCTGGGCCTGCGCCTGCAGGAGATGACCCAGCGCAACGAACAGCGCATGGGCGAAATGCGCGCCACGCTGGAGCAGCAGCTGCGGAGCCTGCAGGCCGACAACGCGCAGAAGCTGGACCAGATGCGGGTCACCGTCGACGAAAAACTGCAGACCACGCTGGAAGCGCGGCTGGGTGCGTCGTTCCAGCTGGTGTCCGACCGCCTGGAACAGGTGCAGCGTGGGCTGGGCGAAATGCAGCAGCTGGCCACCGGCGTCGGCGACCTCAAGCGCGTGCTGACCAACGTCAAGAACCGCGGCAGCTGGGGCGAGGTGCAGCTGGACAACATCCTGGAACAGACCCTCACGCAGGAGCAGTACGCACGCGGCGTCAAAGTGCGCCCGGACAGCGGCGAAATGGTGGACATCGCGGTGCGCCTGCCCGGGCGCGGCCACGAGGACACCCCGGTCTGGCTGCCGATCGATTCCAAGTTCCCGCGCGAAGACTACGAGCGCCTGCTCGATGCGCAGGAGCAGGGTGACGCCGATGGCGTACGCGTGCAGGGCGCGCAGCTGGAACGCGCGATCCGGATCCAGGCCAAGTCGATCTGCGACAAGTACATCGTGCCGCCGCACACCACCGATTTCGCGGTGATGTTCCTGCCTACCGAAGGCCTGTACGCCGAGGTGATCCGCCGCCCGGGGCTGGTGGACCTGCTGCAGCGGGAACACCGCGTGGTGGTGGCCGGGCCGACCACGGTGACCGCGCTGCTCAACAGCCTGCAGATGGGCTTCCGCACCCTGGCCATCGAACAGCGCTCCAGTGAAGTGTGGAGCCTGCTGGGCGCGGTGAAGAGCGAGTTCGGCAAGTTCGCCGGCATCCTGGAAAAGGCCGAAAAGCAGATCAGCACGGTCGGCCGCAGCCTGGGCGAGGCCAGCCGCAAGACCCGCACCATCGAACGCCGCCTGCGCGGGGTGGAATCACTCGGCAGCGAGCAGACCGATCTGCTGCTGGGCGATGCCAGCGGCGACGATGACGAGGCCAGCGCGGACGACGCGTCAGCCGCGCAGGACTGAAACGCATTGCCGACACCCTGCATGCACGCGATCGGCGATGCTGGGTCGCGGCCACCTGCCTGCCTTCCTTTTCCTCCTCCAGGATTGAACCGATGCGTCTTACCCTGATGTTGTCCCTGATGCTCGCGCTTGCCGGCTGCAGCAGTTCGCCGAATGCCGGCGACACCGCCACGAACGCTCCTGCCGCCGCCGACAACGCCGATGCCGCCCGCTGCGCGGCCGCCGGTGGTGAACTCAAGCCGCTGGGACGGCTGCAGCGCGTGCAGTGCGTGGCGCCCTATACCGATGCCGGCAAGGCCTGCAGCGCCAAGAGTGAATGCACCGGCCAGTGCCTGGCCCAGGGCGAGACCGAACTGGTGGCTGGCAGCAAGGCGCGTGGCGTCTGCCAGACCGACGTGAGCCAGAACTTCGGCTGCCGCCAGCGCATCGACAACGGCGTGGCCCAGGGCACGATCTGCGTCGATTGATTTCCCATTCCCAGGGCATATCTCCGATGTGCCCTTTTCACTTCGCACAGGATTTCCCGTGAGCCAGACCGTCTACGACATTCCCGTTTCCACCATTGAAGGCCAGGCCAGTTCGCTGGCCGACTACCGCGGCAAGGTGCTGCTGGTGGTCAATGTCGCCTCCAAGTGTGGGCTGACCCCGCAGTACGAAGGCCTGCAGGCACTGTATGCCGACAAGCAGGCTGCCGGCCTGGAAGTGCTGGGCTTCCCGGCCAACAATTTCCTGGCCCAGGAGCCGGGCAGCGACGCTGACATCCAGCAGTTCTGCCAGCTGGAATACAACGTGAGCTTCCCGATGTTCGCCAAGATCAGCGTGGCTGGCGATGACATCCACCCGCTGTACCAGCAGCTGACCCAGGCCCAGCCGGCCGCCACCGGCGAAGGTCCGATGCGCGAGAAGCTGCAGGGTGCGGTCGCCAAGTACCCGGATCTGGTCGTCAACCCGGCCCCCGGCGTGCTGTGGAACTTCGAGAAGTTCCTGGTGGGCCGCAACGGCAAGGTCATCGCCCGCTTCGCCCCCGACGTGCCGGCCGACGACGCCCGCCTGGTCGCGGCCATCGACGCCGCACTCGCCGCCTGAAAAAAAACCCCGCGAGAGCGGGGTTTTTCTTTTGATCAGTTGCCCCAGTTGGGCATCGGCATCGCGTCGACCGGGATCGGCGCGTCGTCCGCGTCCTTGCCGCGGTCACGGCGGCCGCGCAGGTCGTTCTGGATCTGGTAGTTGCGGCGCTGCAGCCAGGCATCGCGGGTCAGCGCGTACTCGTCCACGGCGCCATCGCGGATGTCATCCAGTGCCAGCAGCTGCGAGCGCATGTCCACCAACTGCAGGCCCTGCAGGGGGATGCGGACCTTGTCTTCCTCGATCGTGCGGATCGGCGACAGCGGAATGTCGCCAGCCAGGCCGAACACGTCGCGCACGGTACGCGGGCCGAAGAACGGCAGCTCCACGTAACGCGAGCTGCGCCAGCCCCAGGCACCCAGGGTCTGGCCGAAGTCTTCACTGCGGCGCGGTACCAGCGCGCGGCTGGCCGGGTCGAAGAGACCACCGATACCCAGCGTGGAATTCATCACGAACCGGCCCAGGCTGTCCCAGGCATCCCCGGGGCGGCCCTGCAGCAGCTGGTTGGTGATGGTCACCGGCGCGCGCAGGTTGCTGAAGAAGTTGGTCACGCCGGTGCGTGCGAAGCGCGGCACGACATTCACGTAAGCGGTGGCCAGCGGGCGCGCGACCGCGCGGTCGACCACGTTGTTGAACGCGTGCACGCGGCGGTTGAAGCCTTCCCACGGGTCGTACGGCGAGCGACCCGGTTCGGCACCGTCGGCGGTCGGCGCCGGACCGCCGTACAGCGCGGCGAAGTCGTCCTCGGCACCCGTCGGCGCGACCTCCGTGGCGGCCGGCACGGGGGCGCCATCGCCTTGGGCGGAGTCAACGGCGGCCACGGGTGCCGCAGGGCTGGCGACGGTCGGCGAGGTCGCTGCATCGGCGGCGCTGTCGGCCGCTGCGGGAGCCGCCGGTGCGGAGGCGGGCGCCACCGCCACGCTGGCGGGCGCACTGTCGCGGGCCGGCTTGGCTGCACAGGCACTCAGCGCCAAGGCCAGCAGGAGAAGGGAGGCGGTGCGTATGACGTTCATGTCAGCTCGCGGCAGAAGGGGCATTGAAATCCAGGGACGGCGCCAGCCGATAGGCGGCGCTGAGTTCGGTGAAACCAGGAGGGGTACCGTTGAGAACCAGCGTACGCCCGTTCGCGCGCGCGCGCGCCGACAGCTCGGCCAGCAGCGCCAGGCCGGCGCTGTCCACGCCCTCCACCGCCGCCAGGTCGAGCTGGGAGATGCTGTCGGGGAGGGCCTTCAGCTGCGGCCACAACGCCACGACCGCATCGCGGTCCAGCACGCCGGTGAACCGGGCGCGCGGACCGTCGAGCTGCACGGTGGCGTTACTTGCCATTACCGGCCGGCCCGGCCTGCAGGGTACCGCCCCGCAGTTCCTTGGCCACTTCCTGGATGCCCTTCTGGCGCAGCGGGCCGTCGAACTGGGTACGGAAGGTCTGCACGTAGGAAATGCCTTCGATATTGACGTCGAAGATCTTCCACTGGCCGTTGACGTTGCGCATCAGGTACTCGACCGGGGTCGACTCGCTGCCGGCACGCAGCAGCTCGGTCGATACCTTGACCCCGCGGTTGCCCGGCAGCGGCTGCTCGCCCTTCAGGCGGAAGCTCGGCTTGCCCTGGATGGTAAGCAGGGCCGAACCGTAGCGCTGCATCAGGTTGTCGGCCATGGCATCGGCGAACAGCTTCACGTCCGCGTCCGAAGCCGTGCGCGCGTTGGAACCCAGCACCAGGCGCGCCGCGTAATCACGGTCGAAGGTGCGGTTGAGCTCGCTGTCGATATAGCTGCGCAGCGCGGTCGGGTTCTTGCTGAACTCCGCACGGCGCTGCTGCAGGGTGTTCAGGATGCGGGTGCTGGCATCCAGCACCACCTTGCCGGCCTGGCTCTGCGGCGCGGCGGCGGTGGCCGGGGCGGCCTGGGCAAACGACAGCGAGGGCAGGGTGGCGAGCAGGGCCGAAGCGAGCAGCGCCGGAATCAGGGTCTTTTTCATTTCTGCGGTTCCGTTGCCGGCGCTTCCGCGCCGGGAGCTTCCTGGGAAGCGGCGCCGGCATTGCCCGGGCCGCTGAACATGTACTTGCCAACCATCTGGATCAGGTCCACGGCTGGCTGGGTGAAGACGATCTCGTCACCGGACTTGAGCACCTCCGGGTCACCGCCCGGTTGCAGTCCGATATAGCTCTCGCCGAGCAAACCGCTGGTGAATATGCCGGCGGAGGTATCCGCCGGCAGGTCCTTGAACTTCGGGTCCAGCTTCAGGGTGACGATCGAATCGAAGCGGACCGGGTCCAGGTCGATGTTGCCCACCTGGCCCACCACCACGCCGCCGATCTTCACCGGCGCCTGCTTGCGCAGCTGGCCGATCTGGGTGAAGCGCGCCTTGAGTTCATAGCCCTCGCTGCCGAAGCCCCAGCGCTGGTTGGTGGACGCCATCGCCAGCACCAGCAGCGAGGCCAGCGCCAGCAGCAGGAACGCGCCGACGGAAAATTCGAGTCTGGGACCGCGGATGGCCATGTTCATCTCACCGTATCTGATCAAAGGGGGGTGCGGGTCAGCGGAACATCATGGCCGACAGCACGAAGTTGAACATCAGCACCAGCAGCGAGGCGTTCACCACCGCGCGGGTGGTGGCCACCGACGTGCCCTCGATGGTCGGCTCGGCGTGGAAGCCCACGTACGACGCCACCAGCGCGGCGGTGCCGCCGAAAATGGCCGACTTCAGCATTGCCACGCCGAAATCGTCCCAGAAATCCACGCTGTTGCTCAGCGCCGACCAGAACACGCCGTTGTCCAGGCCCAGCACGTGCACGGCTTCGAAGTAGCTGGCGCTGATCGCCAGCGAACAGAAGATGCCGGTGAGCAGGGGCACGGTGAGCACCGCCGCCCAGAAGCGCGGTGCCACCACCTTGGCCACCGGATCGATCGCCATCAGCTCCAGCGCCTTGATCTGGTCGGTGGCGCGCATCAGCCCCAGCTCGGCGGCAATCGAGCTGCCGGCGCGGCCAATGAACAGCAGCGCGGTCAGCACCGGTGCCAGTTCGCGGTACAGCGACAGGCCCAGCAGGGTGGACAGCGCATCTGCGGCGCCGAACGTGGTGAGCGTGCGGTAGCCCTGCAGGGTCAGCACCAGGCCCACGAAGGCACCGCCCACCGCGATGATCGGCAGCGAACGCGCGCCCACCTTGTAGATCTCGCGCGTCAGCTCGGCCAGGAAATCGGCGGTCGGCAGCGATCCGCGCAGCACGGTCAGCGAGAACAGGCCGGCCCGGCCCAGTGAACGGGTGCTTTCAACGAACGGCATCAGGCCACCTTCGCGCGGGGCGCGGCATCGAACGGGATCGGGCCGTCCGGCTGTCCGTGCAGGAACTGGCGCAGCAGCGGGTCCTGGCTGGACTCCAGCGCGGCCGGGCTGCCCTGGAAGACCACGCCGCCATTGGCAATGGCGATCACCTGGTCGCAGATCGGCAAGGTCTCGTGCACATGGTGGCTGACGATGATGCTGGTCAGGCCCAGGCTGTGGTTGAGGCGTTGGATCAGGCTCATGATCACGCCGCTGGCGATCGGGTCCAGCCCGGTCAGCGGTTCGTCGTAGATCATCAGCGGCGGGTCCAGTGCCAGCGCGCGCGCCAGCGCCACCCGGCGCGCCATGCCGCCGGACAGCTCGCGCGGCCAAGCATCGGCTGCGGCCAGCAGGCCCACCGCGTGCAGCTTCATGTCTACCAGCCGGCGCAGCACCGGCGCCGGCAGCTTGGTATGCGTGCGCAACGGCAGCGCCACGTTCTCGGCCACGGTCAGGTCGGTGAGCAGCCCATTGCCCTGCAGCAGCACGCCGACACTGCGGCGCATCGCGCGCAACGCGCTGCTGCCGGTGGGAATCGGCTGGCCGAACAGGGTCACGGTGCCCGCCGCGGGGCGCAGTTCGCCGGTCAGGGCGGCCAGCAGCGTCGACTTGCCGCTGCCCGACGGGCCGAGCACGGCGGTGATGCTGCCACGCGGGACCGACAGCGAAACGTCGCGCAGGATCGCCCGACCGCCGCGATCGATACGCACGTTCTCCAACTGCACCAGCGGTTCTGCGGAAGCCGTCATGGACGCCATTAACAAAATTCCAACGTTGTAAGATCGTGGTGGGCGGCTGAACAAAACCGAACTGGACCGTGCAGTATTGTCGCATGTCGGGATCCCAAGCCCCGCCACGGCGCGGTTCCCGGTCCGCAACAGTGCGTACCGCCCTCATCTGTGCGGGAGGTCACAGACGTCACCGGCTGCCGCCCGTATCGGCGAGGGTCGAGATTGGCGCCGGGCTGCGGCACACTGCCGCGATGACCGACCCCGCTTCAGACTTCCGCCTGTACCACTCCAATTCGCTGGACGTGCTGGCCGCGCTGCTGGCCCGCACCCTGCGCGAGCCGGTGGCGGGGCAGTCGATCCTGGAGCCGGACGTGGTGCTGATTCCCCAAGTGGCGATGCGGCGCTGGCTGCAGTCCACCCTGGCGGCGGAGTATGGCATCGCCGCCAACCTGGCGTTCCTGACCCCGGGCGAGTTCGTGGCCCGCGCGCTCAATGCCAATGTGCCGGGCGAACATGACGACCTCACTGCCGCCGCGCTGCACTGGAAGCTGTACGCCGCGCTGACCGACCCGCTGCTGATGGCGCAGCCGCCGCTGCGCGCGCTGCAGGCGTACCTGTCCCAGCCCGACCCGCTCAAGCCGTGGGCGCTGGCCGGGGAGCTGGCCTCGGTGTTCGAGAAGTACCAGGCCTGGCGCCGCGACTGGCTGCTGCGCTGGGAGGCCGGCGCCGACCCGCTGGATCCGCAGGCGATCCTGTGGCGCCACATCGGCAGCGGCCACCAGTACCGCGCGCGTCGCATCCATGCTTATCTCGACGGCTTCGAAGGCGCGGACCGTCCGTTGCCGGCGGGGCTGCCGCCGCGTCTGTTCGCCTTCGCCACCTTGAACGTCTCACCGGATGTGCTGCGCGTGGTGGCCACCCAGGCGCGGGTCGGCACGCTGCACTTCTACCTGCCCACGCCGACGCGTTCCTACTGGGGCGACCTGCAGACCCTGGGCGGGCGGCTGCGCGCTGGCGCGGTTGATCCGTTCGGCAATGGCAGTGATGAGAACCGCCTGCTGCAGGCCTGGGGCGCGGCAGGGCGCGACTTCATGGCGGTGCTGGGCAGCTATGAAGTGGTGCATCCGTCCGGTGAGATCGCGGCCTACGACGATCCCGAAGAGGACGCGCGCCCGGACATGGCGCACGGCGGCCTGTCCGACAGCCTGCTGCACCGCCTGCAGCGCGACCTGTTCCACCGCCGCGCGCAACCGGCCGGTGCGTTGCGCCCGGGGCTGCTGCGCAACGACCCCAGCCTGCAGGTGCATGCCTGCCACACCCGCCTTCGCGAGCTGCAGGTGCTGCACGACCAGCTGCGTGCACTGCTGCAGGACCCGCGCTTCGATCCGCCGCTGCAGGCACGCGACATCGCGGTGCTGGCACCGGACATCGACCCCTACGTGCCGTACCTGGAAGCGGTGTTCGGCGGCCGCAGCGGTGGCGAAGACCACATTCCCTACGCCCTGGCCGATACCAGTCCGCTGACCGGCGAACCACTCGCCGATGTGTTCGTGCACCTGCTGGGATTGCCGGTGTCGCGCTTTGGCCTCAATGAAGTGCTGGACCTGCTGGCGAGCGCGCCGCTGGCCGAAGCGGCCGGGCTGGATGCGGCCGCGTTCGACCGCCTGCACGACTGGCTGCAGGCCGCCGGTGCGCGCTGGGGCTTGAGTGCGGCGCACCGCGCGCAGCACCAGGCACCGGACGATGATGCCTACACCTGGCAGTTCGCGCTGGACCGCCTGCTGCTGGGCCATGCCAGCGGCAGCGACGGCGACATCGCCGGGGTGGCGCCGTGGCCGGAGCTGGAAGGCAGCGCACTGGATGCGCTGGACCGCCTGCTTGGGCTGATGCGGGTACTGGCCCGTTACCAGCGCGCACTGGGCGAGGCGCTGACACCGGCGCACTGGCGCCAGCGCCTGCTGGCCATGCTGGATGCGCTGTTGCCCGAAGCACCGGAAGCGGCCAGCAGCCAGCGCGCGCTGGAACGGCTGCGCAAGCTGGTCAACGAGTTCGCCCGCGATGCCGAACGCGCCGGGTTCACCGGTACGGTACCGCCAGAGGTCGTGCGCGCACATTTCGCCGGCGCCTTGAGCGAGGCCGACACGCGCGCGCCGCTGCTCACCGGTGGCATCAGCTTCGGGCGCATGGTGCCGATGCGGCTGCTGCCGTTCCGGGTGATCTGCGTGCTCGGCCTGAACGATGGCGATTTCCCGCGCCGCGACCCGGCCGCCGGGCTCAACCAGCTCACTGCCGAACTGGGTACCGACAAGCGCCGCCACGGCGACCGCTCGCTGCGCGAGGACGACCGTTTCCTGTTCCTGCAGCTGTTCGCCTCGGCGCAGGATGTGTTCTACCTGAGCTACCTGGGCGCCGATCCGCGCGATGGCAGCGTGCGCGAGCCCTCGGTGCTGGTCAGCGAGCTGATCGATGCCGCCGCCGAATACCATGAGGATCCCTCGGCGGCGGCAAAGCAGCTGACCGTGCGCCATTCGCTGCAGCCATTCTCGCCGGCCGCCTTCGGTGGCGGCGATGAGCCGCGCCGTTTCAGCTACCGCCAGCAGTGGCACCCGGCCGCCGGTTCGCTGGGCCGCGTGCGTCGCGCGCCGCCGGCGTGGTTCGAGCAGGCGCTGGCGCCGCTGGAGCAGGAGGGCATGCCCGAACTCTCGCTGGACGCGCTGCGCCGCTTCCTGGTCGATCCCGCCGGGCAGTTCCTGTCGCAGCGGCTGGGCCTGCGCCTGCCCGATGACCTGACCACCGCCGACGACCTTGAGCCACTGGTGCTGGCCGGCCGGGGACTGGAGCAACGCCTGCTTCAGCACGCGGTGATCGAGGCGACCCTGCAGGGCGATGACACCCCTCTCTATGCACGCCTGCGCGCCCGCGCGCTGCTGCCGTCCGGCGCACTGGGCGAACGCCAGTTCCAGGCCCTGCAGGAGCAGACCCGCCCGTATGCGTTGGCACTGGCCCAATGGCGCGGCGACAGCGACGCCGACAGCCGCCGCTATGAGGTGGAGATTGATGGCGTGCGCCTGCATGGGCGGGTGGACGACATCCACCCGCAAGGCATCGTGCGCCTGCGCGCGGGCAGCTTGAACGGGCCGGCGGCGATCCGGCATGGGCTGGACTGGCTGCTGGCCAACGCCGCCGGCGATGCGCTGGCCCTGGTCGAGTTCCACGACGGCGGCGACGACGGGGTAGGGCCGCACGTGCTGCCGGCAGTGCCCGCGCCCGCCGCCAGGGCGGCGCTGCAGGCGCTGTTGCAGCTGCGCCGCGACGGCATGCGCGCGCCCCTGTTGTATGGGCCGTACACCGCCTGGACGCTGTACCGCGCGCCCGCCGCCAAGCGCGAAAGCGAAGGCTGGGCGCAATGGCATGGCGGCGAACGCCGGTGGGGCGAAGCCAGCGGCGATGCGGTGCAGCTGGCCCTGCGCGGCCGCGATCCGTTCGCCGACGCAGACAGCTATCAACAGCTGCTGCACACCAGCTTCGTGGTGTTCAGTGCGGTCCGAGAGGGCCGGGTGTTCCAGGGCTTCAGCGACGAAGGAGCCGTGGCATGAGCCGGCTGATGCTGCAGGACGACCCGTACCTGTCGCTGCCGCTGGACGGCGTGCGCCTGATCGAGGCCAGCGCCGGCACCGGCAAAACCTTCACCCTGGCCACGCTGTTCACCCGGCTGGTGGTGGAGCAGGGTTACCGCATCGGCCAGATCCTGGCGGTGACCTTCACCGACGCGGCCACCCAGGAACTGCGCAAGCGCATCCGCGAGCGCCTGGCGCTGGCCGCGCAGCTGCTGGCGCGCGCACCGGCCGCCGACGACGCACCCGAGGTGCAGCTGACCCGCTACCTGCTGCAGCGCGAACTGGCGCTGGGCCGGGAAACACCCGCAGCGCTGGCCCAGCGCCTGCAGACCGCCGCCGATGAGATCGACCTGGCCTCGATCTTCACCATCCATGGCTTCTGCACCCGCGTGCTGCGCGAGCACGCGCTGGAAAGCGGGCATACCTTCGACCCGCCCACGCTGCTGCCCAGCGAACGCGAACTGCACGACCAGCTGGCGGCCGATCTGTGGCGCGTGCACGCCAACGACCCGGCCACGGTGGATGCGTTGACCCGGTTGTGGTCCGCGCCCGATGCGCTGGCGCGCGACCTGTCGGCGCTGATCAAGCCATTGCCGCTGCTGCCCGCGTTGCCGCAGCAGTATCTGGAGGATCCCAGCCCCGCGCTGCAGGTGGCCGCCGAGGCGCTCGGCAGTGCGATCGACGCGCATGTCGACGCCGCCCAGGCCAGCATCGCCAACGCCTTCGAGCGCAAGCTCTTCGACGGTCGCCGCGCGCGGAGGCCGAGCTTCGACAAAGCCTTTGCCGAGCTGCTGGCCGGTCGTGCAGCGCGCACCTGGCCGCGTGGTTCCACCTCGCACCTGGGCAAGCTGCTGCCGGTGGCGTTGCTCGGGTTCTGCAAGGAGGACCAGCAGGGCCATTGCCCGGCCTCGCCGCTGTTCGATGCGCTGCAGACCTGGTGGCACGCCGCCGATGCCTGCGACCAGTGGCTGCGGCAGCAGGCGCTGCTGCTGCTGCACCAGCTGCGCGGGCAGGCCCATGCGCGGCTGGACGAACTCAAGCGGGTCGGCCGCGTGCAGACCTACGATGACCTGATCGACGGCGTGGCCGCCGCACTGGAGGGCCCGCACCGCGCGGCACTGGTGCAGCAGCTGCGCGCACAGTACGCCATCGCGCTGGTGGATGAGTTCCAGGACACCGACGACCGCCAGTGGGGCATCTTCCAGCGCGTGTTCGGCGATTCGCCCGAAACCCGCGACGCCGGGCTGGCGCCGGCGCTGTTCCTGATCGGCGATCCCAAACAGGCCATCTACGGGTTCCGCGGCGGCGATATCCACACCTACCTCAAGGCCAAGCGCGAAGCAGAGGCCGCACCGGCGTTGAACCGCAACTTCCGCTCGCGCCCCGGCGTGCTGCGCGCGCTGCAGGCGTTGTACGCAGCCGCAGGCGAGCGCGCGTTCCTGGAAGCGGACATCGCCTTCGAACCGGTGCTGCCGGGCAGTACCCGCGACGATGCCGATTTCCTGCGCGATGGCCAGCCCGCACCCGGGCTGACCCTGCGCCTGCTGCGCAGTGACGATGGTGCTGACTTCAAGGCAGACCCCTCGCGCCAGCAGGCCACCGACGCCTGCGTGGCCGCGATCCACCAGGTGCTGCTGGAGGGTCGCGAAGGCCGCGCGCTGCTGCGCGGGCAGCCGGTACAGCCAGGCGACATCGCAGTGCTGGTGCGCCGCCACCATGAAGCCACCCGCATCCAGCGCGCGCTGAGCGCGGTGGGCATTCCGGCGGTGGCTGCCGGCAAGCAGAGCCTGTATGCGACCGCCGAAGCCCGCGAACTGCGCGTGCTGCTGCTGGCCCTGCTGCAGCCGGCCGATGAAGGCCGCCTGCGCGCGGCGCTGTCGACCGTATTGCTGGGCGAAAACGCCGCCGCCATCGACGCGATGGAGCGCGACGGCGACCCGCAGCGTGCGTTCCAGACCCGGCTGCTGCTGTGGCGGGAACGCTGGCTGCGCGGCGGGCCGTTCGCGGTCATCGCCGACCTGTGCGCCGAACACGCCGAGCGCCTGCTGGGCCTGCTGGATGGCGAACGCCGGCTCACCAACTACCTGCAGCTCGGCGAGCTGCTGCAGCAGGCCGCAGGCCAGGCGCTGGGCATGCACGGCCTGCTGGACTGGTTGCAGGTGCAGATGGCACACGCCGACCAGGACGATGAACAACAGCTGCTGCGGCTGGAATCGGATGCGCGCCGGGTGCAGATCATCACCCTGCACAAGAGCAAGGGGCTGGAATACCCGCTGGTGTTCCTGCCGTTCGTGGGCATCGACAGCGGTGGCGGCAACACCGACTCCAACTGCACCGTGTACGCCGAAGGTCGCCGAGAGCTGCACTGGAAGCTGGACAAGGACGAGGCCTGGAGCGCGGCCAGCGAGCGCAGCGCTCAGGAGCAACGCGCTGAAGACGCGCGACTGCTGTATGTGGGCCTGACCCGCGCCGAGCATGCGCTGTGGATCGCGGCCGGCGACCTGGCCGGGCTGGCGAAGACGCGGCTGGCGCCGATGCTGTCCGACCTGGAAGCGCTGCGCGCGCACCCGGACATCGCGGTGATCGAAGGCCCGGTGGAGCCGCGCCCGGCGCAGCTGCCAGTGCAGCGCGAAGGCGAGCTGCCGCCGGTGCGCGCCATCACCCGGCGGGTGCCGCACGACTGGTGGGTGTACAGCTTCACCCAGCTGGCCCACGCCGACGCCGGCCACGACACCGACGCGGTGGCCACCGAAGCGCCGGCCCCGGCAGCCGACGAACCGGCCGGCGTGGAACTGCCGCTTGAAGTGGAACCGCCCGCGCCCGGTGAGCCGCAGCCGGAGATCGACCCGCGCTTCATGGGCAGCCGCTTCGGCAACGTGCTGCACGATGCACTGGAGAACACCGATTTCGCGCGCTGGGCGGACTGGCGCGCGGGCGACCCGGCACCGGGCGATGAGGCCGAGGTGCTGCGCGAATCGCTGCGCAGCGAAGGCTACGCCGATGCCGACCTGGACGACGGCGTGGCGGTGCTGGTGCCGCTGGTCGGCCAGACCTTGACCGTGCAGCTGCCCGAAGGCGGCGCGCTGCACAGCGTGCCGCTGCACGACCGGCGGGCCGAGATCGAGTTCCACTTCGCCATGCAGCCCACCGCGGTGCCGGCGCTGCTGCAGCTGCTGCACCACCACGGGCTGGTGCCGGACCGCCGCGGCTTTGGCACGCGACGCCAGCTCGAGGGGCTGATGACCGGCAAGATCGACCTGACCTACGTGCGCGACGGACGCTGGTACGTGCTCGACTACAAATCCAACCGCTTGCCCGGCTACGACGCCGCGCGCCTGGCAGCCGCCATGCAAAGCAGCGAGTACGACCTGCAGGCCCTGATCTACACCGTGGCACTGCACCGCTGGCTGCGCTTCCGGCTGGGCAGCCACTACATACAGGAGCGCGACCTGGGTGGCATCCGCTATCTGTTCTGCCGCGGCCTGGAAGCGGGACGCGCGGACGCACCGGGCGTGCATGCGCAGCGCTTTGCCCCGGCCCTGGTCGAGGCGATGGATGCACTGTTCGCAGGCGGCCCCGGGAAGCACGCCGAACTGGTGGCACGCGCGCGGGGTGAGGCATGAGCCTGCTCGACGCACTGCTGAAGCAGGGCACCCTGCGCACGCTCGACCATGCGCTGGCGCAGAGCCTGCGCCGGCTGCAGCCGGAGACGCCGGATGCGGTGCTGGCCGCCGCCGCGCTGGCCTCGCTGGCGGTGGCGCAGGGCCACGCCGGCGTCGACCCGGCAGCGCCCCGGCGGTTGGTGGATGCCGAGCTGGACTGGCCTTCGCCGGACACATGGCTGGCGCAGCTGCGTGCGTCGCCGTGGGTGGCATCCCCCGACAGCGACGACGTGCTGGCCGCCGATGCACCGCTGGTGCTCGAACACGGCCTGCTGTACCTGCGCCGTTACCGCGAATACGAACGCCGTTTGGCACTCGGCCTGCAGCGCATCGCCGCGCATTCTTTGCCGGCGCACGACCCGGGCGGGCTCGCCACGCTGTTCGCCCAGCTGTTCCCGCAGGCGCTGGAGGGCATCGACCACCAGGCGCGCGCGGCTGCAGTGGCGCTGCGCCATCCACTGGTGCTGGTCACCGGTGGCCCCGGTACCGGCAAGACCACCACCATCGCGCGCCTGCTGGTGCTGTTGGCCGCGCAGGCGCAGCAGGCCGGTGCGGCCCTGCCACGGGTGGCACTGGCCGCCCCCACCGGCCGCGCCGCCGAGCGCATGGCCGACAGCCTGCGCCAGGCGCTGCAGCGGCTGCGCCTGGTGGGTGTCGCGTCCGAACTGGCCGAGGCCATGCCGACCACCGGGGCGACCCTGCACCGGCTGCTGGGCGTCATTCCCGATTCGCCACGCTTCCGCCACCACGCCGACAACCCGCTGCCGTACGACATCGTGGTCGTGGATGAGGCCTCGATGATCGACCTGCCGCTGATGACCAAGCTGGTCGAAGCGGTGGCCAGCGGCACCCGGCTGGTGCTGCTGGGCGACCCGGACCAGCTGCCGTCGGTGGAAGCCGGCGACGTGCTCAGCGCGATCCTGCAGGCCAGCGGCGACGGCTTGGGCACCCAGGCCGATGACGCCGCCGCGCTGCGCCCGCTGCTGGCCGCCCCTGCGTTGCTGCCGGTGGCCCCGCCCCGCGCGTTCGCCGGTCGCCGCGTGCAGCTGCAGCGCGGGTACCGGCAGAGCGATGCGCTGGACCTGGCGCCGCTGGCGCGCGCGGTGCGCGAGGGCGACAGCGCTACCGCGCTGCAGCTGCTGCGCGGCGGCAGCCTGGCCGGCGTGGCGTTCCACGAAGACCAGGTCGACCCACTGCTGCAGCACCGGCACACCCTGCTGGCGCACTGGCGCGGGTTGGGCGAAGCCGATGATCCGGTGCAGGCGCTGGCGCAGGCCGGACGGCTGCGCCTGCTCACCGCGCTGCGCGAGGGGCCGCAGGGTGCGCGCGGGCTGAACGAGCGGATCGAAGCCGCCCTGGCCGGCAGCGCGCGCCCGGGCAGCGGGCCCCGCTATTTCCATGGCCGGCTGCTGCTGATCACCGAAAACAGTTACCGGCACCGCTTGTTCAACGGCGATATCGGCTTGTGCCTGCGCAGCCGCGAAGGCGCGATGCTGGCCTGGTTCCCCGGCGACAGCCCGGAGCAGCCACGCGCCTTCCACCCGGCGGCGTTGCCCGCCCATGAAAGTGCCTTCGCCATGACCGTACACAAGGCACAGGGCTCGGAATTCGATGAGGTCTGGTTGCAGCTGCCTCGGCGCGACAACCGGGTGCTGTCGCGCGAGTTGGTGTACACCGGCATGACCCGCGCGCGGCAGGCGTTGCATGTACTGGGCAGTGCAGAGGTGATGCAGGCTGCGTTGGCGCGGCATGCCAGCCGGTTGTCCGGGCTGGCGCAGCGACTGGAGGGTAGAGCCGGGCCTTGCCCGGCTGTACCTGCAGCGCCCGCCCAAGGCGAACTCTGGTAGAGAAAGGCGCTACCGCCGCTTGCAGAATCAGGCGTTGCCTTCTTCTTCTTCCTCTTCCCCGGGAATCAGCACGGTGCCGTCCGGGTACACGATCGCACCGTCGCCGCTGACATCGAAGAAGCCGATCTGGTGCTTGTTGGCCAGGATCTGCACCTGGCCATGGGCGTCTTCGGCCACTTCGTCGTCGAACGAGGCATAGATGATATGGGTGCCGATGCTGTAGTCGGTCACCTGCGGGCGGTCATCCTCGTCATCGGACAGGGGGCCGTCCATCGGCGGGAAATCTTCGGCCAGTTCGGTGAAGAAGGCCTGCAGCGCCGGCACCGAGACGGCGGCGTCGTCGTACTCGTGCTTCTCGTTCCATTCGGTCTGAGCGTTGTACCACTGCAGGAACGCCTCCGCTTCGCGCGGCGCCACGGCCGGGTCGAACACCATCACGTCGTAACTCATTGGGATTACCTTGTTCCATGCAGGAATGCAGGGCGTCAGGATACTCCCCCCTGTGTGACCGCCGGCTGCTCCGGGAACAGCGCATAGCGCAGCCCCAGAACGCCCATCAGCGCTTCATCACGCGCCTTGCCGGCCTCCACCGTCTGCACCCGCTTCAGCGAGGTCTCCAGCTTGGCCTGCAGCGCGGGCGGCGCGGGCTGTGGCCGGCGCAGCGCCACCTGGGCGCGGTAATGCGCGGCCACGTCGTCCAGGATCGCCTCGATCGCCTGCATGCTCGCCGCCGGCAGCCCATGCCGTGCCCGGCGCAGCTGCAGGATGTTCAGGCCGATGCGGGCCTCGGTGAGCATGTCCACCGAGGCGATGTCGCTGCCTTCGGGGGTGGCCGCCAGGCGCGGGGCGAGCAGGCCCAGCAGGTCCAGCATGCGCGCGGCGAACTGCTGGCGGTCCTGCTGGCCACGGCCTTCGGCCGCTTCGGCCAGCGTGGTCCAGCCCTGGCGCACCAGGCGGCGGGCGGTCCATTCAGCGCCGACCGAGCGGAACAGCCGGGTCATCACCACCGCAAAGCCGATGCCGATGAACATCGCCACCGACGAATTGATGAAGCTCTGGATGTTGGCGCTGTAGGTGTTCTGCACGTTGAGCAGCGCCACCAGGTTGACCGTCAACGGCAGCCCGATCAGCGCGGTCTTGGGCCGGTGCAGCAGCAGCCCCAAGGGCAGGAAGATCACCGCCAGCACCAGCGCCAGGCTGCCGAAGTCGTGCACCGCCGGGAATACGCCGAACAGGTACACCGCCGCCACCAGGCTGGCCACGATCGCCCACAGCAGGAACTGCAGCATGCTCGGCGCCGGGTCGTCCTGCGCGGCGAAGAACGCGGCGGCCACCGCGGCCATCATCGCGCCGTTGCCACCGCCTTCCCAGCCCAGCCCGATCCACAGCGCGCAGTAGGTCATCAGCGCCACGCCGGCACTGGCGGCCGAGAACAGCGCCATGCCGTAATCCACGTGGCGGCTGGCGCCCAGGCGCTTGGCGTTGATCCTGTAGTGGGCGACGTCGAGCGGCGCGGTCCCGTTCTCGATGGCCTGGTGCAGCGTGGCGCAGTCCTGCCACAGGTCCACCAGCTCCTCCAGCCGGAGCAGCAGGGTGACCAGCAGCAGGTGGTCCAGCTCGCCATCCACCGCCGGCTTCAGCGCCAGGATGCGAGCGCGCAGCGCGGCGTACTCGCTGGCGCTGGAGCGGCCCGGCTGTTCCAGCCAGTGCGCGATGTCGTTCACCAGCGGCTCCAGCCCCGGCGGCAGCGGGCGGCCGCCGGCGCGCAGCGCGCCCAGCCGGTCGGCGATGGACGACAGCACCGGCAGCATCAGCAACATGCGTTCGCGCAGGCGCTCCATGGACACCGCTGCGCCTGCATGGCGCGGGTCATCGCGGCGCAGGAACTCGATCAGCGCCTCGAACTGCACCAGGTCGGCGGCCAGCCGGTTGCGCGGGCCATGGGCCTGGCCGCGCAGCAGGATCTGCCGGCACCATTGCGCGGCATCGTCCATCCAGTTGCCGATCCGCGCGCGCAGCATCGGCCGCGCCGAGGTCGGGAAGAACAGCGAGGCGAACAGCACCGCCACCACCGTGCCCAGGATGATTTCCTCGCTGCGCGCCACCACGGTGTCGAAGATGGTGTCCGGCGATGTCACCGCCGGGAAGCCGATGAACGCGGTGGTGTAACCGGCCAGCAGGAACGCATAGCCGCGCGGGCCGCGGTTGAGCAGGGCGATGAACAGGCACGCCGACAGCCACAGCGACATCGCCGCGCTCAGCAGCAGCGGCGTTTCCACCAGGTGCGGCAGCATCCACAGCGTGGCCGCGCCGGCAATGAGCGTGCCGACGATGCGGTAGACGCCCTTGGCCCGGGTCGGACCCAGCATCGGCTGGGTGACGATGTAGACGGTGGCCATCGCCCAGTACGGGCGCGAGAGGTTGCCGGCCAGGCCGATGTAGAGCGCGGCGAGGGCGGCCAGGAAGGTCTTTACCGAGAACAGCCAGGCTTGGCGGTCGAGCAGGAGCATTGGGTTAGTGCTGCTGGGTTGTGGCGTGCCGACTGGCAGCTTGCCGACTAACAGTCGGCACTACCGTCTGTGCGCCTGTCGGCGTTGACGTCACCGTCTGTGCGCCTGTCGGCGTTGACGTTGTCGGTGCGGCGTTGGCGTTCCAGCCGCCGCCTAGGACCAGGAACAGCTGGATCTGGTCGCGCGAGACCTGCGCCTGCTGCTGCGCGAGCGTGGCATCGGCCGACACCAGGGTGCGGTCGGCGTCCAGGCTGGACAGGTACGGGGTGCGCCCGCCCTGGTACAGCCGACGGTTCTGCTCGGCGGCCAGCGCGGCCTGGGCCTGCGCCTGCTGCAGCGACTGCAGGCGCTGCAGGTCGTGTGCGTAGCGGCTCAGTGCGGTCTGGGTTTCGCGCAGCGCCTGCAGCACGCTGTGGTCGAACTCGGCCAGCGCCGCATCGGCCCCGGCTTCGGTGGCGTGGATGCGCGCGTGGGTGCCCGAGGACGGCAGCGTCCACGAGATCAGCGGGCCGAACGACCACTGCTGGGTCAGCGGTTCGCCGAAATCAGCAAGCAGGCCGGCCGCGCCAAGCGACGCGCCCAGGCGGATGTCCGGGTACAGCTCGGCGGTGGCCACGCCGATCCGCGCGGTGGCCGCAGCCAGCTTGCGTTCGGCCTGGCGGATGTCGGGGCGGCGCTGCAGCAGCGCGCGGCCATCGCCCACCGGCAGCGGCTGGGCCAGGGTCGGGGCGTGGTCGCACGCGTCCACGCCCTCGGGCAGCTGGCCCGGGGTGCGGCCGAGCAGGGCGGCCAGCTGGTATTCGGAGGCCTGGCGCTGCGCCTGCAGCGGCGGCAGTGCGGCTTCCAGCATCGCCACCTGCGCGTTGGCGCGGGCCAGTTCCGGCGGCGTGCCGCGCCCGGCGCTGATCAGCCGCTGGGTCACCTCGCGGCTGCGCTGCTGCAGCTGCAGGGAGTGTTCGGCCACGTGCAGTTCGTGGTTGGCGTGGCAGATCTCCACGTAGCTGCCGGCGACCTGGGCCACCAGCGAGACCCGTGCCAGGTCCATCGCCGCGGCCACCGACTGCTCATCGGCCCGCGCGGCTTCGGAGGCGCGCTTGAGCTTGCCGAACAGGTCGAACTGGTAGGACACCGCGAACTTGCCGTCGGCCAGGTTGATCGGCGGCAGCTCGTGCTCGAGCAGGAACGATTCGGCCGAGAGTTGCGCGCGGCTCACCCCGGCCTCGGCGTCGTATTCGAAACCACCGGCATCCAGCGCCTGCTCGTACACGGCGGCGGCGCGGCGCAGGTTGGCATCGGCCACCTTCAGTTCCACGTTGTCGCGCAGCGCCTGTTCCACCAGTCCATTTAGCGTGGCGTCCTGGTACAGCTCCCACCAGCGTGCCGGCAGCTCGGCGCCTGGTGCCACCTGCGGGTTGGCGGTGTCGATGAACGCCGCGTTGGCCTCAGGGTGCTGGAAAGCCGAACCGGCCGGTACCGCGTAATCCGGGCCGACCGTGCGGCATGCGGCCAGGCTGCTGGTCAGCGCCAGGGCGAAGGCGATGCGGTGCAGGGTCGGGCGGTTCACAGGGCCGCCCGTGCCGGTTGCGCCGGCGTGGGGGTGGGAGTGGCGGCGTCCGGCTCGATGGTGACCGTGGCGGTGCGCCCGGCGATCAGGTTCACGCCGGTGGGAATGGTGTCGATGTGGATGCGCACCGGGATGCGCTGGGCCAGCCGCACCCAGTCGAACGCCGGGGTCACGTTCGGCAGCAGGCTGGAGCCTTCGCTGCGGTAACGATCCTCGATGCCGGCGGCGATGCTCTGCACGTGGCCCTGCAGCGGCTGCGCCTCGCCCATCAGGCGGATGTCGACCTTCTGCCCGGCATGCACGCCGCGCAGGCGGGTTTCCTCGAAGTAGCCATCCACCCGGAACGAGCCGGTATCCAGTACCGCCATCACCGGGCGGCCCGCGGTGACGTAGTCGCCGGCGCGGACGGTGCGGTCGTTGACGTGGCCATCGCTGGGGCTGCGCACCTCGGTGCGGGCCAGGTTGAGCTTGGCCAGGTCCACCGCGGCCTGCGCGGTGGCGGTGGACGCCTGCGCGGCCTGCAGCTTGGCGCGGCGCACTTCGGCGTCCTCGGCGGCCACCAGGTCCTGCAGGCTGCGGTCGCGGGCGATCTCGCGCCGCAGCTGCTCCAGCGTGGCGCGGCGTTCGCCCAGCGTGGCCTGGGCCTGTTCCAGCGCGATCTGGTAACGCGCCCGGTCCACCACGAACAGGACCTCGCCGCGCTCCACCGGCTGGTTGTCGGCCACCTTCACCGCTTCCACCAGCCCGGACACGTCCGGCGCGACCTGGACCACGTCCGCGCTGACGTGCGCATCGCGGGTCCACGGCTCGTCCATGTAGTACGACCACAGGTGGCGCAGCACCAGCAGGGCGGCAAAGACGGCAACCACGGTCAGGACGACCGGGAAGGTGTGCTTGAGGATCTTGTTCACGATTGCATCCAACGCATCAGGGAAAACAACCCGCCGAGCACGATCACGTACACGGCCAGGTTGAACAGGGCGGGGTGCCAGATGTGGCGATAGGCGCCGGTGCGCTGCAGGACCAGGCGCAGCCCGCTCTTGAGCAGGTAGGCCAGCAGCATCAGCCCGAGCAGGGTCGGGACGAACACACCATAGAGACTGAATTCACCGTACATCGGGGCAGGAAGTTCGCAGGAAAGCGGAAAGGGGAACACCACGGCGTCGCAGGACAACACCGGGAGGTGGGGCAGGGCAGCGGCTTACGTCACGCGGTCGGACGCCTCGGCCAGCAGCTTCCACAGCTTCAGCACGGTGCGCAGTTCCTCGGTGGTCAGCTCGCCGAACACGTCCTGGCGCAGGCCGATCAGCTGGCTCTCCAGCGCACTTACCAGCGCCTCGCCCTTGTCGGTCAGCCACAGCAGGTTGGCCCGGCGGTCGCTGGCATCGCTTTCGCGGCGCACCAGTTCGCTGGCCGACAGCTTGTCCAGCAGGCGCACCAGCGAGGGGCCTTCCATGCCCAGCTGTTGGGCCAGGGTGACCTGGCGGATACCACCGCCGGCGCGGCCGATCATCAGCAGCGGCATGGTGCAGGCGGCGGAAATGCCATAGCTGCCCAACGCCTGGTCGGCCAGGCGCTGCCATTGCCGCCCTGAGTGGAGCAGGCCGGAGCTGAGCTGCATCTGCAGCTGGGTGCGTTCGTCAAGGGAGCGTTTCATGGCAGATAGATAGGATACTACTAATTTCATTCCTATCAATACCCCCGACCCAACCGCAGCCCAACGGCCGGGGGACGCCCGGGGGCTCTGTCGGGTACGATGCTCGCCCCCCTTCGGGTGCTGTATGTAATGAGCAAACAAGACAACGACGTGACCCCGGTGACCCAGGACGAGGCCGAATCGGCCGTGCGCACCCTGCTGCGCTGGGCCGGTGAAGATCCCACCCGTGAAGGGCTGCTGGACACCCCGCGGCGCGTCGCCGAAGCCTATGGCGACTGGTTCAGCGGCTACCGCGACGACCCGCGCGCCTACATGGAACGGACCTTCGAAGAGGTTGCCGGCTACGACGAACTGATCGTGCTGCGCGACATCGAGTACGAAAGCCACTGCGAACACCACATGGCGCCGATCATCGGCCGCGTGCACGTCGGCTACCTGCCGGCCGGCAAGGTGGTGGGCATCAGCAAGCTGGCCCGCGTGGTGGAGGCCTATGCCCGCCGCTTCCAGGTCCAGGAGAAGATGACCGCGCAGATCGCCCAGTGCATCCAGGACGTGCTGCAGCCGATCGGCGTGGGCGTGGTGGTGGAAGGTGCGCACGAGTGCATGACCACCCGCGGCATCCACAAGCGCGGCGTGAGCATGGTCACCTCCAAGATGCTGGGCAGCTTCCGTGAAGACGCCCGCACCCGGGCCGAGTTCCTGCGCTTCATCGAAGTGGGCGGCAAGCGCTGAGTACGCCGCGCGCCCGGCATGAGCGTGCCGGGCCGATGCCCCTCCCGCTGCGCGGCGCCTGGCCGCGCGGCGTCTATCCGGATGTCCTGGCTGCATGAAGCACCGCGAACGCATCACCCGTTACCGCACCCTGCGCGAACAGCCCCAGTGGAAGCTGCTGGCCGCTGCCAACGCCCCGGAGATCATCGGCCTGCTGCAGAGCCTGCTGATGGACGGCGAGCGCACCCTGCCGGCGGCAGCGCTGCACGAGCGCCTGCAGCGCGCGCTGGACCAGCTCAATGGCGAAGAACTGTCGCGCGAGCTGCCGCGCACCGCCCAGGCCTACATCGCCCACTGGCTGGCCCAGGGCTGGCTGGAGCGGCGCCTGCCCGAGGGCGCCGACCAGGAGCAGTACGAACTGTCCACCCAGGCGCTGCAGGCGATCCGTTTCGCCGACAGCCTGGAGCAGACGCGCGTGGCGGCCACCGAAAGCCGGTTGGCGCTGGTCATCGAGCAGCTCTCGCAGCTGGCCGCGCAGACCGAATCCGATCCGGACGCGCGCTTGTCGGCGCTGCGCGACGAGCGCGACCGCATCGACGCGGAGATCGCGCGGGTCGGGGTTGGCCGCGTGGCGACCCTGGATGGCAAGCGCGCGCTGGAACGGGCGCGCCAGATCATCGGCCTGGCCGACGATCTCACCGAAGACTTCCGCCGTGTCCGCGACGACTTCGAACGGCTCAACCGCGAGTTCCGCGAACGCATCATTGACGACGAGAGCGAACGCGGCGACGTGCTGTCGCGGCTGTTCGAGGGCGTGGATGTGATCGGCGACAGCGACGCCGGACGCAGCTTCCAGGCGTTCTGGCGGCTGCTCAACGATGCCGAACAGAGCGCCCAGCTGGATGCGGCGCTGGAGACCGTGCTCGCGCGCGGCTTTGCCCGCAAGCTGGACCGTGACGAGCGCGCCTTCCTGCGCGGCTTCACCGGCACCATGCTCGACCGCGGCGGCCAGGTCCACGATGTCCTGCAGCACTTCGCACGCAGCCTGCGCGGCTTCGTGCAGAGCCGTGGGTATCTTGAGCAGCGCCGGCTCAACCAGCTGCTCAAGCAGGCGCAGTCCGAAGCACTGGCGCTGCGCGATGAATTCACCGCCCAGCGGCCGATCGGCCGCGACCTGCAGCTGACCACCAGCCGCCTGCGCTCGTGGTCGCAGTGGAAACTGCATGACCCGCGCAGCGCCCACGTCGATGGCAGCGTGCAGCGCAACGATGCCGCCAGCATTTCGCTGGAAAGCGTCGGCGACCTGGTGGCTTCGTCGGAAATCGACTTCCGCACCCTGCGCCGCGACCTGCACGACCTGCTGGCCATCCAACCGAAGCTGAGCATTGCCCAGGCCCTGTCGCAGCGCGACGCGCCGCAGGGGTTGGGCAGCGTGATCGGCTACCTGTCGCTGGGCACGCGCCACGGCACGGTGGTGGAAGGCGAACAGGAAACCGCGCATTGGCGTGGCGGCGATGGACAGTGGCGGCGGGCCCGTATCCCGTTGGTTTGGTTCACCCAGGAGAAACGCCATGAGCTGGCATGAAGATTCCAACGACGCCACCCTGATCGACGGTGACGCACCCGACCTCGACGCCGAGCCGGTGGTGGTCACGCCGCTGCCGCGGCGGAACAACGACGTCTACTACCTGGGCGACACCGGCCGGCTGCCGCTGGATGGGCGCCGCGCGCTGTGCCAGCTGCTGATCGGCCCCAGCATCGACCAGCTGCGCCATCCCAAGCTGTGGCCGGCGCTGATCCGCAGTGAAGCGGCCATCCGCTCCTCGCTGGCCGACCTGTTCCTGGAACTGGTGCTGGACCGCGACAGTGGCGTGGCCTTCACCCGCCAGGCCGACACCGAAGACGTCGAAGCGCCGGTGCTGCTGCGCAGCTCGCCGTTGACCTTCATCGATTCGGTGCTGCTGCTGTACCTGCGCCAGCAGCTGGCCGAGGCCGACGCGCGTGGCAATCGCGCGGTCGTGGCCGACACCGAGATGGCCGAAGCGCTGGCGATCTACGAGAAGAACCTCTCCACCGACCGCGCCGGGTTCAACCGTCGCGTCGCGGCGGCGGTGCAGAAGATGAAAGAGAACCACATCCTGACCCGCCTGGCGGGCCAGGAAGACCGGCACGAAGTATCGCCCGCACTGAAGCTGCTGTTCTCCGCCGAAGACGTGTCCGCACTTTCGTCGGTGTACCGCCAGTTGCGCGAAACCCCTGCTGCCAAAGCCTGAACGGAACGACCGATAACGCATGGCCATCTCCAAGAACACTCCTGCCCTGTTCACCGAAGGGCTGCCGGACCCGCGCCAGCAGCAGTTCCGCATGCGCCGGCTGCAGGTGCACAACTGGGGCACCTTCAACGGCCTGACCGAAGTTCCGATCGCCGAGCGCGGCTTCCTGTTCGTCGGCCGTTCCGGTTCGGGCAAGTCGACCCTGCTCGATGCCATGTCGGCAATGCTGGTGCCGCCGTCGATCGTGGACTTCAACGCCGCCGCCCGCGAAGCCGAACGCAGCGGCCGCGACCGCAACCTGGTCTCCTACGTGCGTGGCGCATGGGCGGACCAGCAGGACCGGGGCACCGGCGAAATTGCCACCCAATACCTGCGCAAGGGCGCAACCTGGACCGCGCTCGTGCTGGAGTACCGCGCCGGCGATGGTCGCGTGGTCAGCCTGGTGCGGCTGTTCTGGATCGCCGGCAACGGCGCGGCCGCCGCCGACGTCCGCAAGCATTACCTCATCGCCGAGCGTCCGTTCGATATCGCCAAGGACCTGGGCGGCTTTGACCTGGACCTGCGCAAGCTCAAGCAGCGGCTGGGCGATGTACACCACTTCGACAGCTTCACCGGCTACGCCGAGCGCTTCCGGCACCTGCTGGGCATCGACAATGAAATGGCGCTGCGCCTGCTGCACAAGACGCAGTCGGCCAAGAACCTGGGCGACCTGAACGTCTTCCTGCGCGACTTCATGCTGGATACGCCGCGCACCTTCGATGCCGCCGAACGGCTGGTCAGCGACTTCGCCGAACTGGATGGCGCGCACAAGTCGGTGGTCACCGCCCGCCTGCAGGTGGAAACCCTGCTGCCGGCGCGCGCGCTGCATGCCGAACTGAAGGCGATGAACCTGCAGCGTGCCGACGAGGAGACGCTGAAGCTGGGCCTGGACAGTTTCCGCGAGTCGCGCCTGCAGCTGCTGCTGGAGAAGCGGCTGCAGGAAATCGATGTGCGCAACCGCGGGCTGCAGGGTGAAGAAACCCAGCGCCGGCAGGCCCTGGCCAACCATGAGGAGCACCTGGCCGAGCTGGAGCTGCAGCGTCGCCAGCAGGGCGGCGAGCGCATCGAGGAACTCGAACGCGAACAGGGCCGGGCCCAGGCCGAACTGGACCGCCGCCAGTCCAAGCGCGAGCAGGCCCGCCAGGCCGCCGCCAGGCTGCAGAACGAACTTCCCGATGACGCCCATGCCTTCGCTGCGCTGGTTGCGCGCGCGCAGGGCGAACTCGACAACCGCCAGCAGGCCGCCGCAGCCCTGGATGACGCCATTTCCGAGCGCCAGGCTGGCAAGCAGGACGATACCCGCCGCTTCGCCGATGTCCGCGCGGAACTGGAGGCCATGGAGCGCAACCCCTCGAGCATTCCCGCGCCGCTGCAGAAGCTGCGCAGCCGGATGTCCGAAGAAACCGGCGTGCCCGAGGCCGCACTGCCGTTCGTGGGCGAGCTGATCCAGGTCCACGAGGACCAGAGTGCCTGGCAGGGTGCGATCGAGCGCGTGCTGTTCGGCTTTGCACAGTCGCTGCTGGTCGAGGACAAGCACTACAACGAGATCAACGCCTGGGTGAATCGCACCCAGCTGGGCATGCGCCTGACCTACTACCGGGTCCGCCGCAACGACGACGCGATCGCACGCTCGCCGTCCGCGCGCTCGCTGCTGCACAAGCTGGAGCTGCGCGACAGCGTGTTCGAGCCATGGCTGCGCCGCGAGCTGGGCAAGCGCTTCGACTATGAGTGCGTCGATGCCAGGCAGCTGCGCGATGTCGAACGCGGCATTTCGCGCGAAGGCCAGGTCAAGCATCCCGGCGACCGGTTCGAGAAGGATGACCGCAGCGCGATCGGCGATCGCCGTCGCTGGCTGCTGGGCTTCAACAACCAGGAAAAGCTGGCGCTGTTCCGCCGCGAAGCGCAGGAACTGGCGCAACGCATTGCGGCCTGCGACGAGGATGTCGTGCGCCTGCGCGGCCAGCGTGACCTCGACAACGAGCGTCGGATGGCCTGCCACCAGCTGGTGAACGTGGCGTGGGAGGAGGTCGACGTCGCCACCGCGCTGCAACGCCTGCAGGACATCGGAACGGCACTGCGTGAGCTGCGCGAAGGCAACACCGACCTGGCCCGCCTGGCCCAGCAGATCGACCAGGCCCGGGCGGACATCGTGCAGGCACGGCGCACCTACGAAGACACCCGGGTCGAGCTCATCCAGCTCTCGCGCGAGCGCGACAAGCTCGATGCCCAGCGCCAGCGCAGCCGCGCCCTGGTGCTGCCGGCGCTGGGCGCCACCCAGGAAGCCGGGCTCAAGAAGCGCCTGGATCTGCTCGGCGGGCTCAGCCTGGAAACGCTGGAAGCGCACATGCGCGAGATCAGCAAGGGCATCAACGAAAGCCTGGCCTCGTCCCAGCAGGACGTGCACCGGGTCGAGACCCAGCTGGTGGGCTGCTTCCGCCGCTTCGCGCAGGCGTGGCCGGAGGAGTCCGGTGATTTCACCGCCTCGGTGGCTTCCGCGGAGGATTACCTGGCGCGCCTGGCGCGGCTGGAACGCGATGGCCTGCCGCAGCACGAGGAGCGCTTCTTCGACCTGCTGCAGAACCAGAGCAAGAACAACCTGCTGGCCCTGCAGCGGCACAGCGCCGAAGCGCGCAAGTCGATCGGCCAGCGGCTGGACGAGGTCAATGCATCGCTGGAGCAGGTGCCGTTCAACCGCGGCACCCTGCTGACCATCGAGCTCAGCGACCGGCGCCTGCCGGAAGTGCTCGAGTTCCACCAGCACCTGCGCGAAGTGCTGTCGCATCACCAGACCGAAGAGCGCGACGTCGCCGAGACCCAGTTCGCCGTGCTGCGCGAGCTGGTCAAGCGGCTGGGCTCGCAGGAAGGCGAAGACAAGCGCTGGCGCGAGAACGTGCTCGACGTACGCCTGCATGTGGAGTTCATCGGCGTGGAACTGGACGCTGCCACCCGCCAGCAGGTCGAGATCTACCGCAGCGGCGCCGGCAAGTCCGGTGGCCAGCGCCAGAAGTTGGCCACCACCTGCCTGGCGGCGGCGCTGCGCTACCAGCTCGGCGGCGCCGACAGCCAGCTGCCCAGCTACGCCGCCGTGGTGCTGGACGAAGCGTTCGACAAGGCCGACAACGAGTTCACCGCCCTGGCGATGAACATCTTCGAGAACTTCGGCTTCCAGATGGTGGTGGCCACCCCGCTGAAATCGGTGATGACGCTGGAGCCTTTCATCGGCGGTGCCTGTTTCGTCGAGATCAGCGGCCGCCACGACTCCGGCGTGCTGTTGATCGAGTACGACGAAGAAGGCAAGCGGCTCAAGCTTCCCGAGCGCACCCGCACTGCGGCCGGGCAGGTCGAGGACTGACCTGCCTAGCCGGCGAACGTGTCCCAGCCCATCCGGGCGATCAGCACCACCACCAGGCCCACGAACAGCTTGCGGATGAACGGCGTGCCGCCGCGCAGCGCAAGCCGGGTCCCGACCACCGAACCGACGATGTTGGCGGTGGCCATCGGGATGGCGAACAGCCACAGGATGTTGCCGGTCGGCACGAAGAACGAGATCGCGGCCACGTTGGTGGCCAGGTTGACCACCTTCGAGGCGGCCGAGGCGCGCAGGAAATCCAGCCCGAAGAAGCGCACGAACAGGAAGATCAGGAAGCTGCCGGTGCCCGGCCCGAAGAAGCCGTCGTAGAAGCCGATCACCGCGCCGATCGCCAGCGCCGTGGCAAGTTCCTTGCGGCCGATCTCGCGCGGCCGGTGCAGGGCGCCGAAGTCCTTCTTCCACAGCGTGTAGCCCAGCATCGCCACCAGCAGCACGAGCACCAGCGGGCGCACCGCGTCCTTGGGCAGCAGGCTCACCGCCGTGGCCCCGGCGAACGAGAACACGAAGGCCGTGGCGGCCGCGAACAGTACCGGTCGCCAGGGGAAGCGCACATTGCGCGCGTAGCGGAATGCCGCTGCGGCGGTGCCGAACATCGAACTGAACTTGTTGGTACCAAACAGCATCGCCGGGGTGTGCTGCGGCAGCACCGTGAACAGCCCGGGCAACTGCACCAACCCACCACCACCGACGGCGGCATCGACCAGGCCGGCGATGAAGGCGATCGCCACCAACCACAACAGTTCAGGGGGAACCAGCTCGAACACGGCAGCGCATCACGGCGGAAAGCGCGCCAGCATACGCCTCCCCGCGGCACAATACGCCCATGACCCCTGCCGATCCCTGTCCCTGCGGCCGCCCCGTCGCCTACACCGCCTGCTGCGGCCGCTTCCACGCCGGTGACGCCGCGCCCGATGCCGAGGCGTTGATGCGCTCGCGCTACAGCGCCTATGTGAAGCAGCTGCCCGCATACCTTCTGGCCAGCTGGCACCCCGATACCCGCCCGGAAACCCTGTCTCTGGACGAGCCGGCCGGGCAGCGCACGCACTGGTTGGGTCTGACCGTGCACGAACAGACCCTGCAGGATGCCGACCACGCCCAGGTGCGTTTCACCGCGCGCTATCGGATCGGCGGCGGCAGCGCGGTGAAGATGCAGGAGCACAGCCGCTTCGTGCGCCTCGATGGGTGCTGGCTCTATCTCGACGCGCTGCCCTGATCGCCTATTCAACTTGAACGGCGTAACACCGCGTACGCCGCGCCATGACATCGCGCTCACCCATGCTCGCCGATCCTTCGTGCGATGAACGCCGTCGTTGCCCCGCCTCCTACCGCCGTCACCGCTGCCACCGCACTGGCGGCCCAGTTCGCCCGGGTACGCGCCCGCAGCGTGGCCCTGGCTGCACCGCTCAGCGCCGAAGATGCGATGGTGCAGAGCATGCCCGATGCCAGCCCGAGCAAATGGCACCTGGCCCATACCACGTGGTTCTTCGAGCGCTTCGTGCTGGCGACCCAGCCGGACTACGTCGCGTTCGACGCCGATTGGCATTACCTGTTCAACAGCTACTACCAGAGCATCGGCCCGGCCCATGCGCGGCCGCAGCGCGGCCTGCTGTCGCGGCCCTCACTGGACGAGGTGCTGCGCTTCCGCAGCCTGGTCGACCAGCGCGTGCTGGCGGCGCTGCAGGCGGATGCACTGGATGAGCAGGCCACCCGCCAGCTGGTGCTGGGCCTGCACCACGAGCAGCAACACCAGGAGCTGCTTCTCACCGACATCAAGCACGCGCTGTGGAGCAACCCGCTGCAGCCGGCCTACCGCGACGACCTGCCGCGCAGCACCGGCACCGCCTCGCCGCTGGCGTGGATCCACAGCCCGGAACAGATCGTGGAGATCGGCGCGCCCGCGTGGCCGGCGCATGCCGCCTTCGCCTATGACAACGAATCGCCGGTGCACCGCGTGCTGGTGCCTGCCCATGCGCTGGCCAACCGCCCGGTCAGCAACAGCGAGTTCCGCCGCTTCGTCGAAGCCGGGGGCTACCGAGAACCCGCCCATTGGATGAGCGAGGGCTGGAGCCTGTGCCAGCAGGAACACTGGCAGCACCCGCTGTACTGGGATGACGCACTGGCGCGCGAGTTCACCCTGGCGGGCTGGCGCGCGCTCGACCCCGATGCACCGGTCTGCCACCTCAGCTACTTCGAAGCCGACGCCTACGCCCGTTGGGCCGGTGCGCGCCTGCCCACCGAGTTCGAATGGGAAGCGGCCGCCGCCGGACAGGCGCCGCAGGGCAACTTCGCCGACAGCGGGCGCCTGCATCCGGCCGCGCCCGACCAGGGCAGCGCGCACGCACGCCACCTGCAGCTGTTCGGCGATGTCTGGGAGTGGACCAGCAGTGCCTACGGGGCCTATCCCGGTTTCCGTACCTTCGAAGGCAACCTCGGCGAATACAACGGCAAGTTCATGTGCGGGCAGTGGGTACTGCGCGGCGGCAGCTGCGCCACCCCGGCCGACCACATCCGTCCCAGCTACCGCAATTTCTTCGCACCGTCGGCGCGCTGGCAGTTCGCCGGCCTGCGCCTGGCCAAGGATGCCGCATGAGCACTGTCAGTGATGCCCTGGATGCGTTGACCGACCTGCAGCCGGGCCGCGCGCGGATCACCGCCGACATCCTGCACGGCCTGTCGCAGCGCCCGCGCCAGTTGCCTTCCAAGTATTTCTACGATGCACGCGGATCGCAGCTGTTCGAACAGATCACCCGCCAGCCGGAGTACTACCCCACGCGCACCGAGCTGCAGCTGCTGCAGCAGGTCAGCGCCGAGATCGCCCGCGCGGTGGGGCCGCACCTGCACGTGGTGGAACTCGGCAGTGGCAGCGGGCGCAAGACCGAGCTGCTGCTGCATGCCCTGGCCGATCCGGTGGCCTACACCCCCATCGAGATCTCGCGCGCGGCGTTGCTCGACAGCGTGGCACGCCTGGCCGAAGCGCTGCCGGAGATCGAGATGCTGCCGGTCTGCGCTGACTTCACCCGCCCCGTAACGCTGCCCGAACCGCAGCGCGAACCGGCACGCCGGCTGCTGTTCTTCCCAGGTTCCACGCTTGGCAACTTCGCCCACGACGATGCCGTGGCGCTGCTCGATGCCATGCGCCAGACCATGGGCCCCACCGGGCTGGCGCTGATCGGCATCGACCTGCACAAGGACCCGGCACTGATCGAAGCGGCCTACAACGATGCGGCCGGGGTCACGGCGGCGTTCACCCTCAACCTGCTGCGCCGGCTCAACCGCGAGATCGGCAGTGACTTCGACCTGGACGGCTTCGAGCACCGCGCGCGTTACAGCGTGCCGCGCCTGCGCATTGAAACCGAGCTGGTCAGCCGTTGCGCACAGCGGGTGCACGTGGCCGGCCGCGCGTTCGATTTCGCCGACGGCGAAGCGATGACGGTGGAATACAGCCACAAGTACACCGACGCCGCCTTCGGCGCGCTGATCGCCGAGGCCGGCCTGCGCGTGCGCATGCAGTGGAATGCCGATGCCCCCGCCTTCGGCCTGCGGTTGCTGGAACGGGCCTGAACCGCGTGGGTTGCCGCTATGATGCGGTAACACTTGGCTGCAGGGATTCACGCCAATGAGGTTTACCACCGTCGGCTTGCTGGGCGCGCTGTGCCTGGCCAGCGCCCCGGCCGCTGCCGCGCCGCAGGACGATTTCGACCGCTGCCTGGCCACGTTGCAGCCGCAGGCGCTCAAGCAGGGCGTCAGCGCGGCCGGGTTCACCCGGCTCACCGCCGGCCTCACCCCGGACCTGAGCGTGCTGCCGCTGCTGGATGCGCAGCCGGAGTTCACCACGCCGTTGTGGGATTACCTGGCCGCCCTGGTCGATACCCAACGCGTCGACGACGGCCGCGCCCGCCTGGACGAGCACCGCGCCCTGCTCGCCCGCGTATCCGCGCAATACGGCGTCGATCCGGCCACCATCGTCGCGGTCTGGGGCGTGGAGAGCGATTACGGCCGCGTATTCGGCAAGCGCCCGCTGCTGCAGTCACTGGCCACGCTGTCCTGCAACGGCCGCCGCCAGCCGTTCTTCCGCGGCGAGCTGCTGGCCCTGCTCAAGCTGCTCGACGCCGGTGATCTGAGTGCCGATGGCCTGACCGGCTCCTGGGCCGGCGCCTTCGGCCACACCCAGTTCATGCCCTCCACCTATGCGCGTATCGCGGTGGACGGCGATGGCGATGGCCGCCGCGACCTGGTCGCCAGCATTCCCGACGCGCTGGCTTCCACTGCCAATTATCTCAAGCAGGCCGGCTGGCGTACCGGCCAGCCGTGGGGCATCGAAGTCACGATCCCCGCCGGCTTCAACGCCAGCCTGGCCGGGCGCACCCAGCGCAAGCCGCTCGCGGCCTGGCGGGCATTGGGCATTGCCCCCATCGGCGGCGGCGCGCTCGCGCCTGCGGGACTGCCCGAGGATGCCAACGCCGCGCTGCTGCTGCCCACCGGCGCCAAGGGCCCGGCCTGGCTGGTGTTCCGCAATTACGACGCGATCTACGCCTACAACGCTGCGGAGAGCTATGCCCTGGCCATTGCCACCCTGGCCGACCGCCTGCGCGGCGGCCCCGGCATCGTGGCGGCCTGGCCCACCGACGATCCCGGCATTGGCCGCACTGAACGCCGCGAGCTGCAGACCCTGCTGCTGGCACGCGGCCACGATATCGGTGCCGCCGATGGCATGGTCGGCACTGCCACGCGGCGTGCCATCCAGACCGAACAGCAGGCGCTGGGCTGGCCCAATCCGGACGGCCGCGCCGGCCAACGCATCCTCACCGCGCTGCGCAGCGCACCCCCTCTACCCAAGCCCACTACCGCCATGCCCGACAGCACCGCATTCTCCCTGCCGCCCAACCACGCCCGCCTCGTGCAGTCGCCGGCCGTCCCCGACGCCGCGCTGCCCAAGCTCGAGGGCCTGAGCATCGTCGACATCCAGGGCTTCCCGGCCTGGAAGGTGGAAACCCCGCTGGCCACTGCCGCGATCTCCGTGTTTGGCGGGCAGCTGCTGTCCTTCATTCCCAAGGGCGGCCAGGACGTGCTGTGGCTGTCGCCCACCGCGCAGGCGCTGCCCACCCCGATCCGCGGCGGCAGCCCGGTGTGCTGGCCGTACTTCGGCAAACAGGGGCAGGGCAGTGACGTGCCCTCGCATGGCTTCGTGCGCAACGTGCCATGGACCCTGCAGAGCGCGCAGCGCGAAGCCGATGGCACCGTGGTGCTGACCCTCGCCCCGCCGGCGCTGGACACCCTCGACCTGCGCCTGAGCATGCAGCTGCGGGTCGGCCGCACCCTCGAACAGCGCCTGGTCACCGAGAACACCGGCCGCCAGCCGGTCACCTTCACCCAGGCGCTGCACAACTACTTCAAGGTCAGCGACGCCATGCAGGTCAGCGTGTCCGGGCTGGATGGCCTGACCTACCTGGACAAGTTCGAGAACTACGCCACCCCGCGCACCCAACAGGGCGACTGGTCGCTCAACGACCCGCGTGACCCCGGCCGCAGCGACCGCATCTATACCCAGGCCGGTGGCCGTTACGTGCTGAAAGACCCTGGGCTCAAGCGCAGCATCGAGATCAGTACCCAGGGCAGTCGTTCGCTGGTGGCCTGGAACCCCGGCCAGGCAGGAGCGGCGAAGATGGCCGACGTCGGCGCCGGCTGGAAGCACTACGTGTGCCTGGAGGCGGCCAACGCCGGCCCGGACGTGGTCACCCTGGCCCCGGGCGCGCGCCACAGCCTGGTGCAGACCCTCCGCGTCCTGCCCCAGTAAGCGCGGTCAGCGCTCAGGGCAGGGCGGGACCGCGCGGCCGCAAGGCGAGCAGGCAGATGCCGCCGGCCACCAGGCCCCAGAAGGCAGAGCCGATCCCGCCCAGCGACAGGCCTGAGGCGGTCACCAGGAAGGTGACCAGTGCGGCCTCGCGGTCGCTTTCCTCGCGCAGGGCCATGGCCAGGCTGTTGGCGATGGTGCCGAACAAGGCGATACCGGCGACGCAGGCCACCAGTTCCTTCGGGAAGGCGGCGAATACCGCGGCCACCGTGGCGCCGAACAGGCCCACCACGATGTAGAAGGCACCGGCAGCCACGGCAGCGGCGTAACGCCGGGCCGGATCCTCATGCGCTTCGCGTCCCATGCAGATGGCCGCCGTGATCGCCGCGAGGTTGAGGCCGTAGGCGCCGAACGGGGCCAGCACCGTGTTGGCCACGCCGATCCAGCCGATGACGGGGGAAATCGGGGTGTCGTAGCCGGACGCCCGGATCACGGCGACCCCGGGAATGTTCTGCGAGGCCATGGTGACCACGAACAGGGGCAGGGCGATGCCGAATACCGCCGGCCAAGACAGGGTAGGCCAAGTGAACACCGGCGTGGCCAGTTCCAGCCGCAGCTGTTCGGCATGCAGCAGGCCCTGTGCAACGGCAACGCCTACGCCCACCAGCAGGGTGGCAATCACGGCGTAACGGGGGAAAAGCCGGCGCCCGACCAGCCAGGTCGCGAACATCGCCAGCGCCATGCCCAGCTGCGTGCCCATGGAGACGAACACCTCCAACCCGAAGCGCAGCAGTACGCCGGCCAGCATGCCGGCGGCCAACGCCATCGGCACGCGGCGCATGACCTTGGCGAACACACCGGAGAAGCCGGCCAGCATCCCCAGCACCGCCGCCAGTACGAATGCCCCGATGGCATCGCTATAGGCCACTGCGCCCGTGCCTACCACCAGCATCGCGGCACCAGGGGTCGACCATGCAGTCACCACGGGAACGCGGTAGCGCAGCGACAGCCCGATGCAGGTCACGCCCATGCCCAGGCCCAACGCCCACATCCACGATGCGATCTGCGCCTGCGTTGCACCGACCGCCTGTGCGGCCTGGAACACGATCACCGCGGAACTGGCAAAGCCCACCAGCACCGTAATGAAGCCTGCGACCACGGCGGGCAATGAGAGATCGCGCAACAACGAACGCTTGGCAACCGCAGACATGACGCATGCTTCCCTGACGACAAGAAGCTGCATTGTTGGCAGCCCTGCGCAGCACGCGCAACGCGCGTGCTGCGCATCGCCGTTGGCGCTGTGCCCACACACGGCAGGTACCGGGCGTTTGTCGGTACGAATTGAAAAAAGCGCTTGACGAATTTCGAGAAGTCTTTAGTATTCGCTCCCTCGCTGCGACGCGGTCTTCACCCCGGTGAACACCAAGCCAAAGCGGCGGCAACATCCTTCGAAACAAGGTGTTGACGGAAACGAAAAGCCTGACATAATAGGCGGCTCGCTTCGACGAAAAGACCTTCGGGTCGCACGGCGAAGCAGCATCGGCAACAACGTCCACTTCGGTGAGGCGGCCCTTGAAGAAGGGTGTTGACGAAGCGGAAAAGCCAGCTATAATGGGCGGCTCGCAACGACGGAAACGTCGGGGCACACGGAGAAAGGCGCTGAGGCCGACTCCCAAGTTCTTTGACAGTATGCGCAGGTATCTTGTGAAGGCGCCTGCAGGAAGGATGATTTGTCCATCTTGCAGACGTTTGATCAAGCAACATATCAATTGTTTTAAAGCAAGCGAAACGTTGCCAGCGGTCAAGCATCTGCAGCTTTAAATTTTTAGTCCTCGGACTATGCGTTTTTAAGTGAAGAGTTTGATCCTGGCTCAGAGTGAACGCTGGCGGTAGGCCTAACACATGCAAGTCGAACGGCAGCACAGTAAGAGCTTGCTCTTATGGGTGGCGAGTGGCGGACGGGTGAGGAATACATCGGAATCTACCTTTTCGTGGGGGATAACGTAGGGAAACTTACGCTAATACCGCATACGACCTTCGGGTGAAAGCAGGGGACCTTCGGGCCTTGCGCGGATAGATGAGCCGATGTCGGATTAGCTAGTTGGCGGGGTAAAGGCCCACCAAGGCGACGATCCGTAGCTGGTCTGAGAGGATGATCAGCCACACTGGAACTGAGACACGGTCCAGACTCCTACGGGAGGCAGCAGTGGGGAATATTGGACAATGGGCGCAAGCCTGATCCAGCCATACCGCGTGGGTGAAGAAGGCCTTCGGGTTGTAAAGCCCTTTTGTTGGGAAAGAAAAGCAGTCGGCTAATACCCGGTTGTTCTGACGGTACCCAAAGAATAAGCACCGGCTAACTTCGTGCCAGCAGCCGCGGTAATACGAAGGGTGCAAGCGTTACTCGGAATTACTGGGCGTAAAGCGTGCGTAGGTGGTTGTTTAAGTCTGTTGTGAAAGCCCTGGGCTCAACCTGGGAATTGCAGTGGATACTGGGCGACTAGAGTGTGGTAGAGGGTAGTGGAATTCCCGGTGTAGCAGTGAAATGCGTAGAGATCGGGAGGAACA